>JBDRQK010000183.1:0-41027 GCA_043826315.1 Chloroflexota bacterium
TGGGTCTGGATCAAATTTCGTTGCCATTCAAGATGATTCATTTCGATAATAAGTTGTTGAAATTTAACAACAACAATAATCAGAATAATAATACCAAAAACATAGGCGACTTTTTTATAATTATTCCTTAACTGATCCATATTCCTATCTTACTCTGTCATTTTCAGTTTGACAAGTATCCTTATTGACACTATTATTTATCCTTTAAGTGTAAAAAACCATCCTCCATAAATTATTCTAACGAAGAAACAGAACAAAAGAAGAAAAATCGTTTTGGAAATATTTTTTCCTTAAGAGTAATCTTCTTCCTAATAATTTGATGGCTTTTTGAAATCTCAAGTAGACAATTAAATCATCAACCGTTATGATATAGTTATCTTGTTCACTTGTCATTCTAATTTTAGAAGCATGATTAATACTCATTCACAAGGAATAATATTATTAGGACAATCTCATTCCAACTTTCCAGGTTTTTTTATTACTATTTTCTTATTGATTTTGGATTGCAAAATATATGCAAGAATTAGTCATTAACCTTCACATCCACACAACCTATTCGGACGGTAGTGGTCATCACTCGGAAATTGCACAGGCTGCGATTGACTCTCATCTTGATGCGATCATAATCACAGATCACAATGTACTTGTCCATAACTTGTCTGGGTACATAAGTAAGAATGGACAAAAAACCCTCCTCCTGACCGGAGAAGAAGTTCATGATCAAGGTCGTACACCCCAGAAAAACCACCTTCTAGTATTTGGAGTTTCCGATGAGATGGCAATCTATGCAGATAACTCACAAGAACTTATCAATCGTGTAAAATATAATGGGGGCTTATCTTTTATTGCTCATCCCATTGATCCGGAACTTCCATTGTTTAACGAATCAGATATTTCATGGGAAGACTGGGAGATCAATGGATTTACAGGCATAGAATTATGGAATGGCCTCAGTGAACTTAAAACCACAGTAAAAAGTAGATTAGGTGCATTAATATGTGCTTTCTTCCCAGAGCTGATCGCACATAGTCCCCTTCCTGATACTTTAAAGATTTGGGATTCACTACTTGCAAAAGGTAAACCTGTAGTTGCCATCGGAGGGTCAGATTCTCACGCAATACCTATGCACATGGGTCCGATTCGAAAAACAATTTTTCCCTATAGATTCCATTTTTCGGCAATAAATACCCATCTATTAACTTCAAAAGTTTTAAGTGGCAATTATATGTCCGATAGTCGCATCCTATACGAATCTCTTGCAAATGGAAATGCCTTTGTTGGTTATGATTTACCCGCTTCTACACGAGGCTTTCGATTTTCAGCCCACAGCAAGGATAAGGAAGTCATTATGGGGGACGTAATTGAATTGGATGGCAGTATCACACTTCAAATCCAAATACCTGGAAAAGCAGAAATCAGTTTATTAAAAGATGGGAAGATCATTACGAAAACCAGAAAGCAGAACCTTGTGGTCACAACCAAAGAACCCGGGGTTTATAGAGTGGAAGTACATCGTAACTATTTAGGAAAGCGAAGAGGTTGGATTTTTAGCAACCCAATTTACATCCTTCCAGCCAGCAAAACTACCTCTTCGCAAAAGTGATACTGTGTAGTAAACTATTGGCTAATCTCACTCAGCCCATGCGTTGAGTGGGCTTTCCGTTCTCAGCTCCCTGTGGTGATGTCTGAGAACAATCCCGAGGAAAGGAGGTTCCCAATGCATAAATATGAGCTCATGTGTATTATCCATCCAGATCTGGACGATGTTGCTTTTAATGATTCTATTGAAAAAATTAAAGGATGGATAACAGAATTAAAAGGCGAGATAGAAACAACAGACGTTTGGGGTCGCCGAAGATTGGCCTATGCAATCAACAAGCAACGCGAAGGTCAATATGTTTTATTTAACACATCCATGCCACCAACCAGCGTTATTGGGTTGGAACAATATTTAAGATTTCTTGAACCGCTGATGCGTTATATGATTACTGTAGTTGAATAATATGTCGGAAAATCTTTGTACTTCACAACTGGAAGGTGAATTAAATGAGTCGCGGTTTAAATAAGGTCATGCTTATTGGTCATTTGGGACGAGATCCTGAAATGCGCTATACCTCATCCGGACGCCCTGTTACATCTTTCTCTCTGGCTACAAACCGCACATGGACCACCTCAGATGGCGAACGCCATAGTGAAACTGAATGGTTCAATATTATCGCCTGGGAGAACCTTGCGGAAATTTGCAAGCAGCATTTGATTAAAGGTCAACAAGTTTATATTGAAGGGCGATTGCAGACCAGAAGATGGGATGACAAGGAAGGAAATAAGCACACAACAACTGAAGTTGTTGCATCCGAGATGTTAATCATAGGCGACCGCCGTGGAACAGCCACAGAACAAAATGAAGATATTAATGTACAAGATGAAATTATTAAACGGATTGATGAAGATGAATTCCCCTTCTAATTCGAACTAAGACCAACAACGGAGTAAATATCCATGGAACAATACGATAATAACGAACATCAGCAACGAGGAGAAAGAAAATATTTTTCAAGGCCTAAATTCTGTCAATTTTGCGCTGACAAAAATTTAAAAATAGATTATAAGCAAACTGAACTTCTCCGTCGCTTAATTACAGAAGAAGGAAAAATTCGGCCACGCCGACAAACAGGAACCTGTGCTCTTCATCAAAGAGCATTGGCTACAGCCATTAAGCGCGCCCGCCATGTCGCATTGCTTCCTTTTACAGGTGACCAAGCAGAAGAAGACCGCTAGCTATTAATAATTAACCACCCCGGGGTATAAACAATATTCTTTTCCCATACCCCGGATTTTTTTCAAGTGAGGCGAATATGGCAAAAAAACCGCCATCCAAAATTGTAAGTAAGAAACACATCGTAAGGTTACAAAAAGAACGCCAGCAGATCCGGACTATTGCATATGTAACCATTAGTATTGTTGTGGTTGTAATCATCTTGATAGGTTATGGTATTCTCAGTCAAACCGTTTTACGCGCGAGGCAACCAGTCGCGAAGGTTGGCGGAGAAAGCATAACAACTGAGGCTTTTCAATCACATGTAAGGTTGACCCGGCAACAGTTGATCTCTCAATATATGCAATACTACCAATTTGCTCAAATGTTTGGTCTTGACCCAAACACTGATTCAACGATTGGAGGCACCCTTCAGCAAATTCAAACTCAACTTGATGATACTGCCTCACTTGGTGAGAGCGTGTTAAACCAGATGGTGGATAATATCATCATTCGTCAAGAAGCACAAAGGAGGGGAATTTCGATTTCAGCTGAGGAAATTGATAAGGCAATACAAGCAGCTTTTGGTTATTTCCCAGATGGGACTCCAACACCTACCATCGTTCCAACTTCCGTTATCTTCCCCACCTTAAATGCAACCGAAAAGGCATTGGTCCCTCCCTCTCCAACCCCTTCTCCTTTCCCAACCGCAACACTGGCAGCAACATCTACACCAGATACATCTGCTACACCCACAACAGTTCCTTCAGCCACCCCTTCTGCTACACCCTATACTCTGGAAGGTTATCAGGGAGAATACCAGTTGGCTTTGGACAATTATAAGGGATTCGGTTTTTCTGAAGCGGATGTAAGGAAATTATTTGAAGATGATTTATACCGCAATAAACTGTATGCAGAAATTACTTCCGAAGTTCCAGCTTTAGCTGACGAAGTCTGGGCACGGCATATATTGGTTTCAGATGAAACTACGGCGAATGAAGTCCGTCAGCTCCTTGTTGATGGTGGCGATTGGACAGAACTTGCCCTTGAGTATTCGAGTGATACCGGCAGTGGATCAGTTGGTGGAGATCTGGGCTGGTTCCCACGCGGAAGAATGGTTGCTGAATTTGAAGATCCAGCTTTTAATTTAAAAATCGGTGATATCAGCCAGCCTGTCCAATCACAATTTGGGTACCACATCATCCAGGTTATTGGACATGAGGAACGCCCACTTACTGCAGAAGAGTATAAGAATCAAACAGATCAATTTTTCTCTGATTGGGTGGCTGAGATCAGATCAAATTCAGACCTAATCATTTATGATTATTATATGGATCGTATCCCGGTTGATCCGACTTTACAAGATTTTCTCGGATAGAGTAATTTTGCATCACTTAAATAAAAAAAGCGATTGACTTTGATGTCAATCGCTTTTCCTTTTTTAATGATCATCACCGGACTGCTTGACCTCGCAACATTTCATCGTTTACTTCATCCAACTTTAAGCTAATTATCTGACTTACAGAATCCCGACCCATTGTCACACCATAAATGACGTCTGCAGCCTGGATTGTGTTCCGATTATGGGTAATGATAATAAATTGTGTTTCAGTGGATAACTCACTGACAAGATCTCGAAATCGACCAACATTAGCCTCATCTAACATGGCATCAACTTCATCCATCACACAAACAGGTGTCGGAGATACTTTCAATAATGAGAAGATTAGAGCAATCGCTGTCAGACTTCGTTCTCCACCGGACAATAAAGCCAATCCCTGTTCACGCTTTCCAGGCAATCGGGCTTCAATATCAATACCTGTTTCATTTAAATTTTCCGGATCTGTTAACATCAATTTGGCAGATCCTCCCCCAAATAATCGATGGAATATTTTTTTAAATTCATCTGCAACCGCAGAAAAAGTTTTTAAGAATTCCTGTCTTGTAATTTCGTCTAATTCTGAAATTACCTTTCTAATATCGATTTCTGCCTTTTTCAAATCTTCCAATTGAGAATCAAGGAATTTATGTCTTTCTGATACTGATTCATATTCCTGCTGTGCTTCAGGATTAATAGGACCCATCCGTCTTAAGAGCATTCGTTGACGAGAGAGGGTCTCTTCCAAGTCAGATGGCAGAACATCCACGGTAACCATATGTTCAACCAAACCATCAAATGGCAATGGAATTGGACCATCAACATTCGTTGCATATTCAAGTGAAACCAATCCAAAATCATCCTCGATTTTCTGGCGCAAATTAGCTACTGCTTCTTGCTTTCGTCCAAAATCCAACTGGATCTGGTTGTAATATTTTTCTGCTAATGCCAGTGTGTGCTGACTTTTAATCTCATCTTGTTGTAATTCAATTTCATTAAGCTCTGCATTCTCCAAATCTGTTTCTGCAGGTTCGATTAAAACTCGTAGTTTCTCAAGCTGTTCATTTAATTCATTTTCGAGCTCACGCGATTTAATCTTTTCTGAATCCAAAGATGTGATAGTAAAATTATATTCTTTCAGCTTATCCGAAATATTATTCTTTTGTTCTTCCAGACTAATTAATACTTCTAAATGTTCAGTCCTCCGCTTCTGCGCATCGCTAAGAGCACGCCTCGCCACCGCCAGCTGTGTGCTCCAATAAGCAACTTGTTCGCTAAATTCTGTAATATTTATATCTGCTAGAAATCTCGCTTGGGTTCGTGCTGATTCTTTAAGAAGCTTATGTTCATCTCCGGCAATTTGAAAATCCAGGTTTAATTTATGCAATTGAGAATTTGCAGTCTCGATTTCTTCCTTTATACTAACACTTTGATCTGTCAGCCAATCGAGATTTAGCTTAGCCAATTCCAGATCGTCTTTGGCTTTTCTCTCAATATTTCTACTAATCTCTAAATGAGAAGTAGCCTTTCGAAATTTCTCATCATCTTTATTAAGTTTCTCTTGTAATGATGCAATCTTCTGAACAAGTTCTTGGACATCAGCAAAAACTTGTTCCAGCTTTCTTTCTTTTTTAATTAATTCTTCCTGAATTTCTCTTTTTTGCCGAGTTCGGCTCAATATCCCAGTATTAGATTGCTTACCGATCTGGACTGGACCACTTGCATAAAAAACCTCTCCTGCCAACGTAACAATTTTTATATCTTTTTGAATATTACTAATTAATCTTCTTGCTACCTGTCGATTGGTTACAACGATTACACGACCGAGCAAATAATCAACCACGGGCCTGAATTCTGGAATAATATTTACTAAATCACCAGCCAAGCCGAGACAATCTTTTTCTTGTGGGGTCTTAATTTCTCCCATAGATATAAGTCTATCTGATGGAAGCAACGTCGCTCTCCCAGATTTTTCAGACTCAAGAAGTTCGATGGCTTTTTCAATTTCTGAATCTGATTGGCAAATTATAGAATCCACGAATTCGCCCAAAGCTGCTGCAATGGCTTTTTCAAATTTGGATGGCACATCCAATAAAGAACTTAATGCCTGTACTCCTGTTTTTACATCAGATTTCCTGGCAGATTCCATGACCAGACGTGCACCATCGGCAAAACCAATTAGGGATCGCTCTGCTTGTTGTAAAACCTCCTGTTGCGCCTTTAATCGAGTAACTTGCGATGAATAATCCGATAATTCTATTTCAAGTGTATATTTCTCTGATTCTAATATTTGAACTTGTAATTTCGCTCCAGCTATTTTATTCTCTATCTCTTTGTGAGCTATTTCTGCTTGCTCACAATTGACCATACTTTTCGAATAATAATCTTCTTTGAGTTCTACTTTCTCATGAGCCCCGGTTATGGATTCATTAATGTTATCTAATTTTTGTTGCTGTATATCAATTCTCTTTAACACTTCTCCCAGTTGAGCATTGATCTGATTTTGTCGGTTTAAAGCTTTTACAATATCACTATTTGTTTTATCAAGCAACTCTTCAGATTGCTTCCTTTCAGATTTTTTTGAATTGAGATTACTTTGTGATACCTCAAGTTGTGATTCAGATTCATTACATTCTTGTTGTAAAAGGTCTGAGTCGTTTGTAGCTTCAATCAATCGATCATTTATTGCCCCGATTTCCACTTCTAAGCGGCTTAATTCAACCAATGCATTTTGCTTATTTTCAGTTAGTGCTCTCCTTCTTTCCTCAAGGACAGCCATTTCACGACTAATAGTTTCTCTATTAGTATGTAATTTGGATGACTCGCGATGCCACGAATTTAATTGTGAACGGAGACTCTGCAACCTGTCTCTGAATTCTGAGAATTTCTGACGAATATCCCGATGGGCTTCACGTACTTCCTGTAATTTTGCGTCATGGGATAGTGCCAAGTCCCGGGATTCGTTCATTTCTCTTTGGGCGCGGTTCCAGTGGTAGCCATACCATTCACGTAATGAATCATGTAAATCTGCTTGTACTTGAAGGTAATCCTGGGAACGCTTGGCTTGTTTCTCCAGGCTTCGCAAACGTGGTCCCAGTTCTGCAAGTATGTCCAATACCCTATCAAGATTACGTCGAGTTGTATCCAATCGCCTAAGGGCTTCCTCACGACGAGATCGATAAAGACCAATGCCGGCTGCTTCTTCAAAAAGACGTCGTCTTTCATCTGCTTTTAAAGCCAGTGAAGCATCTACAAGCCCTTGACCCAGAATGGTGTAAGTCCTTTCGCTCAACCCTGATTGGGCTAGTAATTCATTGATATCCCGTAAACGAACATGTTGACTATTTAACAAATAATCATTCCGACCATCACGATAAGCATTTCGAGCTAAATCAACTTCTGAAAAATCTACAGGTAACCAATTATCAGCGTTATCAAATATGATCGATACGGAAGCCATACCTGCTCGAGATCTATTTTCAGAGCCAGAGAAAATCATATCTTCTGTCTTTTTCCCGCGTAAAATTGAGTATGATTGTTCTCCAAGAACCCAACGCAACGCATCAGCAATATTTGATTTTCCTGATCCGTTCGGTCCAACAATAGCAGTAATTCCATCCGAAAATTCAAACCTTGTTCTGGATGCGAATGTCTTATATCCATGTAACTCGAGCGATTTTAACCGTAATGGCATAATTGTATTTTTCTATCCTAAGAGATCATTTATCGATTTAATGGCATTAAGAGCAGCTAGTCGAGAAGCAAGTTGCTTGCTATGACCCATCCCAGTTCCATAGATCTTTTCGCTTATCAGTACATTTACTTCAAATAATCTGTCGTGATCTGGTCCTGAAGTGTTTACTGTAACATATTTTGGAATACCCAATTTATTGGCTTGGGACCACTCTTGCAACGTACTTTTAGGGTCAAAAGAATCGGATTGTAACAGGAATTTTTCCTTTGTTTTTTCCAATAAACCATGGATAAATATCTGGACTGTTTTTATGTCTGTTTGTAAATATAATGCTCCGACCAATGCCTCAAATGTTCCACATAACAAAATATCTCGCTCCCGACCTCCAGCTTGTATCTCACCTCGCCCAAGTCTCATCGCCACACTCAAGTTTAACTGCCTGGCAAAATCAGCTAATTGTTCTGTTCGGACCAAGGCTGACCTCATCCGTGTTAATTCTCCTTCTGCTTTCTCGGGATAATGGTTAAATAACCAGGCTCCTACAATAAAATCAAGTACTGCATCCCCCAGAAACTCGAGTCTTTCGTTATCCGATAATGCTTCATCGTGTTCATTTACATAGGAACGATGTGTTAATGCACGAGTTAATAAACGCAAATCTGAAAAGGGTAAAGCTAATCGTTTGGCCAGATCAGCTGGAGATTCTGTTGGTTCCCCACCAAAGTTAATTGTCATCCTGCCCTCCCGAACTCAGGGAGCGCCAGCCGCTTCACAATGTCAAGCGGCTGGAGTTCCATTAGTTCAAAAAAAGAATATTGATCGATTTTATCCTGCTTTAGGCAACATGTATACCCCGAATAAGCAAGATACATGATAGAATTCTTGATTATTTATGTACTAAATCTCCCTGAGGTACAATGACTGAACAATCTGTAGAAGATACTCGTTCTTTGGATAATATTGAAATTGGAGTTGGAGCTTGGGCATGGGGAGATCGATTCTTCTGGAATTATGGCGGTAGTTATAATGATGAAGATATAGAGGCTGCTTTTAAAGCATGTTTGGATGCAGGTGTTAATTTCTTCGATACTGCTGAAGTCTACGGTCAAGGACGTTCTGAACAGATATTAGGAAAACTTCTGAAGACAACGGGAAAATCTGTTTTTATTGCAACCAAATTCTTTCCCTATCCATGGCGATTCTCTAAAAATTCACTGCATAAGGCATTGCAAAACAGTTTAAACCGATTGCAATTGGACCATGTTTTCCTATATCAGATTCACTGGCCATTATTCTTGTTACCGATTGAATCCTTAATGGATTCGATGGCTAAAGAAGTTAGATCCGGCAAAACAATTGTTATAGGTGTTTCAAACTTTAACAATAGCCAAACAAAACGGGCATATAATGCCCTATCCAATCGCCAAATCAAACTGGCATCCAATCAGGTAGAATATCATCTTCTCAACCGACAGATCGAGAAAAACGGATTATTAGCTCGTTGTCGGGAACTTGGCGTTCGTGTAATTGCTTATAGCCCATTAGCCCAAGGGTTACTAACAGGAAAATATTCTCCCGAATCTCCTCCCCCAGGCGCCAGGGGACCGCGGTTTTCCAGTTTGATAAAAGAGATTAAGCCACTTCTTACACTGATGACTGAAATTGGAAATGGACATGGAAATAAGACCCCCAGTCAGGTGGCATTAAACTGGCTGATTTGTAAAGGTACTTTGCCCATACCAGGCGCAAAAAACCTGAAACAGGTTCAACAAAATAACGGAGCTGTTGGCTGGAGATTAGCCAAGGATGAAATCCTTGCCCTGGATACTGCAAGCGACATGATAGCAAAGTAGAACTTCGATAAATTCTGCCATGTTTTAGTTGAGGATAAAAAAACCCTTCTTTAGATAAGTAATAAGCCTTTTTTGTGTAAAATATTCTAAATTTGTTGGAAAATAATTGACTTTTTTCTAGGGTAAAGAATATCCGATGTGATCTTGGATATATATGGAATTTGGGTTGAAATTTATCTTTTTTCTCTGAGGCGTAAGCAGTTTCTTTACCGCATTCATGATAGATCAACAAGAGCTAATTAATTATGTTCAAATTAATTATCTTGTTGGATCATATTTCGCCAACCAAAACAATATATTTTTTTTGCCAGAGTAACCCCCATGTCTAATCTAAATGACCTTGCATAAAACTTTCCCCGCCTCTATAATGTTTAATAAAAATATTGAAAAAAAGGTAACAAAGATTGAGTACACTTGATGATCTGGAAGCTCGAATAAAATCATTCATCGAAGAACGTTTGGTGAAATTCATACCGTCTGGAAAACCTGAAGATCAAATTTCACAAAAACTTGCTTCAGTCATGTATTCTCAAAAAATAATCCAGGAAGATAAAAGTGAACTCGCCCCGAATGTATATGTGATCGTGGCCAATTCTTCCAATCTATCCAGATGGAAACAAAAGGCTGGTTTTTTGGATGAATTGGCTGATAACCTTGAAACTACAGGACTTGAAGCCGGGTTTGAATTTTTATCCAAACCGATATTATCCATATCATCAGACAGCTCAATGACTGATAGTGAGGTCCAAGTATATGCATCTTTCAGCCTTGGAGATATAACTGAGACTCGTGGTATCCAATTGAATACGGAGAACAAGAAATTAAAGTTAGAAAGACCCATTAATTCCTTTCTCATTTTACATGGCTCTGAGATAATCTCAATTGATCAAACCGTGATCAACATTGGTAGGAGATTAGATAATCACATTGTGATTGATGATCCACGCATCTCACGCAATCATGCCCAGTTAAGAGAAATCAAGGACCATTTTGTTGTATTCGATCTTAATTCTACAGGTGGTACCTATGTTAATGGAGATAGAATTAATCAAAGTATTCTTTATCCAGGTGATGTGATTTCCCTGGCAGGGGTTACACTGATCTTCGGTCAGGATATACTTCAATCACAACAAACAGAAGGACCAACCCATCGCAATTCATCAAAATCATCCAACCACGTAAAAGATGTGCTACCAATGATAGACAAACCTACCGAATGACTGCAATAATATTTCTTGTCCTGAGAATCCTTGTAAGTATCAGTCTATATGCGTTCATTTTGGTCTTATTTTATTATCTTTGGAAAGAGAACAGACTGCAAGGCAATTGGCTATCTAATCGGAAATCTCCATCCATTAACCTGGCAATAGCAGCATTGGATGTTCCAGAAAATATCCGATTTTTTGTAACAGATGAAGTCACGATAGGTCGATCTGCGAAATGTGATTGTCAATTAATGGATGAGAATGTGTCCAACTATCATGCTCGTCTCAGATTTCATCATGCACAATGGTGGTTAGAAGATCTGGGTTCAAAAAATGGCACTCTCATTAATGACCAACCTGTAATTACTCCAGTTGCTGTAATTTCTGGTGATGAGATTCTCTGTGGAAAACACGCTCTCACAATAACAATTACCGGCGAAATCCAAAGTAAACATTTAAGTAAAAGTATATATACGGAAAATGGAGGGAACGATGATTGAACCAATTGCACTGGCAATCATAGGAGGTTCAGGTTTGTATGATTTCCCAGGATTATTAGATAAACGAGAGAATGCCATGGACACTCCATTTGGAAAACCAAGTGCACCAGTAATTACAGGAATCTTGGAAGGAAAGCGGGTTGCTTTCCTGGCCAGGCATGGTTTAGGTCACCAACTGAGCCCATCAGAAGTAAATTATCGTGCTAATATTTTTGCTTTAAAATTATTGGGGGTGCGAAATATAGTCAGTGTAAATGCGTGTGGATCCCTAAGGGAAGATATCGCCCCAGGAGATTTAGTTATTCCTGACCAGCTATTTGACAATACCCGTTGTCGGGAGCGAACATTTTTTGGAGATGGAATAGTTGCACATGTAAGCGTAGCAGAACCGTTTTGTAAGAGATTAGGATTTCAACTCATCGATACCATAAAAAAGACCAGCTCCAAAAAGGTACACATCGGTGGTACATTCATAATAATTGAAGGACCACGTTTTTCAACTAAAGCCGAATCCAATGTTTTCCGCTCCTGGGGTATGTCTATAATCGGTATGACGGCCTCTCCGGAAGCATTTCTGGCGCGCGAAGCTGAGATCTGCTATTCAGCTATGGCACATGTTACAGATTACGATGTCTGGCATACCAGCGAATCTCCTGTAACTGTAGAAATGGTAATCAAAGTTCTATTGGAAAACACTTCTATGGCACAAAAAGTGATTCGGCAATTGATTTCAGTAATAAATCCTGATCCTGAATGCACCTGCACTTCTGCTTTGGATAGCACTTTGATCACAAATAAGGATTACATTCCTGCTGAAACTCACAAGAAATTGGATATTTTGATTGGAAAATACTTACAGAAACCCTGAGGTTACAAGCTCCAACAATATATTGCAATTGCGCTTGTTGAAATTAGCGGCACTTTTTCTATTGATTTACTCGATAGCGCTGACTATTTCTCCCTCTTCCCGCGAACGATCCATGCAAACAGAATTATTATGGGGACATTGGATCGGTTTAATTATCTGGGGATTCGTTGTTTTTATCATAAACTATCAACTTAATAAATACTTACCGGATAGCGACCCTTTTCTATTTCCTATTGCAGCATTATTATCCGGCTGGGGAGTTTTAACTATATGGCGATTAATTCCTGTTTTTGGGTTACGCCAGACTATATGGTTGATTATTGCTGGTATCTTTTTTGTTTTATGTAATCGCCTACCTGATAATCTGATATTTCTACGAAAATATAAGTATTTATGGCTTGGTAGTGGTTTGTTGATCACCTTGTTAACTTTTATTATTGGTGTCAACCCTCTTGGAAGTGGTCCGCGACTATGGTTGGGATGTTGTGGTGTTTATTTTCAACCTTCTGAACCACTAAAATTATTGCTTGTCATGTATCTGGCAGCTTATTTTTCAGATAGAATACCGCTCAAATTACGTACCATGCCTATGATCTTACCCACAGTACTCGTAACGGGGGTGGCATTATCCATACTTGTTTTTCAGAGAGATCTTGGTACTGCTTCAATATTTATTTTTCTTTACACTGTTCTCCTTTATATATCGTCAGGAAATAAAAAAGTTCTCATTTTCAGCATCGTGGGACTGGGCTTTTCTGCGATTCTTGGATATCTTTTATTTGGGGTAGTGCGTTTGCGTGTAGACGCCTGGATAAATCCCTGGATTGATCCTTCGGGAGGTTCTTACCAAATTGTTCAATCTCTCTTGGCTACAGCCAATGGAGGCTTAATAGGTCGCGGTCCGGGAGGTGGCAGTCCTGGCCTGGTTCCTGTTGCCATTTCAGATTTTATATACACCGCTATTTCTGAAGAAAATGGTTTGATTGGAACTATTGCACTGATCGCACTCTTGGGCATTTTTTCTGCCAGGGGTATTCGAATTGCTTTACACGCAACAGATCGGTTTCGAAGATACCTGGCAGCCGGACTAACAGCTTATCTAATTTCCCAAAGCATCCTTATTATCGGAGGTAACCTGAGAGCTCTGCCTCTAACCGGAGTTACATTACCCTTTGTCTCTTATGGTGGTTCTTCTCTTGTTACATCATTCATTGCCCTTTTTATATTATTGATCATTAGCAATAAAACTGAAGCTGAACCTTTTCCTATTCCCAATCATAGACCATACATATTTCTGGGAAGTATTCTTGCATTTGGGTTGATCCTCATTTCTTTTGTGAATGGGTGGTGGTCTATTGTGCGTGGTCCTGAATTATTATCTCGCACTGATAATGCACGTCGTTCAATTTCAGATCGGTATGTAAAAAGAGGTTCAATATTAGCTAGCCAAGGTGAACCAATCAATTCGACTATTGGGATCTCAGGTGGATTCACTCGCACTTATTTATACCCTGACCTTTCCCCCATCACCGGGTATACCAATAATTTGTTTGGACAAGCAGGCTTGGAATCTAGTCTTGATGGTTACCTGCGTGGTTTGGAAGGTAACAATTCTGGTTTGATCTGGTGGGATCATCTGCTCTATGGTCAACCACCCCCCGGTCTTGATGTCCGTTTGAGTATCAATTTGGATTTACAAAAGCAGGCAGATAATCTGTTGAACACCCATAAAGGCTCAATTGTTGTACTAAATGCAGCTAGTGGTGAGGTTTTAGTGATGGCATCTCATCCAAGCTATGATCCTAATCTTCTCGATGAGATCGGTTCATCCCTGTCTCAAGATCCAGAACGTCCTCTACTTAACCGGGCAGCCCAAGGACTTTATCCCCCAGGAAATGCTCTGAATCCTTTTTTAATTGCGGCAGGATTACCGGAGAGAACGACTACAGATAAACTTATAAACCTTTACCAAGGGTTAGGCTTTTACCACTCCCCAGAATTAAGACTGCCCGTAGCTCAGGCAGTATCACCAATAGACGAGCTCCTTGTCAGCCCATTACAAATGGCATTGGCAGGGGCATTATTAAGCAATGAAGGGGTTCGCCCTCCGGCAAGATTGGCGATGGCGGTAAACTCCAGGCAATTTGGCTGGATCATTCTCCCTGCACTCAATGATCCCGAGCAAGTATTTCCAGTTTCATCAATCGAAAAAGCTATCAATGAATTTATAGTAAACAAGCAATCAATCTGGGAAACTGTAAGCACGATAAATGATAGTTCTGAGGATCGTTTTCTTACATGGTATATGGCTGGGACTATTTCAGACTGGCAAGGAACCCCTCTGGTTGTAACTATCCTGTTGGAAGAGACTAATCTATCCTTTGCCCGGGAGATTGGACGAACACTAATGAATTTATCTTTACAACCTTAAGATCGACCCGTTACAATTCTTTTAAGGAGAATTAATTATTTCACAAGTCGGATAAATTTCCGTTTTCCAACTTGAAGTACTCCCTCATGAGTCACCTCAATCTGAGCATCGGTCAGTACTTCGCCATCCAACCGTACACCATTTTGCTGAAGCATTCTGCGACCTTCGTTCTTACTGGTCACCAGGTTGCTATTAACGAGTATATCCAATACTGTATCTCCGGTTTTGAACAAGAATTCAGGTACACCCTCAGGTATACTTCCTTTTTGAAATAAGTGGATAAATGCTGCTTCTCCTTCCAATGCTTCCGGTAAACCATAGAAAATGGACACAATTTCAAGTGCAAGTTTCATTTTTGCATCACGGGGGTGTAATTGACCTGATCCCAGGTCCTTTTCAATAACATCAATTTCTGCAGGCATCAAACGTGTTGCCAATCGAAAGTATTTAAGCATTGCATTATCCGGAATGCTCATGACCTTGCCATACATATCCTCAGCGGTGGTATTTATGGGGATAACATTACCGGTTGTCTTGGACATCCTTTGAATACCATCCGTCCCTGGTAAAATCCCACAGATGATACCAACCAAAGGTCTCTGACCAAGCGCTTCTTGTAATTTTCTTCCGGCAACAATGATATTAAATAATTGATCCGTACCACCGACCTGGATGTCCGTTTTCATTGCAACTGCATCGTATCCTTGCATCAACGCATAAAAAGTCTCATGCAAGTAAATTGGCTCGTTAGCTGCCAATCTTCTGGAAAAATTTTCGCGAGCTAAAAATTGTTGCACCGTAAAATTTTGTCCGAGTTTTATTAGATCCACCAGCCCTAATTCCGACAGCCATTCTCCATTATAGCGAATCGTTGTTTTTCCCCTATCCAGAACCCTGAAAGCCTGTTCAGCATAAGTTTTAGCATTTTCAGCAACCTGTTCTTGAGTCAATACCGGACGGGCTTTATTTTTATCAGATGGATCCCCTACCAACGCTGTATAACTTCCGATCAAAAATGTAACGTCGTGACCCAGGTCCTGGAATTGACGTAATTTCCTCATTGTTATTGTGTGCCCCAAGTGCAGATCAGTCGATGTAGGGTCATACCCACAATAAACTCGCAGAGGTTGCCCTTGTTTTTCAGCATTTTTCAATTTTTGGCGAAGTTCATCCGCCATAAATGCTGCCAGTTCTACGTCACCATATTCTGTACCTTGCATCAACAAGGCAACTTGATCATCAATATTCACAACAATGCCTCCCGGAATAAAATTCTAAAAAGGAGAAATAAAAAACGCCTGCTGCGGCAGGCGCGTACAAACCATCCGCAAATTCAATCAGCGTTGTTAATAATAATTGTTTACAAAGTATTCCAAATTATCCACAATTTGATTATACGATAATTTTGAGTTTCAAACCATAAGATTAATTAGCGCATCTTCAATTTTTTCAAATTTAAAGGAAAAACCTGCATCAATTAATCTTCCAGGAATTACATTTTGCCCATCCAATACAAGTGAGCTCATTTCACCCAACATTATTCGCAAACCTATTGCAGGTACTGGAAACCAGAATGGTCTATGAATGATTCTTGCCAGACTTTTTCCGAATTCAGCATTGGACTTTGGATTAGGTGCAGTCAAATTGTAAATCCCTTTGGCACTTTCATTTTCAAGCAAAAATTGGATCGCAGATACTACATCGAAAGGGTGGATCCAAGAGATCATTTGTTTTCCATTCCCAATCGGTCCTCCAACAAAAAGATTGAAGGGAATTAACATTCTATTCAGTGCACCAGCAGTCTTTGAGAGAACAACACCTGTTCGAATTACAATTCTACGAATTCCCAAGGATTCTACTTCTACACTGGATGCTTCCCATTTTTTGCATATATAAGCCATGAAATCATCACCTGAAGCACTTTCTTCGATCAAAATATCGGGGTTATTCACACCATAAATTCCTATTGCTGAGGCTTGAATAAAAACATTCGGACGTTTCTGTGCTCTTTTTATGGCTTCAGTTAATATTTTTCCAGCATTAACCCGGCTTTCCACAATAAGATTCTTGCGATCTACAGACCATCTTTTTATCCCAATATTTTCGCCAGCCAGGTTTATGATTGCATCCATTTGATTTACATTTTCTCTCCAACTACCCAGAGAGAAACCATCCCACTGGACCATTTTTACATTCGGTAAACTATGTTCTTTTTGACTGCTTCTAGTGAGGAGCCATAGGTCATGGCCACTATCATGCAAACAAGGAATAAGATGTTTACCAATCATCCCCGTTCCACCAGAAATTAAAATACGCATTTTAATAATCCTTTCATCATTATGCTATAATCCCCCCATTATGGAGGCCAATGTATAAGGCGCCCGTTTTGGTTTTAAATGCAAATTTTGAACCTATCAATATTTGCGATATTAGAAGAGCCATAGGCTTGATCCTATCCGGAAAAGCAGCAATGGTTGTAAATGGGCGTGGTTATATTCATACGATCACAAAAATAATTCCCAAACCATCCATCATTCGCCTTGAATATATGGTTCATCGACCTCGACCGCAAATCAGGCTGACTCGCAAGGAAATTTTTCGTCGTGATAATTATACATGCCAGTATTGTGGTCAACAAACAACCAAACTTACTATAGATCATGTTGTTCCCAAACACATGGGAGGAATGCATATCTGGACAAATGTTGTAGCAGCATGTCCAAACTGCAATCATCGTAAGGGAGGGCGTCATTTGAAAGATTCTCAGATGCACTTGATCCATCAACCGATTGCCCCACCTTCCAGTGCAAAATACATTTATGCAAATCAATTAATTGAAAATGATGAGTGGAAATCCTACTTGATCGGGTGGTAATGTTTCCTTATATTACCGGAAATTACATCCATATCGAATAAAAGGTCAAACATTAATGAATCTTCAGGCGAATATTCCTATCAAATTATATTTGCATCAGACTCCATGCTTTGAAACGGGTTGACACCATTGGGGAAAAGAATTAGAACTAAATTCATCACTTTAACTTATTTCGCAATTTCACCCACTCACAATGTTAAAGAATGGTCAGCTAAAACCGTAAGTGTATTTTCATGTTTTTTGTCAGGAATTATATCCATTGATCAATAGTTATAAATATTGGAAGTGGGCAATTGTTTATTGGGTTTGATCCAATCATTTTATTACAGATAAAATTAGATTTGGAGTCACCCATGTTTCAATCAAAGCAGCAATCGCCAGCAAAGGTAACGCCAAACCAATCGCAATTTTTACCCAATCTGCTATTGATTCAATTAATACTTCGCCGAGAGACCTTTGAGAATTAGGAGTAACTAACATCACACCAATATGTAAAGCAGCAGCAGACGAGAGAATAATTGCAGGAAGTTCAAATACCCCATGTGGTAATATGCCTGAAAGAGCAATTTGGTAAGGGGAAAATCCAACAAGTTTTACAAATGCTAAAACTGCCCCAATCAAACCAATATTTCCAATATATCCAATTACTCCAAGTACTCCAAAAGATACCAATCCAAGCAGAAATATCATTCCAATAGCCCTGAGGTTGTTACTTAGGATGAATTGAAATGATATGTCGATATTGCTAAAAGAACCTAGATGAGATTCTATTATCTTGCTAACCTCTTCTGGAATTGTCCCTTGGATGGGCAACAAAGAAATTTCAGTAGATGAAACATAAGAATATGAGGCAAATAATGCAATTATTCCCAATAAAACAATTAACCCTATGGAAATCCACATCTTTTTCAAAGTTTTTGGTATTTCAAGGTGATACCACCTGAAGATGTTCTTACTATTCCCTGAGAACGATTCCCAAAATTTTCGAACGATCCAATGAATATTTAAGATGTCGATCTCCCTGCCGAGAAGTGCTTCTCGTTGAAAATGTGCCATTCCTAATCTCACCATAAGCATATCTAGAATTGATACACCCAAAATTGCTACCCACAATATACGATTGTTCCCCCAGAACATTAGAACACTTTCTCCCTGGATCAAAATCGCAATTGGAATGACAATAAATGATGATAATAAATTTGCCGATCGAACAGATGTAGCCTGAGTTGAAATAATGATAGCTCCACTGACCATTAATATGCCTTGTACTGTTGTAAGAATAACTGTCTGAGCAATCAATATAAAGTCAGGGAGGGAAATATGATCGATTTTCAGCCAAAAGAGGAAGACACTGATCCCCAAATAAGATGTAAATATTGGAATACTGGATGAAGCTAAAAGCTTGCCCAAATAAATTTGCCAATCTTTTAATGGACTGCTCAGCAAAGGTTCAATCGTACCTCTTTCTTTCTCGCCCACGAATGATTCTAATGCGATCACCAGTGATACGGTTATTGGGAAGAAACCTACAACCATCAGGAGAAAAGGAACCAACCTTTCTGGAATTAATGTTCCCCCGCCATATGAAGCCACAAAATTGAGAGCTTGTTTTGCGGTATACGTCATCAAGAAAGGGAAAAAAATGGTTAGAATTACCATTGGTACAATTATGCGCCAATCTCGAAGTTGGTCTTGCAGCTCACGACGGGCGATTAACCAGACCGGACCAAATTGATCCTTTAAGTGATCACGCATTACGGACCTGTTCCATGACCTTTAGATAAACTTGCTCTAGTGAACGCGGTACCTCATATACAGATATTATTTCAACTTTTTTTCTAATTAATGTCATTATTAATTGAGGATTTGCTTTGCAAGGGTCTTCCACCTGAAATCTGCGAGAATGAATTTCATTCTTTACCATCTCAACACCTGAGGGTAATTCAATTGCATCAGTCGGCCATTCCCCGCTAATTTTAATCTCATACTCTACAGGTCCCAGAATCTTACGTTTTAATTCTTCAAATTGCCCACTAATAAGAATGTGTCCATTGTAAACTATCGCAATATGATCAGCAAGGGATTCAGCTTCGGATAAGTTGTGTGTACAAATAATAATCGACCTATTGGTTGAACGCAAACTAGATATCGAATCCCGAACCAACCTGGCGCTTTCCGGATCCATGGCAGAAGTTGGCTCATCAAACAAGAGCACGGGAGGTTCATGGATCAAGGTGCGTGCAAGGGCTAATTTCTGACGCATCCCTTTCGAATATTCGCCTATTCTTTGCAAAGCTGCGTTTTCAAGACCAAATAATTCCAACAAATCAAGACTGCGAGAAACCCTTGTGGAAGCATCGATTCTGTATATTTGACCAAAATAATCCAGGTAATCCAAACCTGTCATCCGTAAGTACAAACCATGTTGCTCGGTTAATACACCTACCAATGAACGGACTTTGTCTGGTTCTTTTACAACATCGTACCCATGAATTTTGGCCGAACCCCGAGAAGGAGACAACAAAGATGTCAACAATCGCACTGTTGTTGTTTTCCCGGCACCATTTTGCCCTAATAATGCCAACACCTGGCCAGGTTTGACTGTAATAGTAATGCCATCAACAGCCCAAAAATCACCAAATTGCTTGCTAAGATCATTGGTTTCAATCATGGCTGAATATTACTAACATTTGACTATTTTTTATTTTCTTTTTTTATAGACTTGTGACGTAGGGTCAATATAACAACAGCGCTTATCGCAACCAAAACCATAAAGGATTGATTGGCATTAATTCCTGCAACTTCAGATGCATCCATCCGAAGAAAATCAAGGAAAAACCTTCCAATAGGATATATGATCATATATATCCATAGAAGGTCTCCTGGTTTCAAGAGTTTTGTAAATTTCCTCGCTATAACCAATAGAAATATAGCATTCGCAAGGTTCCATAAGAACTCATAAAAGAAAAGCGGGTGATAATAACTGATATTTTCATAGCCAGGCAAGCGGTGAGCTGAATCAATAAATAGTTTCCATGGCACATTTGTAGGTGCTCCATAAAGTTCCTGGTTGAAAAAATTTCCCCAGCGACCAATCGCTTGTGCCAGAGCCAAACCTGGTGCGGCAATATCTGCCCATGTTAAAAAATCCAACTTGTATTTTCGTGAATAAATCCATAAGGCAATTACACCACCAATGACTGCACCTGGAATACCCAATCCTCCATTTCGAATTGCCAACATTTCAAGCGGGTGTGTAAAATAATATATCGTCGTAATTCCACGTTCCACCATGGAAGGTGGAGGGGTTAATATGTGCCAGATACGTGCCCCTATGATCCCAGCTATGACTAACCAAAATAACATATCCAGAATAATTTCAGGGTTTAATCCACGCCGTTTCGCTTCAAATTGTCCAATCACTGCAGCGACAACAACACCTAAAGTAATAAGAATGCCATAAAAATAGATATGGAAAGGTTGGCTTAGAAAAGGCAGAGGAATATCAAATCCATCAGGCATGTTTTACTCCATTATTAATAAAATGCTTTCGATATGCATCTTTTCGTGCGATATAGATGCGTTGAAATGCAGTGACGTTGGTCAATATCGCCAGAATCCAAAGCGCAATCAATGGCTGATTAACTACCAAAGCAGGTGCAAGGATAATATATCTCTCAACCCGTGTAAGAAGCCCGCCTTTGGCATATAATGCCAACGAATCTGCTCGAGCTTTCACATAGGAGACTAGAACGGATCCTGAGGCAGAAATAAAAACCAAGATACATGCAAAGTTGTTTGGGCTTGTGAATAAATAAAAATATAACAAACCTGCATACGTAATTAACTCGGAATATCGATCAGCCACTGAGTCTACAAATGCTCCCCATTCATTTGCTTCACCACGTAAACGGGCCATGGTTCCATCAAGCGCATCAAATGGAACTGAGATTAAAATAAATAATCCGCCCCACAGCATATTTCCCTGAGCAACCATAAATGCACCTATTGTTGTACCCATTACTCCGAGAATCGTCATGGTATTTGGGCGTATCCCCAGTTGATTAAAAAAAGCTCCAAGGGGATCGGTTACCCATTTAAACCATAGACGTAAAAGATCACTAAAGGTTTTTTTTTCTTCGTTCATAGATGGAATATTTGAATCCTTTCTGTTGATTTTATTACAAGCTTTAATAATACCACCTATGACCAAATATCTGTTGATGTGATAAATACTTCAATTCAATTCATCTTCAAAATCATCTTCAGGGTTAATTAATACATCCCGATCACGACCACCACCAGTGGAAGGGCCCACAATTCCCATCTCTTCCAGGCGATCTAACAAACGGGCAGCACGCGGATACCCTATTCGTAATCTTCTCTGAAGCATGGAGGCACTTGCCCGTTGTTCTTTCTTTAATAATACGATGGCATGCTCGATCATTACATCATCCTCCCCCTCATCCGGTTCGCTCAGGAGGGTTTCCCACGGCGGACGTTCGTCCATGCTTGCATTTGATTCTTGCCAGAATGATATCATTCGTTCAATTTCCTGGTCTGTGATAAAAACACCTTGCGCACGGATTGGATTTCCAATTTCAGGATTCAAGAAAAGCATATCTCCATGACCTAACAAAGTTTCCGCTCCTTGGGAATCAAGAATGACTCGAGAATCAATTCCGGATGCCACCGCAAAGGAGATTCTTGACGGGAAATTTGCTTTGATCAAGCCAGTTACAACTTCTGCGCTTGGTCGTTGCGTTGCCACAATGAG
Source organism: Chloroflexota bacterium (assembly GCA_043826315.1). Taxonomy (GTDB): domain Bacteria; phylum Chloroflexota; class Anaerolineae; order Anaerolineales; family Villigracilaceae; genus UBA12087. Next base: position 22,337 of record JBDRQK010000183.1, read on the forward strand.
GTGAATACCTGTCGCTCTAGCCATTTGTGCCAAGCGCACCAAATTGTGTTCGGTTTGATCTGGAGCAGACATCATTAGATCTGCTAATTCATCAATCAAGACGACAATACGCGGCAAGGGAACCCCTTCCTTACGGCGAAGAAGACGCTTATTATATCCATCAAGATCACGAACACGGGCTGCCTCAAGAAGCTTATAGCGGTGCTCCATCTCCACTACGGTCCAGCGCAAAACTCCCAGGATACGTTGAATTTCCGTCTCAACTTTACCCAGCATATGGGGTAACCCGTTAAATCGAATTAATTCCACCATTTTCGAGTCGATCATAACCAATTTCAAATCTTCTGGTGTATTATTCATTGCCAGGCAAGTTGCAAGTGCAGAGATGCATACAGATTTTCCAGACCCGGTTGTACCAGCTATCAAAATATGTGGCATACGTGCCAGATCTGCAACAACTGGATGCCCGGATACATCCCGTCCTAAAGTAATTCCCAATTGTGATCCAACCTTATAAAAAGATTCTGATTCCAATAATGGACGCAATCTAACAGTTGTAGCCCGTAAATTGGGAACTTCAATTCCAACATAGGAGCGCCCAGGGACAGGAGCTTCAATCCTCAAACGTTCGGCTGATAGAACCAATGCCAGGTCTTTAGAAAGACCAGCAATTTGGGCAATCCTCACTTTTTGACGATTACTTTCCGCATTATCAGCGCCACTTTTTTCATAGAAACCAGGTTCAACAGCAAATTGAGTGACCGTTGGTCCTATCCGAAATCCAACTACTCTGGCGGGAATACCAAAATCAGACAGTGTTTGTTCTATTAATCCTGCAGTTTGATTGATGTTTCGCTCATCGGGTTTAACATTTTTTTCGCTTTCGAGAATATTTAATGGAGGTAAACGATCACCCCTTGTTTGGGGATTGAACCTATTTCCATCTTGGCTATCTGTTTTCACAAGAGATTTCCGAAATTCTGGCGAAACCTTTTTATTTGGTTTTTGATTAGAAGCTTTAACTATCTTGTGATCTTGATCGCTTGTAACATCAAAAGGAATACCGATATCGAGATCAGGATCTGGGACAATCGATAATTTTTCTCCAGCTTGTTCTTTCAGCCAGTTTTCCAGCTTCTCCCACAATCCAAAATTTCTCATCAAAATTATTATCCAAAGAACAACAATAATAATAATTCCGGCAATTTCCCCAATTAATCTTTGGATCAAAACAACCAATGCCCATCCTAATCGTCCACCCCACCAACCATTTTCGACCTGGGAAAGAGAGTTTCCACCCATTATGGAGAGAACAGCTAGTGATAGAATGCAAGCCAATTCAAAGTATACAACCTGCGTCCAATTTAATTGAATTGGCTCCCGTCCATGTTTTAGAGCAAGAACTCCTCCAACAAACGCCATAAATACGATGATCAAGATCCCCCAACCCAACCAGATGGAGAATAACTCGATCAACCGTGTTAATAGTATTCCCTTTGACATTCCAACAATACCAACAAGGATTAATAACCCGAAAGCGATTAAAACAACACCTGTAGCATCCCATAAAAACCGCCCAAAATGAACTTTAAAGCGTTGAATATTACTCAACCAATCTTTTTCGGTAGAAGGATTTATGACAGGTTGATTCCTGCGCTCTTTTTTAACCGGCTGTTTATTAAGGGGAGCCATTTCTTTCCTATTTATTTATCAAAATTCAAACTAAGACCCAGGCGCTGTCTGGAAATATCCACTTTCAGAACTTTAACAAGGATTTTATCGCCAGGTTTAAGGTAATCATTAATATTCTCTTTATCTTTCAAAGGGATCTCCGAGAAATGGATCAAACCCTCAATGCAATCATCCAGAAGAGCAAATGCTCCATAAGATGTTAATGATGTAATTTGCGCCGGGACGATCTGATTTTCGTGATATTTTTTTTCAACCCCAACCCAAGGGTTTGGCACCAGGCGTTTCAAACTTAATGCAACTCTGCACCGGTCAGGCTGGATTTCCAGTATTAGAACATTGACTTTTTGACCAACCTCAAGAACCATGGATGGGTGGTCAACTCGACCCCAGGAAAGTTCCGATAGATGAATAAGTCCTTCAACACCACCCAGGTCAACAAAAACACCGAAGTCTGTGATATTCGTAACATTCCCGAAGACCCTTTGCCCAACCTGCAAATCATTCATTAATTCGGTTCTGCGACCAGATTTTGTTTGAGCAGCCCGTTCCGAAAAAACCAATCTTCCTTTACCGGGTAAACATTCAATGATTTTTACACATATACTCTTACCTACATAAGATGAGAGTGATCTATCCCGGTCTTCTTTGGTTAATTGAGGAGGTAAATCTATTAAGTGCGAACAGGGTATAAAACCATTTATTCCATTCCAGTCGACCAGCAATCCACCCTTATTAAAGTTAATCACACTCAAATGGATTCTTTGATCTCTGTTAAAAACCTCAACAGCATAATCCCAATTCAGATGATTATCTGAGTTTCTTCGTCCTAAGGTATCTTTGGATCTTTTTTTCTTGTTACTATTTCTTTCTTCTTCCAACAAAATTGATTCCCACCAACCATCATCAATCGCCGGGAATTCCTCGATAGTTAATTGTTTTTCATCCATAAATTATCCCTACCCTTATTGTAAGAGGTGCTTAATGTGTTTGCCGTTCCATCTCAATAATTATACGGGCTACCTCTTCGATAGCGACTCGTTGCTTTCGATATAAATCAGCTTCAGACATCGCCAACCTGGATGCGACATCCCTGACTTTTCTTCCCTCGATAAATTTCAGCTCTAAAATATTGAATAATATCCATTCTGCAGTAAAGCGATGTTCACCTTCCGGGCGAATTCCATCTACCGCTTTTCTTAAAATAGCCCTGAGTGCATTGGATGGGTTGTCATTATGATCTGTAAATGCCTGCCGAACTATCTGAAGTTGTAATAAAGGGCTTTGTGATAATCTTGGACCTCCCCAGTAATGGGTTAAAGCTTCTTTTACCCAATTTGCAAGATCAGCTTCAGGTGGCAGATTATCAGCCAGGAGGCTTGTTTTACTATCATACCGTCCTACGGCACGCCATTTTTGAAATATATCAATTTGAGGTTGCAACTCTTCCAGGGATTTAAAAACACTTTCTTGTAGAATTCGATCCTGCAATGCAAGAGACGCTCTTTGTAATAACAATTCCAAAGACTGCCGCTGCTCTTCTAGCAAATACTGATCTTTTTGTCTGATTGCACCAATTAAACCTAATAATTTTGGCAAAGATTCATCGAGAACTGGCACTTGATATAAAGGAAAAATCCAATATTCACCCCAGGAATAATAATCATTGTGTTCTCTTCCTGAATTATTGATTATTTCCAATGCTTCTCCAAGATTTCCTTCATTAAATATTTGAGATGCGCCAGTTGATACCAGCAGAGAAATCTTTTTATCATCTAATGCAGCTACAAAAGCTGAGTTGGATTGAATATGATCTCGTACTGCAGCTAAAATGGCTTCAAGAAATTGTTTTAAATCTCCTTTTGTGATCAATCTCTCTTCCAAGCGTTGAAGTAATACCAGGTCCGTACGATCATTACCAAAAAATATCCATCTCTCCCAAAATGGAGCTACCAAAGTAATGGTATGCTCCATTAGCAGTACTACAGCAACCATGGATGCAGGAACCGCACTGGTATAAGTGATCCCAAACAATTCCCCAATTCGACGTACAATAGTCATTATCCCCAGGGTTACAGATGCAGTCACCGGACCACGCATGATCCATTTAAATAAACGACTTTTGACCACCCTGTCTGGCCAGGATACTCCAAAAAAAGCCACAGCATAAGCCATCAGGATGATCAAACCACCAACCATCAAGTTGTTTATTAATGCTACTCCCCAAAAAATAAGGGGAAACCTGGCGGCAATTGTGGAGCCATATAACAAGAATGGAAAAGATCCAATAGCAGGTGCAGTCGCTCCTCCTAACAGATAGAGCATACGCCTTTTTCCAGAAGTTGTCAGGGTATGTTTGAAGGATCTGCCAAAATTGATCCACGCCCACAACATCGCACAAATGTAATAAAAAGAAAATATTTCTGTCCAGATTGTGCGTTGCAGATGTGGTGCTGGTTGCGTATCAGTTACCAAAGGACCAAGGAGTTTATTGGTAGAAAGCAACACCAGAAATAATGTTGAAATTACATATAAAAATCTAACTGCATTTCTGCGCCTTCCTCTGGATGGATGTCCTGAAGTAACAAGCAAAGCGTCAGAAATATGTAAATATGCAGCAGGTAAATATACAATACCAAACCATTCAAATCGCAAAAAGAAATTTATTGCATCATTCGATATGGAAGCACTTCCGAGAGCTTCGCTCGTAAAGATTACCACAACGCATAATAAAATTATTGCGAATGAGCGCGCAACTCGATCACGCAGATTAAATGAAAGTGAATATAAGAATAGAGAAAAAGCAGTTATTGCAATACCAGCAGTTAATATCTGATTTAACGTGACTATCCCCAACAATGCGTCATTCAACCATCCACTATCCATATCTTCCTACCAATTAGTTCGTTTAAAGGCGTAAAATTCGCCCGAAAAATAGGGCTACATCATTTGAAGAATAATAATTATCATTATAACCACAGAATTCATATCCCATTTTCTTTACCAAATTTACCGCAGGATAATTCTTGGCTGACATTTCAATAATAACTTGTGTTTTTTGTCGTTCTGCAGCCCAGCCTTGGGCAGCAAGGATCAAGCTTTTTGCAATCCCTTTTCTGCGAAATCCAGGAGTTACAACCAGGTCAGTTATCCAGGATGTTTCCGGAACCATAAAGTCAGTCAATCGTAAATACCCGCATACTCCATTTTCTACAACCGCAACGATCATTCCACTGTACCGATTCCATTCATCTGGTAAAGTGGATATGGATTTGGGATATCGAATGGTTATTGAACGAGGTAGACGTATCTCTCGGAAAATTGCACCAATCTGGCCCTCACCTTGTTGAAAGTCAAATTGCCAGACATAATCACTTTCGGAAGAGTGGTCAAAACTCATAACCACCTGAATATCTGTAGCAACAGCATTTCGGATTTGGACTTCAGCCATATCTCATCCTTTTATTAAAATATCATTGGATTACCCGCACTGGGATCATGCATATTGGCATTTCGGTATTGATATTATCAAATACAACCAAACGCAATAAATAGTCCCCGGGGGTTAATTCTGTTAGATCCCAATCTCCCAGATTACTGTTAATGACTGGATCTCGCCCTGCTAGTATAGTTGACCAATTATCACTCCCTTGTGCGGTATATTCATATTTATAAAAACCAAAATTTGGGATATCTGCAGTACCAACAAGTGTTACTTTTCCTCGAATTTCTTGTCCAGCTTTTGGTTCCGTAATGTTGATTTGCCCGATAATACATCCAGAGGCTTGTATTTGAGTAGAAACTGCCGAAGGTGTTTCAATTGATTCTGTTCCCTGACCGGAAATAACTGGTTCTTGAGGTACCAGGAGTGGGTTTACGGTTGGTGTGGTAATCAAGGTTAACGCTGGCAGGGTGGGTGAAAGAAAGGTCACAAGAGTGAATTCTCCAATCATCAATAATCCTATAATGACCATACTTGTAACTGACCTCGCTACACGGAGATGGGTTATTTCACGCTCCAATCCAAAAACCAGGTTGCGTTGTTCTTTAAGAGTCAATAATAATCCACGCAGCGAGATTAAAAGCCCAAGGATGAGGATTAAATATATCCAGGTGGAATTGTTTGAGAAGAATTGAACGATCTCTATCATGTTTTTTAAATTTTTCTTAATACACCGCGGATTATGGTTTCAATTTTTGGAGCTATGATACGTCCTGCTTCCAGTACTTCTTCGTGAGTGGTTACTGTTGATCCATCCAGATTCGCTTTATTGCTGATACCTGAAAAACCCAACACCTGCATGCTTCCGTGACGGGCAACTGTCACCTCCGGAACTGTAGACATACCAACAGCATCCACACCAGCAGCTCTAAGAAATCTTAGATCAGCAGGTGTTTCAAAAGAAGGACCACTGAGACCGGCATATACGCCTTCTCTGAGATCAATCGCCTTTTCTTTGGATACTTGACGAGTGATCCCCATTAATTCACGATCATAAGCCTGACTCATATCCGGAAATCGAGGTCCGAATTCATCCAAATTTGGTCCACTCAATGGATTTTGTCCACTCATTCCCATCAAGTTTAGATGATCTGTAATAAGCATCACATCCCCCGGGACGAATGTAGGGTTGACACCTCCAGCTGCATTTGTAATTATCAGCGTTTTAATTCCCATTCTTTGCATGACCCGTATAGGCATGGTTACAACTTTCATGCTATAGCCTTCATAAAAATGGATTCGACCCTGCATCACCATTACATTTTTATTCTCCAATTGGCCAAGGACCATTCTGCCTGCATGTCCTTTTACCGTGGAAACCGGCCAACCAGGCAGTTCACCATAGGGAATGCTGATACTATTTTGAATAGAGTCTGCAATACTTCCCAATCCACTCCCCAATATTATGCCAAATTGTATTTGAACTGCCCATTTTAAGCGAATAACTGCTATTAATTCATCGATCATAGACAAATATTGTTCCATGGAAGGGATCTCCTTACGAGAATATTTTCTTTCAGGTAAATTATAATACATGTACTTAAAATCAGATTTTTACTCAACTGGTCGTAAGAATTCGAACATCTAATGAGTAATATTCTATTTCAAACGATTGAGAAACAGGAACGATGATTATTTTACAATCATTCCAAACGCCTCAATCGTTTTATTTATATCATCATCCTTAATCCAGTAATGAGTAACCAATCGAAATCGTTTTTCTCCCACTATACCAATCCGTATGCCCTGTTTTTCGAGCAGGCTGGATATTTGCTTAGCAGAATAATTGACATGATCACTTATCGTTAAGAAAACCATGTTGGTTCTAGCTGTACCCTCATCCATAACAAGACCGGTTATTTTGGTGAGCCCTTCTGCCAATTTTCTGGCATGTATATGATCTTCTATCAATCGATCCACCATTTGTTCCAATGCCACAATTCCAGCAGCAGCCAGGACGCCAGCCTGTCTCATTCCGCCTCCCAATTGCTTGCGAATCCTGTGAGCCTGATGAATAAACTCTCGGGATCCACATAAAATCGAACCCACCGGTGCGCATAAACCTTTGCTGAGACAAAAAGTGACCGAATCGACATCGGAGACCATTTCCTTGACAGGTACTCCACAAGCAATCGCAGCATTGAAAATCCTGGCCCCATCCAAATGAACTGCTAATCCAAGTTGATGGGCAAAATCACATACTTCGCGTGTATAAGCAGGAATCTGGTAGGTCCCTCCACAGCGATTGTGGGTATTTTCTAATGCTATCAACCTGGTGATAGGATTATGTGGATCATCTGAACGAATTGCATTTTTAATATCCTCAAGCAATATGGATCCATCCGGTTGATTAGGAAGTTGGCAGGAATGTACTCCACCCAAAGCAGATATACCACCGGCTTCAAATTGAAAAGTGTGTGCCATATTCCCCAGAATGACTTCGTCGCCTCGCTGGCAATGAGCCAACATAGCTGATAAGTTGCCCATCGTCCCTGATGGAATAAATAAGCCAGCCTCTTTGCCCAACATATTTGCTGACAATTCCTGCAGTTTATTTACAGTTGGGTCCTCACCGTAAACATCATCCCCAACTTCTGCCTTGGCCATAACATCCCTCATTTCTGGTGTTGGTTGGGTAACAGTATCAGATCTTAAGTCAACAATATTCATCCATCACTCCTGGTCCTGATCAATTAATTGTATGCTTTTTAAATCATCCAAAACCTGTTGAAGGTCTTGAGGTAATTGAGCCTCAAAAATATGCGCTTCTCCTTCCCCGGGAAGCATAATTTTCAAGCGATAGGCATGCAAGAAATGCCTTTCAATATCAATTGATGGTTTTTTCCTTCCATAGACACGATCACCAACAATCGGACACCCTAATAAAGTACAATGCAACCGGATCTGATGTGTTCTACCGGTTAATGGATGAAATTCAAGCAATGCATGTTCTTTGAACTTCTCCACCAGTCGATATTCACTAATGGCTTCTCGCCCCCTGCCAGGCGAAGTGACGGACATTTTTTTGCGATGGGCTGGGTCACGACCAATAGAAGCTTCCACACGACCTGATGGCGTTGGAGGTGCACCATCCACCAGAGCAAGATATGACTTTTCAACCAGGCGTAACCTGAATTGATCTTGCAACCACCGATGTGCTCTTTCATTTTTTGCCACCAGGATGATACCGGAAGTATCTTTATCCAGGCGATGAACAATTCCCGGGCGTTCCTCTCCTCCTATCCCCTCAATGTCAGGAGCGTAACCCAAAACCGCATTAACTAGTGTCCCGACCCCATGTCCAACTGCAGGGTGAACAACCATTCCCGCTGGTTTATTGATTGCTATAAGATCGCCATTCTCAAATAGGATGTCAAGGGGAATGTTTTCAGCGATGAGACTGGTTGCCACACTTGCAGGAATAATAACTTCGATTTCGACCTGACGCTCTATGATTCTGCTGGATTTAGTCTCCACAACGCCATCTATCCTGACACAATCGTTTTTGATCAATCCTTGTAAGCGAACTCTTGATAATTCAGGCAAGTTAGCAACCAGGACTTTATCGAGACGAATTTTCTCCTTAGGAATGACCTGAAATTTTACAATTCGTTCACCCATTTATTTCATCACTTTCATTAATTGGAATTTTTTCACCCTCAACGTGAATTTTCCCAATTTTCTTCTCCTGTAAATCTTTAACCCAGGCTCCAATCAATAAGACAATAACACCAATCGTAATGCTTGCATCTGCAATGTTGAAAACCGCAAAATTCCCAATCGATATAAAATCTGTGACTTTGCCTGCAAACATCAATCGATCCACCAAATTACCTGCCGCACCTGCTAATTGCATTACTAATGCCAATCGAAATGTCCAATCCTTTGCAGGTACTTGAGGAAAATAATAAATGATTACCAGGATCACGACTACCGCAAGGCCGGCAAAGATTAAACTACCATTTTGGAATAACCCGAAGGCAGCGCCTGCATTAGACCAGTGAACAATTCGGGCATACGGTTGCAGCCACTCTACTGGCATCCACATTCCTCCCAAAGGAATATTCTGGCGCACTAAAAGTTTTGTCCATTGATCAATACAAATAATAAATCCTGCCAATAAAAATAAAACTAGATAATCTTTCAAATACTTTTTCATTCAGACTCCAAATCAATAAAATAATTCATCATACCTTTTTTACCTATTTAATATAAACGCGAGGTACACGCGCATTGATATTGGTTAAAATTTCATAGGGGATTGTATCTGCCCAACATGCAAGGTCCTCAACAGTGATACGCTCTTCCCCCGATTCTCCAATAAGTGTTACTTCATCACCATTGTAAGCGGTTCCCCATTCAATATTAACCATGATCTGATCCATACAAACCCTTCCAACTTGAGGATATTTCTTGCCTCTGATGATCACCTTGGCTTTATTGGACATACTTCTAAAATATCCGTCTCCATAGCCAACAGGTATAGTAACAACACGGACAAGGTGATCGCTCTGCCATATCGACCCATAGCTAACAGGATGACCTGGTTTCACAACCTTAAAATAAACCACTCTCGATTTCCAGGATAAACCCGGTCTTACCTGTATTGATTTTATGCATTCCTGGGATGGGTAGACACCATACATAAGAATTCCAGGACGTACCATATCAAAATAACTTTCAGGAATTTGTAGTACCGCACCTGAATTTGCCATATGGCGTGTTGGTATGGGCAGACTATGGTTTTCATAAAACCGGAGAACTTCATTAAACCGCTCCAGTTGCAGATTCGAATGTGTCAAATCAGATGAGTCAGAATTAGCAAAATGTGAATATATTCCTTCAATTTCTACATTTTTTTGACATGCCAAGGCTGTTTCCAGTAATGTTTCAGCACTATAGTAATGAACCCCAATGCGTTCCATCCCTGTATCAATTTTCAGATGGACCCGAGCCTTCTTATCCATGCTCTCCGCGATTTGATCGATCTGCTCAAGTCTTTCCACGGATGATGCTGTCAGGGTTAATTTGTTTTGTATGTATAGAGGTATTTGACTATTCCAGACCCCCCCCATGACCAGTATGGGTGTTTTAATACCTATTTCTCGTAAGTACACTCCTTCTTCAAGAACAGCAACCCCAAGGTAATCCACTCGATCAGCCAAATGCAGTGCAACATCTTTTAAGCCATGTCCATAAGCATTGGCTTTTAAGATCAACATCACCCTGGATGGTTTTACTTTAGATCGGATAGCATCAAGGTTTTCGTTGATAATTGATAAATTCACTTCGGCATATGTCGGGCGAACATCTCCAACACTTGCGTTTATGGCTTGATTAATTTGCATGAATTGTATTTTATCCTATAAAATTGTGTTTGATCTCTTCAGGGCTACTTTTTTCTCATTGAAAAATTTGTAATAATTTGAGTCGTTTAATAATTTAAAGTATAATTGGCCTAATATTTGGAAAATTCATTTCAAGCCTCAATGTGATATTTGAAAACGCAGTAAAAGTCCAAGATCTTTGCCTGGAGGTCTCAATAACAAACCTGAGGTAACATCTCTCCCATCCGGTACCATTTTAGTACAAAGTAATATATAACGCGGTAATTGAGATTATCTGAAATATATTTGTAAATAAATATTTCTATTAAAATATCTTATGCAAAAAAAGAAAAGAGGAAAGAATGAAAATTGTAACAGATTGTGCAGCTGATATGCCAGTTCAAGAAAGAAAAGAACTTGAAATTGTAGAAGCTCCTCTCTATATCCAATTTCCAGAAGGGGAGGTAATTTCATCTGAGATTACTGCTGATGATTTCTATGATCGCCTGGAAGCTATGCGACCAGAAATCCCCACCACTTCCCTACCATCAGAAGGTGTTTTTACCGAAATATTCAACAAACTGGCAGAAACCAGCAAACAGATCATGACATTGCATATATCATCTGGATTAAGTGGTACTTTCAACTCAGCCAAAAATGGCGGTGAAAAGGTAAAGTCCGCCGAAGTGATAGCCGTTGACACAATGACTCTCTCTGGCGGAGAACGTTTTCAAGTTTTGGCTGCAGCTTGGGCTGCCCGCGCAGGCTGGAGCAAGGATGCCATTCTGGAAAAATTATCTGAGATACGAGCCTCGACTGAAGTTATCTATACGCTTGAGACCTTGGAATACCTGGCTCGAGGGGGACGCATTGGACGAGTACAAGCTATGGCTGGATCATTGTTAAAGCTTAAACCTGTGATTAGAGTGGACAGAGCTGATGGAAAGTACAGTACAGTTGGGAAGAATCGAACCTTGCAGAAAAGCCTGTCTGATATTACAGACCATATTGTTGAGATGTATGGTCAAATCCCTTTGTGGGCAACCGTATTACATGGACGTCTATCCGAAAGCGCTGATGCCTTGGCAAGATTGCTCAGTGAAAATCTAAATATTAAGAAACTTGAAATTCTGCGTATTTCTCCTGTTTTAGGTGTCCACACTGGCCCAGGAATTGTAGGAGTTGCTGTCTTGCCGATGAAACTGGTTGAAAACTTGCAATAAAGTCGAAGTATTGTTGTAATACATCAAAGTAAACTTTAGAAAAATCGCCGATCAAATAATTTGAAACCATCCTGAAAATATTATAATGCCAGTCCCTTAATAAAAAATCGGACTGGCATTATTTTGTTTCAAAATCACGTTTTGTTTCCTTCAAAATTTGTTATTAGTATTTCGAAGGGTAAAAATATTTAGTTGAGAAAAGCCGAATGATCTTTTTTTTTCAACCGATGTCCAATTTATCCAACTCTTAATGTGAACAACCTGAAGAGGTGGATTCTTAATTGTAAATTCTATGATTTTCTCTTATACATTTTTATGCTGGCCTTCTCACCTTCGAATTCGTCATCATAAGGCTGAACATCATCATCTGGCAAATTAAATTGGATATCCTCAGCCAATGTTTCATTTGAAATATATTCACTATTTTCTGAGATCGCTTTTCTTAATCCAGGAGAGCAATCAACATAAAGATCTATTCGGTCGGAAATATTAAAATCTGCTTGCTTTCTCAAATCTTGAATACGACGCACAAATTCCCGCGCCAGACCTTCTTCAATTAATTTCGGCGTAAGGTCTGTTACCAATGCCACCATATAAGCTCCGTCGTTGGCAACCGAATAACCTGCCTTTGCTACCGAATGGACTTCAACTTCATCCGGAAAGATCTCATAATCTTGATGATCTACTTTTAACAAAATTGGCTCGCCTGCCAATAAAACCTTTGCTGAAGCCTCCGCATCCAACGCCTTGATCGCTTTTGCGAGCTCGGGAAATCGATTACCGTATTTTTGTCCCAGCTGTTTGGGGAGTGGTTTAAGACTGAATGCCGCAGCTTCGCTGCTGGTGTCCAATAAACGCACTTGTTTTACATTTAGCTCATCTGAAATTAATTCAGAATGAGATTCAATTGCATATCGTTCTTCTTCATTCTTTACAGTAAAAGCAACTTCTGCCAATGGTTGACGAACTCTCCGGTTTGCCTTCTGGCGAGCTGAATGCCCTAGAGATACCATTTTCATCACCAAAGCCATATTTGTATTTAATGCCTCATCAATCATATATTCATGTACTGTTGGCCAATCTGCAAGATGAACCGATTCTGCCGAGTTTGGAGAAGTATTCCGCACCAAGTTTTGGTACATTTCTTCTGCAAGGAATGGCATGGCGGGGGCAAGGAGTTTACTAATAGTTACCAATGCTGTATAAAGTGTATTATAGGCTGCCTGCTTGTCCAAATCCGATTCGGATTTCCAAAAACGTCTTCGGCTTCTGCGCAAATACCAGGTGGATAAGTTTTCAACAAATGCTTCAATAGGTCGAGTAGCACCTGGAACATCATATTCTTCATATGCCTTGGTAACATCTCTCACAAGCACATTTAATGTTGATAAAAGCCATTTATCCAACTCATTATCCGGTTGAAAATTTTCCTTTACATCTGGTTGATCAAGATTTGCATAAGTGACAAAGAAGGAATATACATTCCATAAGGTTAGAGTAAAACTACGGACAATATCCTTAACCAAATCCGGCGAAAATCTACGCTCTGCGTGCGGTGGTCCTGATGTATAAAAATACCAACGGAATGCATCGGCACCGCTTACATTTAGAATATCCCAGGGATCTATGGCAGTGCCGCGACTCTTAGACATCTTTTGCCCATCTCGATCCAATACAAGTCCTAAACAAACAACATTCTTAAAACTTTCACTATCAAACAACATGGTGCTGATGGCATGTAAAGAATAAAACCAGCCTCTGGTCTGGTCTACCGCTTCACAGATATAATCTGCCGGGAATTGTTTCGCAAATAATTCCTGATTCTCAAAAGGATAATGTAACTGGGCAACTGGCATCGAACCTGAATCAAACCAGACGTCAATCAATTCCGGAACACGCTGCATAATTGAATTACATTCAGGGCAATTCCAATGGATATCATCCACAAAAGGCCTGTGAAGGTCAAGCTCAGATTGATCCTGACCGGTTTTTTGAGTCAGTTCTGCAATTGAGCCAACACATTCTTGATGTTTACATTCTTTACAATCCCATACTGGTAAAGGGGTTCCCCAGAATCTCTCACGACCCAAAGCCCAATCAATATTATTTTCCAACCAATTCCCAAAGCGACCTTCTTTTACATGGGTTGGAACCCAATTAATATTATTACTGTTGATATCCACCAACCGATCCTTAAATTGACTGGTTCGGATATACCATGTGCCGCGCGCATAGTAGAGCAAGGGGGTATCACAACGCCAGCAGAAAGGATAGGTATGGGTGTATAACTCTGAGCGAAAAAGTAACCCGCGTGTTTGCAGATTTTTGATGATCGATGGATCTGTATTCTTTACGAATTGCCCTTTCCAGGGAGATATTTCCTGGTTGAAGGTTCCGTCTGACCCAACTGTCATAAGGATCGGTAGATCATACTTGATCGCTGCCTGCATATCCTCTGCACCGAAAGCCGGAGCCATGTGGACTAAACCTGTACCGTCTTCAGTGGTTACAAAATCTCCCATGACCACAAAGTATGCGGGTTTATCTGGTGGCATAAATGTGAAAAGTGGTTGGTATTGGAAATGATCTAATTTTTTCCCCTTGAATGTATCAATAATATAGACCTGGTCTCCACCAAATACTTTTTCCATGAGCATTTTGGCAAGAATCAGGCGTTCTTTACCACCTTCGGGTAAATCCCTTTCTATTGTGACGTAATCTACTTCTGGATTGGCAGCGACGGCAACATTTCCTGGGAGAGTCCAAGGAGTAGTCGTCCAAACCAATAAAGATGTATTTGGAACATCCACAAGAGGTAGTCGAATAAAAACGGACGGATCTTTCGCTTCAGCATATCCCTGAGCCACCTCATGGTCCGAAAGTGGTGTTCCGCAACGTGGGCAATATGGAACAACCTTATAACCCTGGTAGAGAAGGTCTTTTTCCCAGAAACTTTTTAATATCCACCATACCGATTCAATATAATCATTCGTGTAAGTTACATAGGCATCTTTCAGGTCAACCCAAAAAGCGATTCGGTCTGTAAGTTTTTCCCAATCCTGGATGTAATCAAAAACAGATTTTCGGCACTCTTCATTAAATCTTGCGATCCCGTAATCTTCTATCTGTTGTTTGTTGGTAAAGCCATGTTTTTTCTCAACTTCTATTTCCACCGGCAACCCGTGAGTGTCCCACCCACCACGGCGGGATACATGAAAACCTCGCATGATTTTATATCTTGGGAACATATCTTTAAAAGCGCGAGCTTCCACATGGTGTACGCCAGGTTTTCCATTTGCAGTAGGAGGTCCTTCATAAAAAACATATTCTGGTTTTCCAGCCCGTTCCAAGCCGGTTTTATTGAATATTTCCTGTTCTTTCCAATAATTCAGGATAGTATTTTCCATCTCTGTCACATCTAATTTTGGTGAGACTGGTTTGAACATCGTACCTCCAATAATAATTCCTAATAAAACAAAACTCTCGTCTCAAATCAGAGACGAGAGCGTGAATGCTCGCGCGGTACCACTCTGCTTCCTGTTAAATAGGCACTTATCGAGTACTGCCCAAGGGTAATATACTCGCATTCCGATAACGAGGAATGAGCCCGGCTTTCCTACTCATTAATAAATAACTTTCAGATTGCAGCTCCAGAATGATTTTCAACCAATATTTCTGATCTGGCTTTCACTTTCTCCAGACTCGCTGACAGTTGAAATTGGTTTACTCGTTTCCATCAATGCTGATAATTTATTAATGGATTATGCCACAAATCAATTAACTGGTCAATAAAATTTTAATTGGCAGGGTATCTCAAAAATTTAATGAATGACTGGATACAAGAGCATAATAATAGGTAATTTAGTGCTACGATATAATTATCATAAGAAAAATTTAATGAATCAAAAAAGGAAAGAAATATGAAATATCCCCTGAATATAGGCCAATATGACCTTGAAATTGAAGCAGATAATTACACACTGTTTGGATCAGATGTAATTTTATCAGGATCTGAAATAAATATCGAATTGCCTTTCATATCTGACCGTTTCTATTGTCATGGTTGGCAATCTTGGAGTCTGACAGCCTGGCTGAATGTAGGAATCCATCCTGCTCCCTCTTTCCCAACAGTTCTGCACGCCATGCAAACGGATCCGCAATATGCATTAGAGAAAAGATTCAACGGATCCTGGATGGGAGCGATTAAAACTTTAGATGAAAGAATTTTATTATTAGGTGCGTTAAGCTTGGAATCGCATGTCACATACGATACAACCAAATTATCTGGTTTATATGAACACGGAAATGGTGATTGGTTATTAACCATTGGATCAGAACAGGAGGTTTTTAATAGATATGCTACTCTCCTGGACAAACGATTTGGAAGAACCAGAATTAAGGAACCGCCTAAAATATGGTGTTCCTGGTACAGCCTTTACAAAGAAATTAGAGAAGATAATCTGCTTCGAATATTGCATGAAATGGACGACCTTCCATTTGATGTTTTCCAAATAGATGATGGGTGGCAGAAAAATATTGGTGACTGGGAAGCAAATGAAAAATTTCCATCTGGAATGAGTATTATGGCTGATGCAATTAAAATGACTGGCAGAAAAGCAGGTCTCTGGTTGGCACCGTTGCTTGTTGTGCCATCCTCAAGCATATTCCAGAATCACAATAATTGGTTACTACGCAATGAAAAAGGTAATTTAGTTCATGCTGGAGTTAATTGGTCTGAAAGACTATATGCCTTGGATACAACCCATCCAGAGGTATTGGAATGGTTATCAGATTTAATGAAGAAAATTCGAGATTGGGGTTATGATTATGTGAAGCTAGATTTTCTTTATGCAGGAGCTCTTCCTGGAAAACGGTGGCAAACCATTCCCCGGGAAGCTGCCTATCGTCACGGTCTTGAGACAATCCGGGAAGCTCTCGGAGATGCGTATCTATTGACCTGTGGCGCACCTATACTGCCATCCTTGGGTTTATGTGATGGAATCCGTGTAGGCCCTGATGTATCCGATGCATGGAATTTAGAATTTGAAAGTCGCATCCTGCATAATTTTGCTGTCCCTGGAATCCAAAATGCATTAAGGACAACTTTAAATCGATTATGGCTTAAACCAATAATAAATACAGATCCTGACGTAGTTTATTTCCACTCACACAATCAATCCATTACTGATCAACAAAAAGGTTTATTAAAGAACCTCGCAGAGATTGCTGAATTTAAAGCAACCTCTGATCTCCCTGCCTGGTTGACATTGTCTGAACGTCAAGAACTACATACTTTTCTTGTTGCACAATCTGAAATTCAACACATTGGAGAATACATTTATCTAATTAATGGATTTATATGTGATTATTCAGAATTTATCAAATTACCAGAACCGTTAAATTGGTTTGAAAAGATCGTTCAATTTTTCATCAAAAATCTGGCAAATTCGCCTTTTGTATTAATGATCTTTGAAGGTTTTTCTACTGCAAGAATTAGAAAGAAACTGAAATCTGAAATTTGAATTAATATAATTATCGAAATAAATCTGGAGTAAATAGTGGCTATGCGCAACTATTAGAATAAAACCTCCTTCTTCACTCAAGCGCTTTTTGACGCCGTTTTTCAATTGTCTCAATTAATGCACTAAAAGCATCACCAAAAGCCTTTACTCCTTCATCTTCAAGTTCTTTGGTGACATTGTCGATGAAGACTCCTTCTTTTTCCAAATCCAATAATGTTTGGCGAGCTTCTTCCAGGTCCTGATCGATGGTGATTTTCGCAATCCCATGATCACGAAATGCATCCAACGTTGCTGGTGGAACTGTATTGACTGTTTTCGGACCAATTAACGCATCAACATAAAGCGTATCTGGATAATTCTTGTTTTTTGTGCTGGTTGAAGCCCATAAAGGTCGCTGATATTGACAGCCTGCGGCGTGTAATTTTTTAAATTCATCTCTGCCAAAGACT
Organism: Chloroflexota bacterium; assembly: GCA_043826315.1. Lineage (GTDB taxonomy): Bacteria > Chloroflexota > Anaerolineae > Anaerolineales > Villigracilaceae > UBA12087. Next base: position 40,049 of record JBDRQK010000183.1, read on the forward strand.
TCAATAAATTTTTGATACGCCAATTTTGTATTGGCTATTGCTGCTTTGCCCTGTAAATTGGATTTTTCTGGGAGAAGCGCATCGATCTTTGAATCCAATCTGGATACAAAGAAAGACGCAACAGACGAAATATTTCGAATGGATTTGCCTAACATCAAACGATCTTTAATTCCATCCAAATACGCCTGCATTACATAACAATAGCGTTCTATTGAAAATATCAGGGTGACATTAACATTGATACCATCGGCTATCGCTTTGCGTATGGCTGGTAATCCCTCTGGAGTGGCTGGTATTTTTACCATCAAATTAGGTTTGTTAATTTTATCCCACAGGAGTTTTACCTGGTTGTAAGTAGCTTCTGTATCATGGGCAAAAAACGGATTCACTTCCAGGCTTACAAAACCATCATGTCCTTCAGATTGCTGATATAGCGGTGTAAAAAGATCCAAAGCAGTTTGAATATCTTTTATTGCCAATTCCCAGAAAATTCTTTCAGCCTCCCAACCGGACTTAGCCAGAGGGACCAAAGTCGAGTCGTAGTCGTTTGAATTAGCAATCGCATTATTGAAAATGGATGGATTTGAAGTCATTCCACGAATATCCCCACGTGTTATTAATTTCTCCATTTCCCCATTTTCCAATAATCGGCGTTGGATATTGTCATACCAAAGCGATTGACCTAATAGAATCGTTTCTTGAATAGGATTTTTCATTGGGTTCCTCATTCTTTCAATAAATTCTTACCGAGATTATTTCAACTATTATTTTCACTAATTATTGAAACTCACCTTGGCGACATCTTGATTTTGTTTAATTTACAACTGAAAAGTAAATTAACTTCCCCATCTTAATTTTGCCAAAGACCTGTATCTTGAGATTGCTTCCTATTTATGTTGTAGCAGCTCGTGTGCTTTCTTGACAATATTTTCAACTGTAAAACCAAATTTCTCAAACAAAATATTCGCCGGAGCAGAGG
>JBDRQK010000184.1:0-18583 GCA_043826315.1 Chloroflexota bacterium
GAATGTACCCATCAATGCATTCACATATAACGCTGCGAAAACCTCTGCACACTGTGCACTCTCTGCGGCGCAAACCGTTTCCGTTAATGGTGGTGCATCTTTTGCCATAAGCCGACCTCCCGGTCACCATGCTGGTCCAGAGATTTGCGGTGGTTTTTGCTACCTGAACAATGCAGCAATTGCTGCCCAATGGTTATCAAAGCGCGGAAAAGTAGCAATTTTGGATATTGACTATCATGCCGGGAACGGAACACAGGCAATATTTTATAAGAGAGCGGATGTGCTGACGATCTCTCTGCATGCTGATCCCACCTGGGAGTATCCATTATACGCAGGCTATGCGCATGAAATTGGTGTGGGACCAGGGGAAGGATACCATCGGAATTTTCCTCTACCCCACCAAACAGGTGATGATCACTATCAGCAGGTTCTCAATCAGGCTCTTAAACTAGTGAGTAATTTCTCGCCAGATTTTCTGGTTGTATCTGCAGGATTTGATACTTATGATGGAGATCCCCTGGGTGATTTTAAAATAACCCGGGAAGGTTATTCCATATTCGGAAAAATGATCTCAGAACTTACTCTACCAACCACAATTATCCTTGAAGGAGGCTATAAAATCGATGAGCTCGGTAATAATGTTGTAGCATTTCTTACTCCTTTTGTTGCATAAGAATATATATTCACTTTCATCCCTCTCCAGAGGAACCCACACCTAATGAAAAAACCATCCAGAAAAATAATCCTATATTTATTTGTATTCTTATTACTGACATTTTGTATCACAGCCCTGATATCCAAACAAGCTGGCAACTCAGCTTTCTATTTGGAAATTCTCCCCAAGCCATTGGTGATCGCCCATCAGGGCGGAGATGGGATATGGCCTGGAAATACTATCTTTGCTTTTCATAAATCCGTTGAGATGGGTGTGGATGTGATCGAAACAGATATCCGCCAAACCAAGGATGGTATCCTGGTAGTCAGCCACGATGAAACTGTTGATAGAAAAAGCAACGGTATGGGACGTGTGGTCGATCTGACGATGAAAGAATTACAAATGCTGGATGCTGCTTACAACTGGTCTCCAAAAGAAGGTTTAACCTTCCCTTATAGAGGTCAGGGGATAACCTATGCATCCCTTGAAGAGGTGTTCCTTGCATTCCCTGATATGCGTTTTAATATCGATATGAAACAATCTGATCCACCAATTTACGCCTCTCTTTGTGAACTAATAAGGAAATATAAGATGCAGGACAAGGTTGTTGCTGCATCCTTCTCTCATGAGACTATCTCTGCATTTCGTTTGCTTTGTCCCGAAGTTACAACCTCAGGAGATGAGACCGAAACTCGCAACTTCGTTTTCATGAATTTAGCTTATATGGGTCACTGGTATAGTCCCAATTTCAAAGTGTTTCAAGTTCCAACAAAGAGCAGTGGTATCACGATCATGACCCCACACTTTGTCCGGGCTGCTCACGAGAGAAATTTACGCGTGGATGTCTGGACGATCGATGATCCGGATGAAATGAAACGCCTGATCGGGATGGGTGTGGATGGGATCATTACTGATCGTCCGGATCTTTTAATGGATTTACTGGGACGCAACCCTTCAAATTAGTCTCATTCCAAAAGTGTAATGAAGAATATAAAAGCGGCACATCATCGTGGATGTACCGCTTTTAATTCAATTAGTGAATTAATTGTTACTTGTCTTCGACGACTTGTTTACCGCTGTATTTTAAGGCAACCTGGGCAGCTGCCAAACGGGCAACCGGAACTCGGAAAGGTGAACAAGAAACATAATGGTTCCCGATCATGTGACACCATTCGATGGAATCCGGATCGCCACCGTGTTCTCCACAAATCCCCACTTCGAGGTCTGGGCGGGTTTTCCTTCCTTCGGTGATCGCCAATTTCATCAGTTGACCAACTCCCTCCCTATCCAGTGTTTGGAATGGATTTACGGGCAGGATACCCTGATCCACATACGTAACCAGGAAATTCCGCTCAGCATCATCCCGGGAATAGCCGAAAGTCATCTGGGTAAGATCATTTGTGCCAAAAGAGAAGAATTCAGCACGATTAGCTATTTCTGCTGCAGTTACACATGCGCGCGGAATCTCAATCATGGTCCCAAATTTATAAGTAAATTGGACTTTCTTTTCGTCCATCACGGTCTTTGCAATTCGTTCCAAGCGAGGCTGGATCCACTCCAATTCCTTTACCGTTCCTGTGAGTGGGATCATTACTTCCGGTTTTACCACGATGTTTCTCAATGTACAATCTGCAGCAGCTTCAAAGATAGCCCGAACCTGCATTTCCACAATTTCAGGCATAACAATACTCAAACGAACACCACGCAATCCCATCATCGGGTTGGATTCATGCATACCTTTAATGGATTCCAGCAAATTCTCTTTTTCAACCAATCCTTTTGTCTCCCCTTTTACATGCATGGTGATGACTTCTTCCAAGAGTTTCTCTTCGTCCGGCATAAATTCATGCAAAGGCGGGTCGATCAAACGAATAATAACCGGGTATCCGTCCATTGCATCAAATAACCCATCAAAATCCTTGCGTTGAAATGGCAGTAGTTCATCAAGTGCCTTTGTACGTTCCTGGCTTGTTTCTGACAGGATCATGCGTTGTACAATTGGCAGACGTACCTGTTCAAAGAACATATGCTCGGTTCGGCATAATCCAATGCCTTTAGCTCCATAGGATCGTGCCCTTCTTGCATCTTGCGGATAATCTGCATTTGCCCAAACCTGCAGACCCCGGGTTGGCCAACCAGATGGTGCCTCTCTTATTCCATCCGTGGCTGCGATCTCATCCGCCCAGTTTAATAAAGTTAATAAATCGGTTTGTTCTTCAAGGGAGGGAGAAACAGTTGGGATACGACCCAGATATACTTGACCTGTGGTGCCATCCACGGAGATCCATTCACCTTCCTTGACAACCTGGCCATCAACCTCCATCTGACGATTATCAAGATCGATCTTAACCGCTGAAGCCCCAACAACACATGGAATTCCGAATTGCCTGGCAACCACTGCGGCGTGTGATGTTGCCCCGCCTTCACTTGTTAAAATACCCTGGGAGGCCAGCATGCCATGCACATCATCTGGTTTTGTAAAAGGACGCACCATGATGACATCCTGCTTGGCATCTTTTCCCATTTTTTCCGTCTTGTCTGCATCAAAGTAGATCTGTCCCACAGCAGCTCCGGGAGATGCGTTAACACCTTTTGTGAATAATGGAATCGCTTTTTTTGCATGCTCATCAAATTGCGGGTGTAAAAGGGCATCCACCTGATCTGTGGAAACGCGCTGAACAGCCTCCATTCGGGAGATCAAGCCCTCACTTGCCATATCGGTTGCAATTTTTACTGCTGATTTGGCAGTGCGCTTCCCATTACGAGTTTGCAGCATCCACAATTTACCTCGCTCAATCGTAAATTCAACATCCTGCATTTCTTTGTAATGGTTCTCTAACCTGGAGGTGATCTCCATAAATTGAGCATATACTTCCGGCATGGTTCCTTGCAATTTCTCAATTGGCTCTGCATTTCGGATGCCCGCAACAACATCCTCTCCCTGCGCATTTAGAAGGTAATCCCCCATCATCTTCTTATCGCCTGTTGAAGGATCACGGGTGAACGCTACGCCTGTACCCGAGTCATCTCCCATATTTCCGAAAACCATGGTTTGAATATTTACAGCGGTGCCCAAATCATCCGGGATATTGGTAGCCCGACGGTAATCTATGGCACGTTTGCCATTCCAAGATTTGAAAACTGCTTCAGTTGCCAGTTCGAGTTGCTTATACGGATCCTGCGGAAATTCAAAACCTTTTTCTTTTTTAATTACTTGCTTGAATATTTCGACCAAATATTTCCAATCTTCTGGTCCCATCTGAGCATCAGTTTTGAATCCTTTATCGGCTTTATATTCAGCCATTGGATGCTCGAATGCTTCATCAGAAATTCCAAGCACCACTGAACCGAACATTTCCACCAGGCGACGATAAGAATCATACACAAAGCGCGGATTATCTGTCAGTTTGACCATGGCTTCTGCGGTTAGGTCCGTTAGGCCAAGATTAAGCACAGTATCCATCATACCTGGCATTGAAAATTTTGCGCCAGATCGGCAGGAAACTAATAGGGGATTGCTATCATCATTGAACTTCTTTCCTGTTTTTTTCTCAACATATTTTAAGGCTTCTAGTTCTTGTTCCCACATTCCTTCAGGAAATTTACCTGCGGAAGAATAAGCATTACAAGCTTGCGTTGTCACTGTAAAACCTGGCGGAACTGGCACACCAGCCCGGGTCATATCTCCCAAGCCACTGCCTTTACCGCCTAATAACGCCCTGACACCTTCCCAATCGCCAGTATCTTCTTCAGCTTTGGTTACCTCATCAAATAAATATACCCATTTTTTTATCATTTCTAACCTCCGAATTGATTTATGACTTTAGAAGTCATTGATTATCAAGAATTAGACTCATAATATAAGAGAAAAGTGTAATATCCATCTAGTTTGAGATTTCTTAATTATCCCTGCATTAAAGAAGGGACTCCAACGTATGATTTTCTTCATTTCACCTAGAAAAAGATCAATCTGTTCGTAAAAAATTTTTTCAAATCAAGGAGCATCCAAAAGAAATATAATTATTAATTTTGAATGCTTGATGTAATAGCAGTTCAGGAATAGACAAACCTTCTCAAAAAACAATGGAGAAGGATTTCCATTTTTTTCTGCCAAAAAACGAGTTTACCATTAATCTAATATGGTTAATAAATCTTTAAGATTAACTTTTTTCTGCAATTACAAAAAATTGACTATCGGATGTCATTCGAATTTGTAAACCATTTGCAAAGTATTTGACCATCCAAATGAGAGATAATACTATTACCGAAGTGGAGATATGGATGCTAACTAAAGTATTGGTTATTGATGATGACCCGGACATGACTGACCTTCTCTCTCTGTTACTGAAAGCGAGTGGTTTTGAGGTGCTTGTCTGTAATTACGGCGAAAAAGGTATTCAATTGACCCACGATTTTTCCCCCAATGTGATCATTCTTGACCTGATGATGATTGGAATGGATGGATGGCAAGTATGTGCAGCAATTCGCGAATTTAGTTCAATTCCTATCTTGATCCTAACTGCTCTGGATAACCCCGAGATAATAGTCAGCGCTTTGGATGCAGGTGCTGATGATTTTCTTACCAAACCTGTTTCCAGCAGTTTATTGGTTTCACGTCTGAAAACTTTAACGCGAAGGATGCATACAAATGATTCGGGGATATTTGTACCTGCACCTCCAATATCGATATAATTCTGTGTTATTCGTTAGAAAAAGAATTGTGTTGTAAAATCAATCATCCGGTTTTTATTTCTACAAGGATTCTTTGTTCCCCTTTGTTGTGGAGGCTTTAAATGCAAACTTGTGAAAAATGCAACGCGATATCACCTGACACAGCCATTGAATGCACCAATTGCAATAGCACACTGGCAGTGTCCTCACAGACAGCTGAAACTCTTAAGCGCTTCCGTAATAATCCCCGAGTGACCGCTATCCGGATCTCAGGTCATTCTGATGCTTGTCCTGCCTGTAAGATTGCAATGCAAACATATTCCAAAGAAGTGATACCTGTTCTACCGATACCTGGTTGCTCCCATACAAATGGCTGCCGGTGTTTTTACGAACCAATTTCCCCAATTGCGGTACTGATAAGCCGCGTGATTACTTAATCCTTATCTATCCGATAATTTTTCACTCTTCCAATAAAATGATTAATAGCTTGAGCAGTTTTAACTGGTGATTCAAGCATGGGCATATGACCCACTTTTTCCAGTTCCAGATATGTACAATTTGGATTATCAGCTACCAAAAGGCGAGATGACTCGATTGGGATCAAAGCATCATCAGATCCAGCAATAACCATAATCGGGGTATTCAATTTTCTAAACAAGCTGGAGGAGTCATCTCTTGTAATCATAGCTTTTAATGCCCCAATAGCACCATCAGGATCCATATTTAGGATCAACTCGTGCAAATCTGGCGCTAAAATCGGATCAACCACCAATCTCGAAGACATAAATTCGGCTAAAAATTCTACTCCTTTCATTTGAATATCGGCTATCATCTTGTTCCTAGCATCCTTTTGTGCAGGCGTATCCGAATTTATCCGGCTCGCGATCAAGCCTAGCCCCAATATTTTTTGTTCATACTTATTGGCAAAAGCTAGGGTTACATACCCTCCCATAGAATGACCGATCATTATGGCTTTTTTAATTCTTAAATAATCCATTAAACCCGCAATATCATCCGCCATCTGCCCTATTGAGTAATTCTCTTCATTTGTCAAGCTCTTCCCATGACCGCGAAGGTCAGGCATTATCAAACGTGCCTCTTTATCTAAAAATGGAAGCATGGTTTGCCAGATGGTATGATCCAAAGGATATCCGTGTATCAGGATAATCGGAGTTCCGTTACCAGGCCGTTGGAAAAAAGCCAGCTTTGAATTATTCAGCAAAACAAATTCTTTCACGTTTCCTTGATGTAACCTGATCTGGTATTCACGGGCGTATTTCATTGCGGTTTCCACATCAACCAATTCATTAACCACCTGGGCTTCTCTTACTGCATCCAATATTCGCCCCACCTCCGGACCAGGATCAAGTGATAATTCTTCCATTATTTCATTTCCAGTAATCAGTTGAGGTGGTGAGATAAGTTCGGTTTTCTTGTCCCACCACGATTCCAAAAATATTCTCACAACATCCAGGCAAGTTACCCAAGTTTCTTCGGGCAAGGTATTGTCATAGGTTGCCCACAAATCTGCTAACGTCAGCATGCAAATATCCACCCCTGTAACACCTGTATCCCTAAAGAATCGGAATATTGCCCGGCGAGATGGCTCTTTTTTTTCATCAACCATACGTTTTGTGTGAAAATGGATGCGCATATGGTTTTGGATGATGGTACTGAGATGGTTTATTTCATCATTACTCAATGCGAGGTGATGCGCTCTATAGCTTGCGATCTCCGCTCCATCTACTTCATGTCCCCAAAAACGGATACGTCCTTCAGACCCGGTCACTGATTTGCCTGGTTTGGCGACATCATGATAAAGTGCTGAAAGAAACAGTATCTCACGCCAAGAACGATTGGTATCGAGCATGCTTGAAAAATGTTCGGATATCTGTTTTCGATAACGACCAATTTTTAATACAAGCATGCCATGGAAATAGTCTGAGGCTGTTTCAGGGTTGTATTCCGGAGTCAATGCGTTGAATATTGACTCCAAATGAGAAACAACACTTAATGTATGCGACCATACATCGTGAACATGCGGTGGTGTCTGCTGAACTCCTTTTAAATTCATCAATTCAGGTAACACTGGTTCCAATGCACCTAATAAATCCAAAGCTTTTATACTTATCGCTGGTTTGGGACCTCTCAATATCCGGAAAAGTTCATCTCGCTGTCGCTCCGGTGAAACCTTATCCAAAAGGGGCACGGCAGCTTTCATAGCCAGCTTTGTTTCTGGCAAAATCTTAAACCCCAGGGCAGCCGCAAATCTAATTGCTCTGAAAATTCTTATTGGATCATCTTCAAAAGTTGAGGCACAGCAGGCACGCAAACATTTATTACGTAGATCCGTCAGACCTCCCAGCGGATCATGCAAACTAAGATCTTTTGGATCAATTGCCATTGCATTGATGCTGAAATCACGCGCTCCCAGATCTGCTTCCAAGTCATCTCCACGAAATGCTGTGAAATCGAGTACCTGCCGTATACCATCCTCTCCAATAACCAGAACACGCCCTATATCTCTCTCAGAATCCAACGGATAAAAATCTGCATCCAGCTTATTGGCAACTTTTCGGGCTAATTTGATGGCATTCTTGTTCACTGTAAAATCCAGGTCATGGCTATTGCGTTTTAGAAATACATCTCTAACCGCGCCTCCAACCAGGAATACACATTCCTCATCCGCTAATATTCTCCGCATGCGGTCGAAAAGAGGTGAAACATATAACTCATCCAAACCTTTCATAAATAGGATCTCTGGTTTTTCCTTGTATCTTGATTTTTGTGCAGCGCGTAAAGCCTGCCCGGGAGTACCGCCCTGTGCGACTATCTTGCCATGCAAAATCGCAACCCATCGCCAAAAATATGGATTCGGATTCTCTCCTGAAGGGTTGTCAGGACCCATCATTCCCCCGTATGCGCTTGATATTTTTCCAAATCCACTACTCCGATAAATGGCAGGTTTCTATAGTATTGATCAATATCCAAACCATAACCGAAAACAAATTTATCCGGGATGGAAAATCCACGGTAATGGATTGGAACATCCACTTCGCGACGTTCTTGTTTATCAAGCAACGAACAAACTTTTAGCGATTTTGGTAGTCGCGTTGCTAAAAATTCAAGCACATAAGCAATCGTATTTCCACTATCAATAATATCTTCCACCAAAAGAACATTACGGTTTCGAATGTCAATCTGAAGATCAAGGGTTAAGCGAATATTTCCATGCGATTCCCGTACCCCCATTCCATAAGATGAAATTGCCATAATATCAATTTCATGAGGTACATCAATTTGCCTCATCAAGTCTACCAAGAAAACCATTCCTCCTCGTAAAATACAAAGCAAAACAAGATCTTGACCAGCATAATCCCGGTTTATTTCTGCAGCCAGTTCAGTGATCCGTTTCTGCAAAGTCTCTTCTTCTATTAATATTTCGGCAAGGAATTCATGGTAGTTTTGCATCACAATTTCTCCATTCAATCTTCAAATTGAGCTGAAAAGATTCTCCATTACCTGGGTACAGTGTGATGTTTTCGGCAACGGGCTTCGTACATCTCAGATGCTCCCACAATCACTACAGGATCATTAAAATTCGCAGGTTGCCCATTTACGAGACGTTGTGTCCGACAAGCTTCTTCACCGCATACCATACATATCGCCCGTACTTTATCAACTCGCTCGGCCTGCGCCATCAATACAGGCATACAACCAAATGGTTCTCCGCGAAAATCAGTATCCAATCCGGCTATGATCACTCTGACGCCGCGTTCAGCAAGTTCACCTGTTACTTTTACGATATCCTCATCAAAGAATTGGGCTTCATCGATTCCCACCACAGTTGTATCGGGTTCCAGGTTTTCCATGATATTTTTTGCAAATTGTATCGGGATGGCATCATACTCGGGACCAGCATGCGATGTTACTTTTTCGACCGCATAGCGAATATCAATTGCAGGTTTAAAAACCTGAACCTTCTGACGCGCGATTGTGGCACGGCGCAAGCGTCTTATCAGTTCATCGGTTTTTCCGCTGAACATTGACCCAGTTACTACCTCTATGGAACCTTTGGTATGTTTCATGATTATCCTTATTGAAAATAAAAAGAAGCAGGCAGATGCATGATGCATCTGCCTGATAAGTTTACCTGAAATTATCTGTTAGGCAAGACCTAATCAGTTGAAGCCTCTTCCGGTTCAGGGACATCATAGCCCAGGCTTCGTAATTTCTTCTTTAGATCAATCAATGATTTACGACCAAAGCCGGAGATAGCCAAAACTTTATCTTCGCCTTCTGCCAATTTATCCAAGAATTGCCCAACCATGCTAATTCCTGCCATACCCAAAGCTTCTGTGGCACGCTTCCCTATTTCAAGTTCAGATATAGGGCGCTTGGGTGAAATGCGAGATTCTTTCCGTGTCTTCGTCTCTTCAACATAATCCTGGCGAGCCTGCAATTTCTTATAGAACCGATCCACCTGTCCTTCAATATCAACGATCCTTTGAAGTTCACCACTAAAAAATGGGTGACATTGTGAACATATTTCTATTCGTATTTCTTCTTTTGTCGAACCAGTTGTCCAAGTGTTTCCGCATGCGCAGGTTACTGTGGCGTCTGGAAAATAGGTCGGATGAATGCCTTCTTTCATATTATTAGATCCTTTCGTTACTACTTCGTTTCTGCCGGCATAACATTAACACGTTTTCGACCGTGAATGATGTCAAAAACAACAACACCTTCCATGGTTGCAAAAATGGTATCATCTTTGCCAAGACCGACATTCAAACCCGGCTTGATATGAGTTCCTCGCTGGCGAATGATAATATTCCCTGAAAGTACATGTTCACCTGCATATTTCTTAACACCCAAGCGTTGGGCATTGCTGTCTCTACCATTTTTGGCTGAACCGCCACCTTTTTTATGTGCCATTATTACCTCACTTTTCTAAATTATTTCTTCTCATTCTTAGTAGTTTTCTTGGCAACCGGCTTTTTCTCAGTTTTGGCTACCGGAGGAACTTTTTTCGCTACTGGTTTTTTCTCTGTCTTGGTTGTGGAAACAATTTTTTTCGTCACCGGTTTTTTCTCTGTTTTGGAGACTGCTGCAGCTTTTTTAGCAGGAGTAGTTTTTTCTGATTTATCGGTCTTTTCAACAGCAGATTTCTTAGCTGATACAGTTTTTTCAACTTTCTCCGTTTTCTCAACCTTGACTGGCTCTTCAACCTTTGGTTTTATTGATTTGGTATCACCAACTTGTTCAATAAAAAGACGAGTATACGTCTGACGATGACCGGTCTTGACTCTAATGCGTTTTTTGGGTCGATACTTAAAAACGATCAGTTTAGGTCCTTTGACATGTTGCTCCACTTTTGCCAGAACACTGGTCCCGTTGACAGTTGGTGTTCCTACAGTTACTTTTTCCCCGTCTACTAACAAGAGAACTTGCTCCAACTTAAGTTGCGTATCAGGTTCGACTGCCAATCGATCTACATCGACACGTTCGCCCTCGACGACTTTATACTGCTTGCCGCCGCTTTCAATAATAGCGTATTTCATTTTTCTCTCCTGGTCTTCGCTTCGCCACACAATCTGCGGGAAAGACAATTCCATCGCCCATGTGCGGGGAAGCCGGGATTAATTTACTCACCCCAGCTAATAAATTTGCCGGGGGAGAAGCGCACAGTATTATAGTCCAAGGCAGTCGAGGTGTCAATTGAAGAATTCAATGAATAATTCAATATCTTACTATCTAATTATCTTGTGCTCCTGCATTAACCCAATCAGTCAATATCCTTATTTGATCTGGGGTAAGTTTAACCCCCTTCTTTGGCATTTTACCAGACATAACCAATGAGATCAACTTACTATTATCAGCATTCCCAGGGGAAATAATCTCTCCACTCTTTCCACCTGCCATGAGCGCTGTGTAACTGGAAAGATCCAACTGCCCTTCTTGCATTTCACTTCCATGGCATTTTACACAATGATTGGCAAAAATTGGTGCTACATCTTTTGAATAACTGAATGGACCTGTGGGAATATCCTCAACTTGATTTGCACTACATGAGCTAAGAAAAGAGACGGCTAAGATTATCGATACGATTATAAATATGAATTTTTTACGAGAAGAAAATTTCTTTACCAAATTTGTTGATAACATGGCATGCTCCTTTTTGTTAAAATCCATAAACAATAACTCCACCCAAGAAACCAAGAACAGATGCCAGCATGAAACTTATAAAAAAGCATTGATGTAAACTCTACGTGTCGATTTCGTGGTAAATATGCCTGGATTCTTCCAACGCCATATCAATGTCAAAACCGAAATAATTAGAAGTGCGCCAGCCAGGATAATTTTTACATTGGCATTAGGTGCATCACCAGCATAAATATTTATATTATCTCTCATCCCGGTTAATCCAGCGGCAATGATGCTGAATGTTGCCAATGCCAGGTCAGCAAATGCAATCTCTTCCAGAATTGTGCTTTTAAACAGCATCGCCAGAATTATAAAAAATAATGCTGCCCCAGTGAGGCCGATCGGGAAATGCACAACCATTGTATGCAAAGGGTGAAGATTAACCAAAGCATTTATTAATCTATCAATAAATACCATATCACCTCCAAAATGTAATAATTAGAAATAATATCACTTTGTCCATAAAATTACTATTAATATTTCGTAGGATTATTAATTTATAGACAGTCTCTGAATTACGGATATTTATTGCATCAACAATAATCAATCTGGTATGGATTACTTTTTACCATTGACAAACATTATTCCATCCGCTATTCTATTGTCATGATCATGCTCTCCCCACAACAGATCCAGGTACGCGATGCTCCTTTTAATGGACACATCTTCTTATCGGGTCCAGCGGGATCAGGCAAGACGACCGCTGGAATTGAAAGAATGTTACAAATGATACACAGGGGAATCTTTGCAGACTCCATTCTTGTTCTCACCCCTCAACGTACACTTGCCACCCCTTATCTCAATTCCTTGCAACGTAATACATTGCCTGCCGGTGGTCAGGTCAATTTGATGACTGTTGGTGGTCTAGCACGTCGCACAGTTGACCTATTCTGGCCGCTAGCCGCTGAAAATGGGGGATTTACTCATTATGATCGACCCCCAGTATTCCTTACCCTCGAAACGGCTCAGTACCATATGGCTCAACTGGTCCGCCCTCTCCTGGATGAAGGTTATTTTGAGTCAGTAGTGATAAACCGCAATCGTCTCTACAGCCAGATACTCGATAACTTAAACAAAGCTGCTTTTGTTGGTTTTCCGTATACCGAAATTGGTTCCCGTCTGGATTCCGCCTGGGCTGGAGAATCTACCCAGCGCAGAGTCTTTGACAATGTTCAAGATTGCGCACTTCGATTTCGCAAGTATTGCCTGGAAAATAATTTGTTGGATTTCTCACTTCAAATGGACATATTTTGGAATGTTCTCTGGCCAAATCCGACTGTTCGCAATTATTTATCCCATTCTTATCAACACTTGATTTATGACAATCCAGAGGAAGATACTCCCCGGGCTCATGACCTCATTCTTAACTGGATGTCTGACTTCACCTCCTGCTTAATCATTATCGATAATGGAGGAGGTCACAGGCAATTCTTGGGTGCTGATCCTGATTCTGCTATGCGGCTTCGGCAACACTGTGATCAGGAAATATATCTGGAATTATCTTATGTAATGTCCCCACAGGTCCATACTCTGGTACAAGAATTCGAAAAGGTATTTTCTGGATCTCAATTACTTACCAATGAAATCAAACCATTGAATGACGAACCCTTACAACTTCCAATCATTTTTCCTACTACTACCCGCTTTTTCCCTCAAATGCTGGATTGGGTTACCAATGAGATACATCATCTTATCCATAATCAAAATGTACCACCTTCCGAAATTGTGGTTTTAGCTCCTTTCTTATCAGATTCATTACGCTTTTCTCTCGTTAACCGGCTTGAAGTTCTAGATATTCCTACACGATCTCATCGCCCATCGCGTTCACTTAGGAATGAACCCGCCAGCCAAGCGTTACTAACGCTTGCTGCACTTGCCCATCCTGCCTGGAATATTCACCCATCCGTGTTTGATATTGCTTATACCTTTCTATTCTGTATCCAAGACATGGACCTGGTACGTGCACAGCTACTTGCAAGTATTGTTTACCATCAAAAGGATCTGGCTTTATCTTCATTCGATCTGATCAAACCGGATGTTCAGGAACGGATAACATTTACTCTTGGCAACAGGTACACACATATCAAGAGCTGGATAGATTTATATCACCAGGAAGCTCCACAACCTTTCGACCATTTTATGCGTCGAATATTTGGTGAAATCCTCTCTCAACCTGGTTTTGGATTTCATTTTAATTTTGATGCTGCCCGCGTGGCAGCAAGCCTGATCGAATCGATACGAAAATTCCGAATAGCAATGGACCCGGCTTTTTCATTCCAACCCGGTCTGAACACTGGTTTGGGTCGTGAGTATATCCAACTTTTGGAGGATGGCGTATTGGCAGCTCAATACCTGGAAGCCTGGAATCCCGAACATCAAGACGCTGTCTTGATCGCTCCGGCTCATACTTTTTTGATGATGAACCAGCCGGTTGAAGTTCAATTTTGGCTTGATCCGGGATCCAATGGATGGGTTGAACGATTGAATCAACCATTAACTCATCCATATGTTCTCAGCCGAAGCTGGGAAATGGCTTCAGCTTCAGGCCATAACATCTGGACAGATGCTGACGAAGTCCATGCCAACCAAAAAACATTAGCCCGTTTTGTTTCTGGCTTGCTTCACCGTTGTAAAGGCAAATTGTTTCTTGGTATAAGCAATTTTAGCGAAAATGGTTTTGAGCAGCGTGGTATTTTATTAAAATCCTTTCAATATATTTTGCAGAATACAAGGTGATTCGATTATTCAGAATGATATTAGGTGATTCGATAATTCAGAATGATATAATTTTTGGATATGATTTTCTTGTTTGTATCGTCAGGATATTATATATTCATATCTGGGTTACATAATTACATTGAAAAGGAGTTTTATTCATGAACGAAACCAGGATACTGGTCATTGATCCCGATGACAACAGTCGAAAATTTCTTGTCAACATTCTGAGAAATCATGACTATGCGGTATCTGAGGCTGCATCAGGCTTCGAAGGTTTACATAAAATCAGTGAATTCACTCCCGACATTATCACTTATGATTCTGCCTTAACTGATATAAGTATTGAAGTAATAATCCATAAGATTCGTCAAGAAATCCATACTATTAATACTCCTATTGTTGTATTCACCAATCATCTGGATCCAGACGAGATGAATAGATTTTTGCAGGCAGGTGCCAGTGATTATTTCGGAAAATCAGGACAGGCGATTATAGGATTTTCAAATAATATTACAACTCTTCTTGAAGGAACAAAATCCTTACAACCTGAAAAAACAGGTGGAACACTGGTGGTGTTTATCAGCGCCAAGGGTGGCACGGGGACTTCATCCATATGCGCCAATGTTGGTATGAATCTGTCACGATTATTTATCAAATCAGCCGTTGCCCTTGTTGACCTGGTACTTCCCATCGGATCACTCGCAATTCTAGCCGGGATCAAAGAGCCTTTTAATATTGTTGAGGTATCCAAACTTCCCCCTGAGCAAATTACTCCCGAATATCTACGCGGAAAAATGATCAAACCTGGTGATTGGCTTTTCCACCTATTACCCGGATCACCTGATCCAGATGTTGCCAGCTCATTAATTGTTGAAAATACTCACCACATCATACAAATGTTACAAAAAACATATGATTATGTCCTGGTGGACCTGGGACGTTCATTTTCACGTATCAGTCTTCCAATCATTCAAGAGGCTGACCTTATTGTGATGGTTCTCAACAATGCAATTAATACTGTCGAACTTACCAAACTAACAATAGAATACTTGATCAAACAGAATATTAATCCTGACCGAATTTACCCCATCATAAATCGTGCAGTAGGCTTGGAAGGCTTATCCATAGCAGAAGTAAATCAGATGCTTGGCATGGATATCCGTATGACCGTACCTTACATGATGAGCAATTTAACTCTTGCAAATAATCAGAATACTCCAATCGCTGTCAAGTATCCAACTGAAACAACCAACCTTGTATTAACTGAAATAGCCATTGAAATCTCTCAAGCAACCATCAGGAAAAAGGTTGAAAACAAAGCCCAATAATTCAGATAGCAGAATTATTAATTTAATAATTATCCACTATTATGTCCTTTAATCCACGCCCATCGCAAGAAAAAATCCTATCCTATCGAGCAGGGAAAATGGGTATCTCGGCAGTTCCGGGATCGGGCAAAACATGGACTCTTTCACGTCTGGCAGCTGACATCATTGCCCGCGGGGATATTAGACCTGAACAAGAAGTTCTTATTGTTACACTTGTAAATTCTGCTGTAGAAAATTTCTCGAGCAGGGTGAGTAGTTTTATCGCAGAACAAGGTCTTTTACCTCAAACAGGTTATCGCGTGCGCACTTTGCACGGCCTTGCTCATGACATTGTGCGGGAAAAACCTGGACTGGTCGGGTTGGAGGAACGTTTTCAGATCATCGATGAACGCGAAGCCAATCTCATCCGAAATGAAGCCTCTCAAACATGGTTAAAATCCAATCCAGGTTTTTTTGATGGATTTTTAAGCCCGGATCTGGATGACAAGAAAATCGATTGGATTCACAACAAACACCTGCCCGAACAGGTAAATAGCATGGCATATAGCTTTATTCGGTCAGCCAAAGATCTTCGTCTCAATCCGGATGATTTGCAGCGGGAGTTGGACAATCAACCTGCCAGTCTTCCCCTGGCAGAAATGGGCTGTGCCATTTATTTCCATTATCAGCGAGCCCTTTCCTATCGCGGCGCAGTCGATTTTGATGATTTGATCCGTCTGGCATTGAACTTGCTTGAAATCGATCTGGATTTTCTAGAACGACTTCGTCATCGCTGGCCTGTAATTCTGGAAGATGAAGCTCAAGACAGCAGTCAGCTTCAAGAACAAATATTGCGTCTGCTAACTGGCGAAAGTGGGAATTGGGTTCGTGTGGGTGACCCTAACCAAGCAATCTTCGAGACTTTCACTACTGCCAACCCCAAATTCTTGCGAAATTTTATATCAACCGAAGCAGATCTTCACCAGAGCTTACCCGAATCTGGACGATCACAAGCTTCCGTAATTTCATTGGCAAACCACCTGGTCGATTGGGTTATGAATGAGCATCCTGTCCCAGCAGTTAATAATGCCTTATCAGCCCCCCCTTATATAGAGCCAGCCCCTCCAGGAGATCCTCAACCCAATCCGGTAGAAAATTCAAAAGCCATCTTATTCCTAAATAATAAATATTCCCCGGCGGAAGAAGTTCAATCTGTGATCGATTCAATTGAAACCTGGCTACCAGATAACAAAGATAAAACCGTGGCAATCTTAACCCCGCGAAATGCCCGCGGCTCAGAAGTTGTTGATGAACTTAAAAGAAGAAAAATAGAATTCATAGAGTTTTTAAACAATACTTCCTCCACCCGCTCTACAGCTGGTGCACTCGGAAATATTGTCGCCTATCTGGCGGATCCACAATCACCCGTAAAGTTAGCACGATGTTATGAAGTCTGGCGTCGAGCCTGGCGAACTGAAGAAGGGGATGATCAAGGATTCTACAAACTCATCCCAGGTTTGCTCCGAAAATGTAGTCATGTGGAGTCCTACCTGTATCCGCGTCCGGATGACAATTGGATGGAGGGAATACCGGAAACTGGTGTATACCATAAGCTTTCCGAAGAATCTCAAATACTCCTGCTGGAAGAACTCGATTCTTATCGTAAAATAATTCAAAGATGGCAGGGAACAACTTTGTTACCCATTGATCAGATGATACTCACGCTTGCGCAAGACCTTTTTACAGATTCATCTGATCTCGCCTTGGCATATAAACTGGCCATCTTGTTGAGTCAAATTTCAAATGACCACTCTGATTGGCGTCTACCGGAACTCAGTGGAGAACTCGGTGTTATTGCCCGCAATGAAAGACATTTTCTGGGTTTCAGCATGGAAGAATCTGGTTTTGATCCGGGAGCGCACAAAGGCAAAATAGTGGTTACCACAATGCACAAAGCCAAAGGGCTGGAATGGGATCGGGTGTACCTGATTTCTATAAATAGCTACGATTTTCCCTCTGCACAACCATATGACAGCTATATATCTGAAAAATGGTTTATCCGTTCCGGTTTAAACCTTGAAGCTGAAGCATTAGCCCAATTGGAATTGGCAATAAAATCTGGTGAGTTTGAATGGTATGAAGAAGGCCAGGCTACCAAGGAATCAAGGTTGGATTACGTGAGAGAACGTTTACGGTTACTCTATGTGGGAATCACACGAGCCAAATGTGATCTTATTCTTTCATATAATTCAGGAAGAAGAGGGGATGTCAAACCGTCCTTACCATTCATTGCTATGCAAAGTTGGTGGGAAGAATTCCAGAATTAATTAATTTGCTTGAATTGCATATGCTCAATGATTAAGATACAATCTCACACGCTTCGAAGGTTTTCAAGAGAACATTAAGGAGCCTTAATGAAGAAATATATATTCGCCGCTCTAATTTTGGTATTTCTTTTTGGTTTAATCCAACTGATCCCATACGGACGAAATCACACCAATCCAGCCGTGGTATCAGAACCTACATGGGACAATCCAGCCACCCGTGATCTCGTTAAAATTGCATGCTTTGACTGCCACAGCAACGAAACCATCTGGCCGTGGTACAGTAATATTGCTCCAATATCCTGGCTGGTTTACCGAGATGTCGTTGAAGGAAGGAGTCATATGAATTTTTCCGACTGGGTTTCCCGCCCACGATCTGCAAATGAAATTTCTTCAATAATTTCTGAAGGAGAAATGCCTCCCTTTCAATATACGATCATTCATCGGAATGCAATTTTGGATAAAACCCAGAAAAACACTTTACTTCAAGGGATAACCAATACTCTGAAATAATGACCAAGTTTCCATTTTGGTGTCAGCCCATGAAGAACAACTCTTAATCTAGATGAATATTATTATCTCCACACAGATCCAATCTGAATTATCAGGTAGGTATGGCAATTATTAAAGACAGGCAATCTCACCTTCCCGTTCCTTTCATATTTAGCCAATCATCACTCCACGATTACAGTGATTGTGAACGT
>JBDRQK010000185.1:0-4318 GCA_043826315.1 Chloroflexota bacterium
TCCGCCAGGTCTGCATGCACAAAACGTGCACCTTCCGGAATTGCCTGCCGGTGACCGGTATACAGCGCATCGTAAACCGTCACTTTATGTCCGGCTTTTAATAAGGCTTCGGTCATGGCTGAACCGATATAACCTGCACCACCCGTCACAAAAATATTCATTTTCCTACTCCCGGTTAATGATTTAAACCATCCCGAAAGTTATTGGACCAGATCTTTCTTGGATCTATTCCTTCGGGCGCAAGGTGTTTTATGAATTATTTACCATTTTACCATCCAGCAGCATACCAGCGCAGGTAACTTTCCACCTGGGATTCCCAATACTGCTCGGTATGATAGCCCGGGCTGGTATGGAAATCATGCAGTATGTTGCGCTCCGTCAGCAGTTTTTCCATCAAGAGCGCTGATCCCGGGTCCGGGTCACTGTCACCAATATCTACATAGATACGCGGCAGCCTGCTTGCCGGAATGGCATCCAGCCATTTTCCAATTTCGGGAGAATCTTCCCAAAAAATGATCGGTGAATGCGCACCAATGATCCCGAACAGGGAGGGATTGGTTAAACCAAAGTGTAAAGCCCAGCCTGCCCCACGCGATAACCCGCCCAGCGCACGGTAGGCAGCCTGCGGCAGGCTGCGGTAATTCGCATCGATATAAGGCAGCAGGTCTTCCATAAAAACTTCATCAAAGAAAGTACTGCCAGGCTCACGCCCATTGCTGTCATAAGGCATGACAATCATGAAGGGGGCGATCTCTCCAGTGCTGATCAGGCGGTTGGCAACTTCCACAACGCCGATACGCGCCCATTGGTCATCACCATAAAACAATCCATGGAACAGGTACAGCACCGGGTAATGCTGGTCGGTCTCTTGAGCATAGCAGGGTGGCAGGTAGACGCGGAATTTGAAAGGCTGATACATATGGGTCGTCTCCAGCGCCACCTCTTCCACCTGCCCAGGCTGGGTCGTGCAAGCCGGTGTGGGAGTGAGGGATGGCGTGGCAGTGGAGGTTTGCGGAGTTTTAGAAGCTGTCAGAGAAGGTGTTAATTGGATAGGTGTCCGGCTGGCACTGGGCTGGGGGGAGGCTGTGACAGGTTGTGAAGCCTGAGCGGGGTTGCAGGCAGCCAGCCCCAGCAGCAAGGTAAGCACCGATCCAAACAGGGCAGAGAGAAGGTTTGCAGATTGAAAGGTTGCTTGACGATTGGGCATGCAAGCATTATACTCACATCCTGAGTTCGGGGTGTAGCGCAGTTGGCAGCGCACCGCGTTTGGGACGCGGGGGTCGGCGGTTCAAGTCCGCCCACCCCGACTAGAAAATATCCGCCGTACCGCATGGTCGGCGGTTTCCCTTTTTCAAGGGACTGCGCTCCCTGCGGGGATTTCACCCCCCGCGGGGATTTCACAATCCGCCCACCCCGACAAGATCAAACCTGTCAGGTTTTAGAAACCTGACAGGTTTTTTTGCCAACCTTCGGGACGGTTTCACTGGTCGACGATTTCCCCCCTTCGGGGATTTCACCCTTTACCAGGGGACTACGCCGAAAGTCCCGCGTGCTCTTAGCGGGAAAGTTCCGCCCACCCCGACTAGAAAAAATCCGCCGTACCGCATGGTCGGCGGTTTCCCCTTTCAGGGGACTTCGCCCCCCCTACGGGTATTACACCTTTTTTAAGGGACCTCTTAAACAACGAACCCCGATCCTTTTCCATCCAGTTGAACCCACGATTCATTTCTGCGTGCAATCATAGAACCATTGACACTTCAATCCTAATTCCACCAAAATATCATATAATAAATCTAGGGGTGTTATTTGTCTTTATCGTCTTAAGATCGGAGATAGGATGATACACCCAGCTCCCAATACCCGCCCTGCCTGGGTATCAAAAATATTCCAAACAGTTTTTTGGGAAACCAGATGGATCCTTAGGCAATTTGATTTCCAACCCTATTCATCAATATCTCACCTTTGTTCAATGATCGATGCAAACAAGATAACGGTTGTGACCACATAACCGAGGCAAAGTCATGCATCATAAGCAGTTTGATGAAAGTAGATTGTACTCTCTTCAATCATTGCGAGAAGGAAAAGAGTATGGAATGTAAAAAACTATTACACGCGATGATTTTCCTTCTACCGACAATCCTGCTTTCGGTCGGGTGTAATGGAACTGAAAGTGAAGACCGCTCTCTATTAATTCCCGTGGGACGTTCCGCCGTTGTTGGAGGTAGTTCCTTTCAAGTACTGATCGATGCTATACCGTATGATCCACAGGTAACATATGATGAGTATGGTGGTTACTGGATAGATGTTCCATATGATTCCCAGGAGAACTCGGAGGTATTGCTGCGAATCACGATAGAAGATGAACAGCCAGATCTCTACCATCAAGAAAATCAGGATCTCCAAAGATGGCTAGCCCCATCTGAGTTGATCGACTCAGACAATTCGGTGTTGGTTGCACAAGCGCAAAAACTTACAGAAAATACCCATAGCGCGATTGAGAAGGCTCGAAGTATTCAACGCTTCGTGATCGGTCATCTGGAATTCAGAATATACAGTGGTCATTTCCGTCACAAAGCTTCTGATACCTACAAGATGAGATATGGTACTTGTGTCAACTACGCGCGACTATTTGTCGCTCTCAGCAGGGCAGTGGATTTACCTGCGCGTACAGTATGGGGGATAATATACAACAATGGCGAGTATGATTATCACCATGAATGGGCCGAATTCTTGGATGATGATGGTTATTGGCACCCCTTGGATTTCACCTTCACAACATCCTTTGACCTTTCTGACATCAGATATTTAGATCTCATATACTCGTCGGAGGAGAACCCACTCTACGAGCAAAGCAGAAGTGAGCGATATAGAAAAAACAGGAGTCAGATCATCGTCTATGACACTTCGGAGCTAAGATATGATGGCAGGCTGGGTTTCAAGCTGGTAGATGACAATTCTCCAGATTCTCTTGTTGTCGAAAATCTTTTCATCTTAGCAGACATACCTAGTTTGATACCTCAGAAAGTGCCTTGATAATCGTGGTAACTAAAGTCAGCATTGGTTGTATAACCCTGATCGCAATTGACCATGCTGTCGCCTTAGGGTAATCGGTACAATTCTTGGTAATCGGTTACGGGTAAAGAATGTTCAGGGTTCGGGTCGCCCGGTAAGTGAAGCAACCGTTAGGCTGCCGGGACAGGTGATTTCGATTGAAAGGACTAGAAATAGATGCAAGTGAGACGAGCAAGAGTGGTCGCGCATGACCCGGCTTGGCGCAAAGGTTTCGATACGGAAGTATATGGATAAACTGGCCAAAGTTCTATTGGCATATACATTTTCAAGTTTAAGCGAAGCCAAGATAGGCAGTATTGATGAATTTTTTCAAGGTCTGCCTACAGATCCAAATATTGTATTGAAGCCAGCAGTTTTTAGATTGTGGTAACAGGTTTGTTTATTGATTTTAGAATTGGTAGCTGTTTCTTGACAATAATGGGGTTTTTGATACGATATCAAAAGTGGGAAAGAACGTCCCGAAGGTTCTATGTAGGGAATCGGGTCGTTTTAACTAACCTTCGGGACGGTTTGGACTGATAAGTATTTACAGGGGACTTTGCCACCTGTTGGAAAAGAACATCCCGAAGGTTCTATGGAGAGAATCGGGTCGTTTTAACCAACCTTCGGGACGGTTTCAATTGATAATATTTACAGGGGACTAGATCAAACCTGTCAGGATTTTTTAAATAGCCGGTAACAGGATGCTGATCGTCAGTCCTGCGTCAGCCGGGCTGAGAGCCCGGATCTTTCCCCCGTGCATCTCAACGATCGATTTGGCAATGGTCAGACCGAGACCGGATCCATTGTTTTCATGCTGGCGAGCGGCGTCACCCTGATACAAGCGGTCAAAAATGCGGTCCAGATCATCTTCTGGCACACCCGGGCCGTTATCCTGAACAGATAGCTCCACCTGGCCTTCTGCCTGGTGACCGGATAGAACGATCCTGCCGTTTCCAGGAGTAAAGCGCAAGGCATTGTCAATGATATTCGTCAGTACCTGGGTCATGCGCCCCGGGTCAATGGAGATCATCGCCAGATGCGGGTCAATTTTCATTTGAAGTTCTATTTGTTTTTCCTGCAAGAGGGATTGATAAATGGAAGCGATCTCCTGCAGAAATTTTTGGGGTTCAACTGGCTGCAGGTTGATCGAAAGTTCTCCGGCATCCGCCAGGGAGAGGATGCGCAGATCATCCACCAATTTTTCCAACCTGCCTGCCTCATCGCGGATGATCTCAAAATTCTCCATAGAAGGAGGCAGAACACC
>JBDRQK010000186.1:0-3841 GCA_043826315.1 Chloroflexota bacterium
TTTCAGTGAATTCAGTGATGCGCCGGACTGGTCCCCGGATGGAAACCAGTTGGTTTTCATGTCAGCCGGATCTATGGGTTGGGATATCAATCTATTTTCAGTAGACACTTCCAATATAAGCCAGCTTCCTGCCATCCCTCACTGGATAAGAGACCCCAAATGGTCACCTGATGGGCAAAAGATCCTGTTCGGCGCAGACTTGGAAAATAACGGAAATTCGGATATTTATGTTGTGAACCTGGATGGTAGTGGTTTAACCCAGTTAACTTCCAACGATTATTACGAAGGCAGCCCAAACTGGTCTCCAGACGGTCAAAGGATCATCTTTTCAGCAAACGCCAATGATAACCAGGATTTATTCATAATGAATCTGGATGGTTCCGGCTTGATGCAATTGACCAGCAACCCAGCTAATGAGTTTGATGCTGCCTGGTCACCAGATGGCACCCGTATTGCCTTTGTATCCGACCGTAATGATACCTACTTCGAGAATAATTATGAGATCTATCTTATCAACATCGATGGCAGTTCAGAAATGCGCCTTACCAACAACCAGTCCAACGATCGCTGGCCGGATTGGAGACCTGCATCAACAGCAAATGGGCAACTAACCTGTCAATCCCAGGTAACTTCATCAATGGATGCCACCATCCAGGCTGGAACTCGTTTCACCAGACCGACCAGTTTTAATAAGATTTGGCGCCTGGAAAATACAGGCCAATGCACACTTACTCCTAATGCCTTCCGATTAAGGTTTACAGATGGTGATCTCATGGATGCACCTGTCTCCATTTACATGCCAGGAGCCATCCCGCCCGGATCCAGTGTAGATATAGTGGTCCAATTCACTTCCCCGCCTACTCCAGGAATCTATAACAGCAACTGGCAGCTGTTGGATGCGTCTGGAATTCCTGTTCCGGATTCGAGTGGTAATCCATTAAAGTTATCGGTCAATATTGATGTCCTCGCTAGAGGGGAAAATTTACTTCCAGCACCTCTCTTTTTTTTACGAGGAGATAACGACGCTCAACAGGTCTGGCGTTTGGATACAGATGGATACACCCTCACCCAACTCACACAGGAATCCTCCGGTGTTACCAGCTTTGAAATCAATCCGGTCGATAATCGTCTTGCTTACATTAGCAACTATCAATTGGTTCTACTTGACCCGATCAGCGCAAATCGCCAGGTATTGGCAACCGGAGATGAAAACAATAATCCATCTCATCCAATCTTCTCCCATGATGGAGTTTTTCTTGCTTATGGCTTGGGAGGCATACACATTTACAACCTAAACAACGGGGAAGACAGGCTGATACTTGCCAGTAATGACGTCCAGAATCCTTCCGGGCGTCGCATTTATTCTCCAAAAGTCTGGTCTCCGGATGGGACAAAATTAGCTGTTTCAATTGGCTATTGGGAATGGTTTGGCGATGGAATAATATCCATAACCGATGCCAGCCTGCTTTCAGAATTTGAGAATTCCGATTCAAGCACATGGAGCACAGACAGCCAGACGTATTACACCGCCAATGCCACCGAACCTGGCATGATGTCATCAACTCCCGGGTTATTCAGCATTTCTTCCAGTCCCAAGGCCAGTCAGCAAACCCTGATCGCCGATTCTTTTATCTGGTGGCCACAGCAGTTCCCAGACGGGAGGCTGCTCTTTTTCCAGGGTACTCCTGACACGACCAATTTGAGCCAATATAATATCTCTTTAATGGAGTCGGAAACTGATTCTATCGGTCAATGGCAGGTTCTACGTAACAATATTCTACACCTGCCAGCCGGGGGTTTCCCCGAAGCTGATTGGTCACCGGATGGCAATTTCCTGGTAACCAGATTGTTTTACCTTGCCAACAAAATCAGCGAAGTGATACTACTTGGTCGGCAGGAAACTCCCAATCTCTTCTTGATGCAGGATGGAACCAACCTGCGCTTTGGCAGATAATGTAAGAATCAAGATAATAAAGGTATTTGTGTAAAATTTTTAAATTATTTGACCATGGAACAGAATAGTGACCGTTGCTATTGGAAAACTGAAATAACCTATTAGGTCTAAAATTAATATGAAGGTGAATGTAAATATATGTGAGAGGAGAAACCATGGAAATCTTGGAATCTGGTATTGGTGAACTGATCCAACCTTTTGATATGGATGAGTTCAGGGAGTGGAACCGCACTCAGAAAAGCCGCAAACTGATTGACAAACGTATGAGCGAACAGGAAGCCATCAGCAAGTTTGTTTTTGATGGCTGCTATATTGGCACAGAATTGTACGGAACTGTGCGCGCTCCGATGAGCCTGGCTCGCGAAGTCATCCGACAGAACAAAAAAGACCTGCGTGTTTGCGGACAGGGTGTTCTCGAACTGGATCTCTGGCTGGCAGCCGGTCTCATCAAGAAACTGGATATCACCTATATCGGCCTGGAGGTCTATGGTATTCCACCCAGCCTGAGACGTGCGGTTGAATCCGGACAGGTTGAGACATGTGTTGAATGGTCCAACGCTTCCATCACCTGGCGCATGAAGGCTGCTGCGATGGGTGTGCCTTTCCTGCCGGCTCGTTCCATGCTTGGCACCGACATGCTCAAGTATAGTGCCGCCAAAGTGGTTGAAGACCCGTTCACGGGGATCAAAGTAGCTTTGCTGCCTGCCCTCATCCTGGACGTGGCTATCATACACGTCCAGCGCGCAGATAAGTATGGCAACTGCCAGATCGAAGGTATCACTGGATTTGCCCTCGAAATGTCCCGCGCCTGCAAACGTCTCATCATCAGCGCTGAAAAGATCGTACCCAACGAAGAGATCCGCAAATATCCTGATCGTACAGTCATCCCCTATTTCCTTGTGGACGCAGTAGTGCATGCCCCCTTCGGCTCATTCCCGGGTGAAATGGCTTACATGTACGGGCGCGATGAAGCCGGGATCAAAGAATGGGTTGATATGAGCGCTACAGCTGAAGGTGCCAAAGAATACCTAAATAAATATGTCCATAGCCTCAAGGACCATGCTGCATTCCTCGACCTGATTGGAACAAAGCGCCTGGAACAGTCCGTTGAAAACCGTGAAAGGAGGGAATAATGAACGCCACAACCTATACCAAAACTGAACTTATGATCTGTGTGGCATCCCGTTTATTTGAAGATGGCACCACTTGTTTCATAGGAACGGGCATCCCCATGCTGGCTGCCATGCTCGCGGTCAAGACCACGGCTCCCAACCTGGTGCCTGTTTTTGAATTCGGTGGCACAGGCGCGATTTTGGAGGAACTACCGCGTGCTGTCGGTGAAGCTCGCACTTTCCATAAGGGTATCTCGGCTGCAGGTATCTGCGATACCATGGAAACCGCGCAACGAGGCTTTATAGATTATGGCTTTCTGGGCGGTGCACAGATCGATCCTTATGGCAACCTCAACAGCGTGGTCATCGGAAACCATGATCAACCCAAAGTACGACTTCCCGGCAGCGGTGGTGGAAACGATGTCGGCAGCTTTTGTTGGAAGACCATCGCCATCATGCAGCATGATTCCCGGCGCTTCATCGAAAAAGTAGATTTCCTGACCACA
The DNA here is from genome assembly GCA_043826315.1 of Chloroflexota bacterium. Lineage (GTDB taxonomy): Bacteria > Chloroflexota > Anaerolineae > Anaerolineales > Villigracilaceae > UBA12087. The sequence continues at coordinate 3,573 of JBDRQK010000186.1, forward strand.
CCCGGATACCTATCAGGTCCAGGTGCGCGTGAAGTTGCAGGCTTACCTCCAGGCACCGGACCAGCCTATGTCGTTTCCACCATGGCCCTGATGGATTTCGATCCAGACTCCTGCCGGATGCGCCTTAAAGCCCTCTACCCAGACGTGACTGTGGAAGATGTCATCGCCAACACCAGCTTCGAGTTGGTTATGCCTACCATCCTGGATGCCATCCAAGCCCCCAGCCCTGAAGAGTTGCGCCTCCTACGGGAAGAGATCGATCCGTTGAA
>JBDRQK010000187.1:0-3066 GCA_043826315.1 Chloroflexota bacterium
GTCCATTATCTGAGGTGGAGCACGTTGTAATCAATTAACCCTTGCCAAATACCTTATTTTGGATGATAATTGTCATAATATTTTGAAATAACTAAACTAAACAAATAATGGAGAAAAAAATGAAAAATAGAACTCGACTGGTGGTTGCATTGGCAATGGCTCTGGCTTTGGTCATCGTTTCGGTTCCAGGGCAAGCATTTGCCTTAACAAAGGAACCTTCAACAGTAGTGGCTTCAGGTCCCTGGGAATGGACCCCAAGTGTTGCCGGCTATGAAATCCCCATGAATACAATCAGCATTACCAATTCTGAATGGGGGACATTATTAACCAACGGACTTTATTTGACAAGTCCTGCCAAGATCTGCCATTCTTTTGAAGGAAATCAATACGGCTGGTCAGGTGATATCTACATGCTGAGCGGTGAGTCCTGGAACATGCTGACCACAAGTGTGGATTGGGTACCTACGATAGAAGGAAAAATAATGGCCTGCGCCCAGGCACCTTCGGCAGGAACCTATGCGCTCTTTGGATACTGGACCAAGCCGGCTGACTGGCAATCGATTGAAGTTTCCCCCACTTGTAAAATTTCCTTCATTACCCGGGAATCCTACCATATGCAAAACTTTAGATAATTTTCTTCCAAACATCCCTGCAAAGGGATCACCTGGATCTGTTTTTTTAATAATGGGATTTTTCAGAATAAAAACTGAGACAGTCCCATTTTATTTTATTTCTTTATATTGAGTTCACCTTTCTTTGAAATGCCTAAGATTGATAAGAAAAGGCAAAATAATAATTGCTCAAAGTTGAGCGTCTTTATAAGCAAGATCATCCCTTTTTCAATCTCTTCCCACACGTAATGAGGAACAAATAAGAAATCTGAACGTCCATATCGTGTCCAAGCATTTTGGTTTTTTCCACCCAAGCTCCACGGCAGCAATGTATAATATGCTTGTATCCATTCAGGAGGCTGTAAATGATCAAATTCAACCCGTACTGGCGCATTGGTATTGTAATTCTTCTGGCTCTGTCGTCGTGTAATCTTCCGGGAGGGACGCCTCTAGCCACTCCTACAGCTACAGCAATCCCCCTACCTCCTTTACCACCTGTCCTGGTTGAGACCGATCCCCCCTCCGGGAGTCTGATCGCCAATCAACAGGCATTGACGTTTTATTTCAACCAGCCCATGCTACGTTCCGATATAGAGACTTCACTGGCAAACCAACTCATGGTCACCGGGAAATTTGACTGGCTGGATGACAACACCCTTAAGTTCACGCCACTACAGTCTTTTACAGCCAATACCAACCTGGACATTACACTTGATACCAATCTGAAAGCCAGCAATGGCCTTGGATTTCAGGAACCTGTCCATATCAATTTTTCCACTTCGGACGGCCTGCGCCTGATCCAGACCCTGCCTGAAAGCAGCACTCAAGACGTATCCTCTTCAGCTGCTGTGGTGGCAGCCTTTAATCAGCCAGTCGTTCCACTCGGTGCCGACCCGTCGAGCCTGCCACAAGGCTTCAGCCTGCAACCAGCTGCGAGTGGTTCTGGTGAATGGATCAATACGAGTACGTACATCTTCTACCCCGACCCAGGATTGAGTGGAGGTGTGAATTACACCGTCAGCATCAACCCGGCACTCACTGCCACATCCGGCAGCACATTGGATATAAATGAACTGACCTGGAACTTCACTGTGGGTCTGCCGAGACTGCTTGAATTAGAGCCTTCCAGCGAAACACCCTTCCCACTTGACCAACCAATCAAGATGACTTTCAATCAACCCATGGACACAACCAGTGTTGAAGCCAATTTCAGCTTCAGTTCTGATAATGGTGTGGTGGATGGAAAATACTCCTGGAATGCCAATCATACCGTTTTCACCTTCACTCCTTCCGGTAGCTTGGAACGTTCCACCGACTATACACTGCTGTTGGGAGCTGGAGCACAAGCCAGAGGGGGTAGCTCCATAGGAGTTGAGAACCGTTTTGCAGTCCAGACTTTTCCTGATTTTAAGATCCAGTACACGGATCCTTACGACACCGGCAGCATGTCCTCACTATATAATAGTCTGCAGATCAATTTCAGTGCTCCGATCCAGACCAGCGCTTATCAATCCCTGGTTTCAATAGAGCCTGCAACTGCCAATTTTTACATTTATGCATCTGAACAAACCATGTACATCAGCGGTTCGTTCCAGGCCAATACCAACTACACAGTAACGGTTGATAAAAGCCTTAAAGATATCTGGGGGCAGAAACTTGGAGAGACGATCAGCACCCATTTTAGCACTCCACCTGCCACCCCTGGCATGGATCTGCTTTACCTGGGTACAGATACTTATTTCGTGAACGCCAGCCAACCTGATTACTATATCCAAGCCACCAATCTGGATAGCATTGATATTTCCCTGGCACCTCTTACTCTCGAAGAAATAATCTACCTGAATGGACCCGATGGGTACAATGCTCAACAGGCCTATATTCCCGAACCAGGAACCAGCAAGAACTGGCAGGCTGAAATCGACCTGCCAGCCAATATCAGCCAACAAGTTCCCATCTCCCTCGGAACAGAAATTACTCCGGGGTTGTATTACCTTTCTCTTTCTGGTCCACAGGCCACGCAAAATGGAAACTATGGAACACGGAAGGTTTTCCTGGTAGCCAGTAATGTAAATATCACATTCAAGATGGGCAGCCAGGATGCCCTGGTATGGGCTATGGATCTCAGTCATAATCAAGCGATCACCAACGCCCCTCTCAGGATATTCCGTGATGATGGCAGCCTGCTGGCCTCCGGTGAAACCGACTCACAGGGACTCTGGCATGGTTCGGTCCCTGCTCCCACACAGGATAATTATTACAGTTCTTATTATGCGGTAATAGGTGAACCCGGGGATGCCAACTTTGGAATGGCATTATCGAACTGGAAACAGGAGATATATACATGGAATTTTGGACTGTCTTATGACCGTACACCTCCAGCGAGGAAAATCTTCTTTTATACAGTTCGTCCGATATTCCGCACCGGTGTGACTGTCTTCTTCCGGCTTGTGGCTCG
>JBDRQK010000188.1:0-8443 GCA_043826315.1 Chloroflexota bacterium
ACTCCTTGCTTTTTGGAGGCCGCGCCTGGTCTATGTGCTCCGGAAAAAATGACTGGTGGGGACCAATCAGATATTCCGGGCAGAACAGGGTGCGACCGGGAACCAGGTGGATCGGGTGCAGGGCGAAGGGTGGAGAAGCCCGGCAAATGATACAGGTAAAGTGGAAAGACAAATTCTGTTTTTTGACATATTCTTTTTTCCTTTTTTTCTTTTTTCTTCCCGGAAATTCGGAGAAGATCTGGGTGGTGAAATGAAAATAAATTTTGCAAGATCATTGATCTTTTTATTATTATTCTTCCAGTCAAGTTGAATAACATTCAAAAAAAAGCCACGGATCTTGTCCATGGCCATTTTGGAGGAGGGGGAAAAAAAAGACCACGGACTGAGTGCTCCGTGGTCTGAAATACTATGCGTATATCTTTTCAGTCAACAGGCGCACTGCGCGTATGCAAGGCAAAACCACTTCCGGCAGCTTTGCGAACGCTTTGGGTGGAGATTAATACGTTGTTCATTGAGTGCGCCTCCTTTCGTAAGATTTTCCAACTGCAAGAGTCTATCATGACTGTTTTCACAGGTCAAGGTTTTAATCTAATTTTAATCTTTGATTTCATCCAATAATTGCGGGGTGAAAGGAATTTGAGTTTGGACCTTTTCATTATACAGATATCGACTAATCGGTAAATATGGGTAAATGTCCGAGAGCTACGACCTGCCCCCATTGGGCTTGTTCCCCTTCGGTGAGGATGGCAGCTTCAACAACCACCTTGGCGCCGGCTTTTTTCATGATCTTGCGCATACCCTGCAGAGTTGAACCCGTGCTGATGACATCATCCAGGATGATTACCCGGTTGTTTTCAACCAGGTGCAGGTCTTTTTCATCCAGGAAAAGGTTCTGATACTTACCAGTAGTGATGGAAAGGGTCCCAGTCTTGAGTGCCTGTCCCATATAAGGCTTGTAAGTTTTGCGCAGCACAATGTAGGGTTTTTTCATCTCAACCGACAGGGCATACGCGATCGGAATGGACTTGGCTTCAGCCGTTACGATGATGTCAAAATCCATTTTTTCTAGCTTTTTTGCCAGGGCAATGGCACAGGCATGTACCAGCTCTGTATCCCCCAGGATATTAAGAATGGCGATCGTGAGACCCGGTTTGACCTCAAAAAGGGGTAATTCACGCTGAAGACCGGCAATATTGATTGGATGAGTTTTTCTGGTTGGCATATTGGTTCCCTCACTTGTGAGTAATTAGCATATTGAGTCTATCATAAAATAAAAAGTCGTTTAATAATTCCAATAACCACTGCTAATGTCCAACAGCGATAATTGAGAAAAAAAACAAGCTCGGGGTATAATCTTCTTGTGTTACCTGAACTGCATCTCAAGGATCGTGTGCGGTTACGAAAACCACACCCATGTGGATCCTATGAATGGATCATTGTTCGGCTTGGTGCAGATATTGGCCTGGAATGTTGCATCTGCCAGCATCGTGTGCTGTTGCCTCGTCGTGATCTCGCTCGTCGTTTAAAAAAATTGATACCCAATGAAGAAAATGAAAAATAATCCAGCAATGAATAATTCCGGTAATGAAAAAGCAGGAGCAGATCGAAAACCGCACATCCTTTTTCTCTTTTCAGACACAGGTGGTGGGCATCGTGCCGCAACAGAATCCATTATTGAAGCTTTACAGCTTGAGTTTGGGGATGCTGTGACCACTGAAATGGTTGATTTCCTTACGGATTATGCGCCACCTCCATCCAATCGCCTTCCGGAGTTTTACCCTGACCTGGTGCGTATTCCCGAATTATGGGGAGTGGGTTTTTACATCAGTGATGGCAGGTCGCAGGCTCGCATCATGACCTCCACCATGTATCCACTTGTACGCCGGGCAGCACGGCGCCTGGTGAAGGAACATCCCAATGATCTGCTGGTCAGTGTGCATGCACTGGGGACCTCCTTTTTTTTAAGAGCTCTTGGGTCCAAACGCCCACCGTTCATCACCGTGGTGACAGATATGGTCAGCACGCATGCTCTGTGGTATGACAAGCGCGCTGATCTGACCCTGGTACCGACCGAGATGGCGCGCCAGCGTGCCCTTGAATATAATATGTCACCTGATAAAGTGATCGTGGTCGGGCAGCCGGTATCCGAACGCTGCAGCGCACCAATCGGGGACAAGAAATCCTTGCGATCGCAATTTGGATGGATATTCGACAAAGTAACCATCCTGCTGGTGGGTGGGGGTGAGGGCATGGGTCCGCTGACCGAGACCGCCATTGCCATTGATGAATCGGGGTTGGATGTGAATCTGGTGATCATTACTGGTAGGAACATCAAACTCAAAACTGAATTGGAAGCCCGAAGTTGGGATAATCCGGTTCATATATATGGCTTTACACGGGATATGCCTGACCTTATGCGCGCCGCAGATGTACTGGTGACCAAAGCAGGACCTGGCACCATCGCTGAGGCCCTGATCGCTTCCTTGCCTATGATCCTTTACTCAAAATTGCCTGGTCAGGAGGATGGCAATGTTAGCTTTGTGGAATCGGTTGGTGCCGGTGTTTGGGCACCTGAGCCCTTGCAAGTGGTGCGTACACTGACACGTTGGATTTGCCGGCCTCAGGAGCGCAGTAAGGTGGTCGAGAATTGCCGGAAGGCTGCCCGACCGGACGCTTCACGCCGCATTGCACGAATATTGGGAGAACAATTAAACCTTTGGGGTGGAAAAATAGGGTCTATACCTTCCACCTCGCCTGACGTATAATAAAAATACAATGCCCATTCTGGATGCCAATTCCCTCGAGATTTTCAGCCGCAGCCCGGAGCAAACACGTCGTATCGGTATGCGTTTGGGCATTTTTTTGCAACCTGGGGATGTGATCTGCCTGCAGGGTGAGCTGGGAGCGGGGAAAACCACCCTGGTGCAGGGAGTCGCTCAAGGCTGGGGATCCCTCGATGCTGTTTCCAGCCCGACATTTATACTGGTTAACATCTATCGACGACCGGATTCAAGCAGCCTGTTTCACCTGGATGCTTACCGAATTGGAACCATTTCTGAAGCCGAAGAATTGGATCTGGACGAAATGCTTGTGAAGGGTCCCCTGGTGATCGAATGGCCCGAGAGAATTATGCCGATCCTTCCGGAGGACCATCTATGGGTCCAGTTGAACTACCAGGAGGATGAGCAGCGCTCCATGCTGTTTTCTCCACAAGGGGAACGTTTTTTGCAACTGATGGATGAATTCCGCCAATCAGTGTTCGGAGCGATATGATTTTATTGGCTTTGGATACTTCCACCACCCAGACTGGGTTGGCTTTATATGATGGTGTTCAAATTCTGGGTGAAATGACCTGGTCCAGTCACAGGCGTCAAACTGTTGAACTTGCACCTGCCATTGTAGAAATTCTGAAATATGTGGGAGAAAAAATCGAGGCTGTCAATGCTATCGGGGTTGCCATTGGCCCCGGGTCGTTCACCAGTTTGCGAGTGGGAATGGCCCTGGCAAAAGGCTTGGCGTTGGCCAGACATATCCCACTGATTGGCGTGCCCTCCCTGGATATCCTGGCAGCGGCCATACCCATGCAGCCTGTTCCACTTTTAGCTGTCTTGCAAGCTGGACGCAAACGGCTGGCTGTCGGTTGGTATCATGCCTCTGAGGATGGCTGGCAATCGGATGGACCGGCGAAGACTTATACTTTGGATGAACTGGCAGATAGCATCACTTCTCCCACCCTGGTGTGCGGCGAATTGAATTCAGATGAACGCCAGCGCCTTGCACGGAAATATAAGAATGTCAGCATTCCTTCCCCGGCCAATTGTGTACGGAGACCAGGTATACTGGCTGAACTAGCCTGGCGGCGTTGGCAGGATGGGGATTCAGATATGGTTGCCTCCCTGGCGCCTATCTACCTGCCGACAACTGGAGTCCCGAATCCGTAATCATGGCTGACCCTGCTCATGAGATTGGCATACGCCAGATGGATGTGGCGGATGTACCCGGGGTTTATGCCCTGGATGTTCTTTCCTTCAGCCTGCCGTGGACTGAGCGTTCTTTTTATTATGAAGTGACCGGGAACGTCAACGCCCGTAACTGGGTGGCGGAATTATCTCATGAAGGAACAACCCGCCTGGTTGGAATGCTTGTAATGTGGCTATTTTTGGATGAAGCCCACATTGCCACCCTGGCTGTGCACCCGGATTTTCGCCGCAGAGGTATCGCCAGAAAGATATTGCAAACTGCCTTAAGTGCAGCTTACAATGAAGGGGCATGCAGATCTCTTTTGGAAGTACGCGCTGGTAACCTGGCTGCTTTGAATATGTACAAGGGATTTGGTTTTAAGATTGTGGGACGGCGCAATCATTATTACCATGATAATGATGAAGATGCCATATTAATGACCCTGGATAGCTTTCCGTCATTCTTATCTGCTCAATAATTAAAGGGGAAGGATCCACTAGTATCCAGCGATCCCGGGAGGTCGACATGAACCCAGCTGAAATCCTGGCGAAAATAGCAGCCGAAGTTTCTGTTTGCAAGAATTGTGGTTTACATGAATCCCGTAAGAGATCGGTTCCTGGCGTGGGACCAGTCAATTCCGAGATCATGTTCATCGGAGAAGGACCTGGTTTTCATGAAAACGAACAGGGTCTGCCATTTGTAGGCGCAGCCGGAAAATTTCTGGATGAGCTCCTGGCACAAGCCGGCCTGGTACGGGCAGATGTCTGGATCGGCAATGTAGTTAAATGCCGCCCACCCAATAACCGTGATCCCCTTCCAGACGAACTTGCAGCTTGCAATCACTACCTGGATCGTCAGATCGAGATCATCAACCCCAAGATCATTGTTACACTGGGGCGCTATTCCATGAACAAATTCTTTTCGAATGGTAAGATTAGCGCAATTCACGGACAAATGCGTAAAATTGGAGACAGGTTTATAATAGCCATGTTCCACCCGGCCGCGGCTTTGCACCAATCCAAACTTAAGCCAACCATCCTGGCGGATTTTGCAAGGTTACCAGCCTTGTTGGAGGAAGCCCACAATTCATTGAACGCTGCTACCCCAGACAGGCAACCTGAGCCTGATATAAAGGATGAAAATCCGCAACAGTTGAGCCTATTCTAAAGTAAACACTTGTAAATAATGAATATGGAGTTTTAAAAGCAAGCAGGGCTGGTTTTGAAACCCCAACAATCCCTTGGATTATTGGAAGAATACGGTAAATTCATTGAGAGGAAGACGATGACGATCAAAGAGAATCTTATTGAGAAATTAAAGAACCGGGAAGCGCATATTGGTGTGATGGGATTGGGATATGTCGGCTTGCCTTTGGCAGTCATCTTTGCTGAGGCAGGTTTCACTGTTTTAGGGATTGACCCGGATGCCCGTAAAGTCGAATCTGTCAACAAGGGAAATAGTTACATCCTGGATGTTCCCACAGATCAACTGGCTCGACTGGTAAATAGCGGCAAGATCAGGGCAAGTGTGGATTTCTCCGGTCTCAAAAAAATGGATGCAGTCAGTATCTGTGTGCCCACTCCCCTGCGCAAAACCGGTGACCCGGATATGTCTTTCATAGTTTCAGCTACTGAAGCACTGTCCGAATATATGCATCCAGGCATGGTGGTCGTGCTTGAATCATCCACGTATCCGGGTACGACACGCGAAATCCTGGTTCCCAAATTGGGTACTGGAAAAGGGTTGGTTGTTGGAGAAAATATCTTCCTGGCATTCTCACCCGAACGCGTTGACCCTGGCCGCGAAGATTGGACCACTTATAACACACCCAAAGTGGTGGGCGGCATCACCCAGGATTGCTGCGACGTCTGCACAGCATGGTATGAACAGGCTCTTGAAACGGTCTATACTGTATCCACGGCTGAAGCAGCCGAGATGGCCAAACTGCTGGAAAACACTTTCCGTATGATCAACATAGGACTGGTCAATGAACTGGCCATTATGTGTGAGCGGCTGGGTGTGGATGTCTGGGAAGTGATCGAAGCTGCAGCTACCAAGCCTTTTGGTTTTATGAAGTTCACACCCGGACCGGGGCTGGGAGGGCACTGCATTCCAATTGACCCGCTGTATCTCTCCTGGAAGATGAAATCTTTTAACTACAATGCCCGTTTCATTGAACTTGCCTCCGAGATCAACACCAATATGCCGCGTTACACGGTCAGCCGGGTGATGGATGCCCTCAATGATCACGGTTTGGCTCTCAAAGGCTCAAAATGCCTGGTGCTGGGAACGGCCTACAAACCCAATATTGACGATATTCGAGAATCCCCTGCACTGGATGTGATCGGTTTGCTTAAGAATAAAGGTGCCCTGGTATCCTATCACGATCCTTTCATTCCCAGCCTGCTGACTCATGAGAATGAGCGCATGGAAAGTGTGCCGGATCTGATGACAGCAGTAAGGGGGGCAGATATTGTCATCATCATCACCAACCATGCAAAATACGAATACCCGGCTATTGTCGAAGCTGCCAGCCTGATCTTTGACAGTCGTAACGCCCTGGGAAAACTTGGCAGGAACAAACCCAAAGTAGTAAGGTTATAAATGGGTAATTACCTGGTGACCGGTGCTGCCGGCTTTATCGGTTCAAGGACTTCCGAGATGCTCCTGGAACAGGGGCATACAGTAACTGGCGTTGATAATATGAACGATGCCTATGATGTACGCATGAAGGATTACCGTTTGAAGCGTCTCCAGGCCATACCCGGTTTCAGCTTTTATAAACTGGATATTTCCGATCACTCCATTTTGGATAAATTTAAATCCGCAAAATTTGAGGCTGTCATCAATTTGGCTGCCAGGGCGGGTGTGCGCGCCAGCACCGAGAATCCCTGGGTGTTCGTGGATACCAACATGACCGGCTGCCTGAATATGCTTGAGCTGTGCCGGCAAAATGGCATCAAAAAATTCATCTTTGCTTCCACCTCAAGCATCTATGGCTCCAATCCGCCCTACCCCACACCCGAAGATGCTGATAGCAGCCATCCTCTTCAGCCGTATGCCGCCAGCAAAAAAGGAGCGGAAGCGCTGGTGCACAGCTATCATTATTTATATGACCTGGATGTTACCATTTTGCGCTATTTCACCGTGTATGGACCTGCAGGGCGTCCTGATCTGGCTCTCTTCCGCTTTACTCAGTGGATCAGCGAGGGGCGTCCGGTGCAGGTTTATGGAAACGGTGAGCAATCGCGTGGCTTTACCTACCTGGATGATATCGCGCGCGGCACCATTGCAGCACTAAAACCGGTGGGTTACGAAATTATCAACCTGGGCGGGCATGAGGTCATCACCATCAATGACCTGATCCGTTTGCTGGAAACAACCATTGGAAAGAAAGCCAGGATAGAACATTATCCACCGGTTCAGGCAGATATGTTTTCCAACTGGGCGGACGTCAGCAAAGCCGGACGTCTGCTGGGCTGGATGCCACAAGTTACATTGCAGGAAGGGGTTCAACGCCTGGTTGATTGGTACAATGCGGAGCGCGACTGGGTAAGCGAGGTTCTCACCCCGTGACAATGCTCGAAAAGATCAACTCTTTTTGGAAAGAAAACCCCATACTGCGTAAGTTAGCCCGAAATTTCGGATACCTTTTCAGTAGCAATATGATCAGCGCCGGGTTGAGCATGCTGCAGGGAATATTTTCTGCGCGCTTGCTGGGGGTGGCAGGTTTTGGCACCCTTGGAACCATCACCATTTTTGTGACCGTGATCAACAAGATCACCTCTTTCCGTATGGGGGAGTTGGTAATCAAATATGTTGGCGAATTCAATGAGAATAATGACCAGCCGCGTGCCGCAGCAGTTTTTAAAGCAGCCGCTCTGGCAGAACTTAGTGCCTCTCTTTTTGCCTTTGGGTTGATCTGGCTGTTGGCGCCTGTGGGTGCTCTTTACTTTGCAAAAAATTCCAGCCTGGCACCCTGGTTCATAGTATATGGCGGCATCATTCTGGCGAACCTGATCACTGAGAGCTCGACCGGGTTACTGCAATTGTTTGACCGTTTTCGGCGCATGGCAGGTTTGAATGTCCTGCAAAGTGTTGTGACTCTGGCATTGATCATCCTGGCCTGTTGGCAGAAAACCGGTTTGCCGGGAGTCCTGGTGGCGTATTTGTGCGGCAAAGTCATCAGCGCAGTCGGGTTGACCCTGGCTGCCCAGGTGGAAGCTTCGCGCCACTGGGGACGAGATTGGTGGAGATCTTCCTTAAGTTTGTTGAGACCGCATATGCGTGATTTGGTTAAATTTGCTGTCAGTACCAACCTGAGCGGTTCACTTAGCCTGATCAGCAGGGATAGCGGTATCTTATGGGTGTCCTATTTCTCATCACCCACTCAGGCTGGTTATTACAAACTGGCTATGGCACTGGCGAACTACATCCAGCTGCCGATCGCCCCCATGCCGCAGGCAACCTACCCGGAAATGTC
>JBDRQK010000189.1:0-14175 GCA_043826315.1 Chloroflexota bacterium
AGTTGACCCCGAAACTGGTCAGGTGAACATCTTCGCCGAGAAGGAAGTTGTTGAAGAAGTTCAGGATGACCGCACCGAGGTGACACTGGAGGAGGCCCGCAAGGTCGATCCTGAAGCTGTACTGGGAGATATGGTGGTGGTGGATAGCACGCCCAAAGACTTTGGCCGTGTGGCTGCTCAAACGGCGCGCCAGGTCATTCAGCAGCGCATCCGCGAGGCTGAACGAGCAGTACAAACTGAATATTTCGAGAAGCAGGTTGGGGAGATCGTCAGCGGCGTCATCCAGGCTATCAACAACCAGGGTATCACGATCGGCCTGGATATGAAGGCTGAAGGCATTATGCCCAGCAACCAGAAGATCCCGGGTGAACGTTTTCGTGTGCATGACCGCATCCGCGTTATCGTGCTTGAAATAAAAGACAACCAGCGTGGTCCCGCGATCATTCTTTCCCGCTCGCACCGCAATTTTCTGCGGCGTCTGATGGAAAATGAAGTGCCAGAAATTTACCATGGCATTGTAGAGATACGCGCCATTTCGCGCGAGCCCGGTCATCGCGCCAAAGTAGCAGTTTTTGCCACCCAACCTGGTGTGGACCCGGTGGGTGCCTGTGTGGGTCTGCGTGGTGTCCGCATCCAGGCTATTGTCAAAGAATTGCATGATGAGAAGATCGACATTATCGAGTGGAGCAGTGACCCGGTTGTTTATATTTCAAAAGCGATCAGCCCAGCCAGAGTTGCCGGAGTTTACCTGACAGAACATGCCAAGACTGCCACGGTGGTTGTCCAGGAAGATCAGCTCAGCCTGGCAATTGGACGGGACGGACAGAATGCCCGCCTGGCAGCCAAATTAACCGGTTGGCGGATCGACATCAAGAGTCTTCCTGAAGCCGTAGGGGATGCCATCACCAAACTCAATTCCGACCCGAGCCTGGCCAAGGCTGCACCAAATGCCGCCAAGAGCCTGCCGCAGGTGATGGAGATCCTGACCAAAAAGAGCGAAGGTCGCCCTGTTACACCTGAAGAATACCAATCCCTTATTCAATTCGTGGACCGCGTTGAAAAGCGTACCGAAGAACGCAACCAGGCCGAACAGGCTGCCGAGGAAGAACGCATCGCCGAGGCGCGTTCCGGGATTCCCGAGATCGCCTTCGAAACACCGCTGGATATCCTGGGATTGGCTGACTTCATCTATAACATTCTGACCGAAGGCGAACTGCGCACGGCTGGTGATCTCATGCTGGCTATGAAATTGGACCCAGAAAAGGTACGAGCCCTCTCCGGCATCGGTCCGAAAGCTATTGAAACCATTATAGCTGCAATTGAGAATGTCACCTTCCCGGAGCCTGAACCGGAACCTGAAATAGAACCCGAAGCAGTCCTTGAAACAGAAGCTGAAGGCGAACTTGCTGAGGTCGTTGCCCTGGCTGAGGGTGAAGTATTGCCTGAGGCTGAACTGGCTGCAGGTGAAGAACCTGTCGGCGTGGAAAGCTCCGAAGAAACGGTTGAGGCTGAGCGCGAACCGATCGATGAGGAATCTGTTGAAGGACGGCCGCTTGAAGAGATCTTCTCAATGCGACCTGATATGCTGAAACCCTCTTCAATTCCAGTGGACGATGAAGACGAATCAGACAAGAAAAAGAAAAAGAAGAAGAAACACGTCAAGATCGAATACGATCCCGATAAAGATATGGTTATTGCCACCAAGCAACGCAAGCGCGATGATGAAGATTTCGGGGATTGGTAATAACCAACGATTAAGCCGGGTCATCCGCCGGCCCTGATGGGAAACAAAGGTGTCTGGAAAACCTGCCAAACGTCCAAAACATATTCCTCAACGTACATGTGTAGGTTGTCGAAGTGTGCTGCCAAAACGGGAGCTCATCCGCCTGGTTCGCAGGTCTGAGGGTATCGAGATAGACCCAACCAGTAAATTGGCTGGACGGGGAGCATATTTACATAATCAACGTTCCTGCTGGGAAAGAGGCCTGAAAGGGACTCTGGCTCAAGCACTTAAGGTCACCCTGACCCCTGCCGACCGGGAGCATCTGCGCGAGTTTATGCTAACTCTACCGGAAGATGAACCCTCAGCGGGAGGGGATGAATAAACAGGCCGATATGATCCAACGGGACTGACCCCTCGACCTCTGCTCAGCAGGCACTGCACCGTCTGGTTTTAGTTTTCACTGGCTATTAGAAGGAACCAGGCGCAGGTTTGCCAGGGATCTCAGTTTAGAATAACTTCGGAGATTCTCAAATACCTGAAAAATTGTACAAAGTAAGTGAGGTGTCCTATGAGCGACAATGTGAAGAAGAAAATTGAACTTCCGACAAGCCTGAGTGTGCGTGAACTGGCTCAAATTGTGGAAGCAAGTCCGATCCAGGTCATTAAAAGCCTGATGAATAATGGAGTCATGGCCAGCATCAATCAACTGATCGATTTTGACACAGCCGCAATTGTTGCTGAAGAATTAGGGTTGGAAGCCATCCAACAAGCTCCGGAAGGCTCGAACGATCCGGAAACTGGAGAACTACCTCTCTGGAAAAAAGCGATCGCAAGAGAAGATGAAAAATCCCTGACTGCACGCGCCCCCGTCATTACCATCCTGGGACACGTGGATCACGGCAAGACTTCTCTCCTGGATGTCATCCGTAATGCGGATGTAGCCAGCGGTGAGGCTGGTGGGATCACCCAACACATCGGGGCTTATCAGATTGACCATAAAGGACGCGTCATCACCTTTTTGGATACCCCCGGGCATGCAGCCTTCACGGCCATGCGCGCCCGTGGCGCCCAGGGAGCAGATATTGTTGTACTGGTGATAGCCGCTGATGATGGTGTCATGCCACAGACCAGGGAAGCCATTGCGCATGCCCAGGCAGCACGCGTCCCGATCATTGTTGCTCTCAACAAAGTGGACAAGGCTAATGCCAACCCTGAGCGTGTAAAAACGCAGTTGGGTGACATTGGATTGGTTCCGGATGAATGGGGTGGTCAAACCATTGTGGTGCCTGTCTCTGCCAAAGAAAATACAGGTATTGGCGACCTGCTTGAAGCAATTCTTTTGGTAGCTGATAATACAGATATCCGCGCCAATGTTAAAGGCAAGGTCATTGGTACGATAATTGAGGCTGAACTGGATAAATCCAAAGGTGTCATTGCAACCTTGCTGGTTCAAAATGGAACCTTGAGAACGGGAGATACAGTAGTGGCAGGACTATCTCACGGAAAACTGCGGGCATTATTTGATTATCGAGGTAAACCCACCCAAAAAGCCGGTCCCTCTGTCCCGGTTTCGGTCATGGGACTGAATGATGTTCCGATGGCTGGAGACCCGTTTGAGGTAGTTTCATCTGAGAAAGAAGCCCGCCAGGTTGTATTGGATAGAATTGAAGCTGCCAAAAATGCTGCTACAGCTCCCAAGAAAGCCTCGTTGGAAGAATTATTTGCAAATTTTCAAGCTGGTGAAACCCAATCCCTGAACCTGATCATTAAAGCGGATGTGCAAGGTTCCCTTGAGCCGATCACACACGAATTGACCGAACTCAGCCAGGGCGACATCCAGGTAACAACGCTGCATTCCGGCATTGGCAATATCGGCGAAAACGATATCATGCTGGCGTCTGCATCCCAGGCCATTGTGATCGGATTCAACGTCCAAGCCGATGTGGCAGCCCGTCGATTAGCCGAGAAAGAGGGTGTCTCCATACGCCTGTACGAGATCATCTATCGATTGACAGAAGATATCGAAAAAGCTCTTAAGGGCATGCTTGCTCCGGAATTTGCAGAAAAGGTGATCGGAAAAGCAGAAGTATTACAGGTCTTTCCAATTTCCAAGATCGGAAAGATCGCCGGATGCCGGGTGCGAGAAGGTGAAATTCGCCGAAACGCAAAGATCCACATCTACCGGGATAAAGATATCGTTTACGAAGGTGAGATCGCCTCGCTTAAACACGAAAAAGAAGATGTTCGTGAAGTCCGCCAGGGTCTTGAATGTGGTATTAATTTTAAGAATTTCAGTGATATTGAGGTTGGAGATATCATTGAGTGCTATGCTCTCGAGAAGAAAGAACTCGTATAAGGCCAACCCAGAATAGTATGGCAAAACCAATCAGATTACAACGAATTGCTGACCGCATCCGAGAAGTCCTGGCTGAAATGTTGATCAAGGATATCAGTGACCCGCGCCTTGATCAGGTGACCATTACGGATGTGACTGTGGACCGTGAGGTGGCATACGCAAATATATTTGTATCATGCATAGAAGGCTCCGTTCGCAGCAAAGAGATCCTGGCAGGGTTGAAACATGCCAGCGGATATTTGCGCCGTGAGCTTGCCAACCGCATCGATCTCCGCGCTTTTCCACGCCTGCGTTTTCACTGGGACCCAACACCTGAGAACGCCGACAAGATTGAAAAGCTGTTATCCTCCCTAAATAAAGATGAATAAACTTGACGAATCCATTAAAGAGCGGCTGCAAGCTGCCCGAAATATACTAATCGTAACGCACGTTCGCCCGGACGGGGATGCCATAGGCTCTCTACTGGGACTCGGACTGGCACTTCAAGCTGATGGCAAACAGGTGCAAATGTTGTTGCCGGATGGATTACCCAGCAGCTTCAAGCACCTGCCGGGAAGCGAGCAAATCCAACGTGTTCAAAAAACCACTCCCGATCTGAGCATTGTAGTGGACTGTTCGGATCTCAAACGGGTTGGAAAAGCCCTGGATAAGTACGGAAAGCCGGATATTGTTGTGGATCATCATGTCACCAACGAGGCATTTGGCACCTTCAATTTGATCGAATCTGAATCTCCGGCAACTGCTTCCGTTCTGCTGGCACACATGCCAAACTGGGGATTAACCATTACGCCCGACGTGGCTGCCAATCTGTTGACCGGGCTGATCACTGACACACTCGGATTCCGCACACTCAGCACCACTGCGCAATCCCTGCGCCAGGCAGCTGACATGGTGGATCTGGGAGTCAACCTGACCAGCCTGTATAACCTGGGACTGATTCAACGCCCGCTAACCGCGGCACGATATTGGGGATTAGGGCTAAGCAACCTGCAATATCAAGATGACATTGTCTGGACGGAGCTGACTCTGAAAGACCGCTCTACGAGCGGCTATTCGGGTAATGATGACGCCGATCTGATCAATGTGGTCTCTTCCATAGAGGAAGGATCGGTAAGTATTATTTTTGTAGAACAAACCAATGGCACAGTCAAGATCTCCTGGCGCACCCAAGATCCCAATCTGGATGTCTCACAGATCGCAACGAAATTTAATGGTGGTGGTCACAAGGCTGCTGCAGGGGCGGATATACCAGGGGATCTGGCAGACGTCAAGAAAAGAGTTCTGGAAGAAACAGCAAATTTCTTGAAAAAGAGATAGAATTTGGTATTATTCATCTAAATTTAAAATTTCTTCATGTCCACCGATCCGATCGCTATGGATATGAAATATTTAATAGGGGCAGAATTTTGGAGGTAAAAAATGGAAAGTCAAGATATCCGCAACGCCATTTCCGGCATCCTGGTCGTTGATAAACCCATTGGTCTTACATCCCATGATGTTGTGCAGATCATTCGCACCGGTACAGGCATCCGTCGCGCCGGTCACACCGGGACACTGGACCCGCGCGCCTCAGGCGTGTTGGTTGTATTGATAGGTCCGGCTGTGCGCCTGAGCGAGTATGTCTCAGCTTCCGATAAACGTTACCAGGCCATCATCAAGCTGGGCAGCAGCACAGATACCTATGATTCTGAAGGCAAATTTACACAACAATCCAGCGATCCTGTAAACGTTACCGAAGAGCAATTTGAAACTGCTTTGCAGGGTTTTATCGGTGAAATTGAACAAACTCCGCCAGCCTACTCAGCCATCAAGGTTAAGGGCAGACGTGCTTATGATATGGCTCGCAAGGGTGAAGAAGTGGAACTTGAACCCCGCAAGATCCAGGTTTTTCACCTGGAAGTTCTTGAATGGGCACCCCCGGAAGTGGTTATCGACGCCCATTGTTCGTCGGGTACTTACATCCGTTCGTTAGCCAATGATCTCGGTAACACCCTGGGATGCGGAGCCTACCTGGTAGGTCTACGCCGCACAAAGAGCGGACGCTTCAGCCTGCGGGAAGCCACCCCCCTGCGAAAACTACAGGAAGCCTTTGCTGCGGGTAACTGGTACCAGTACCTGATCCCGGCTGCCGAAGCACTGGGTGATTGGGATGCACTCGAATTGAACCCGGACCAGGTGGATGAAGTGCGACATGGGCATCGCCTGCCAGCCGCACCTGGCACAAAACCCGGTATGGTACGGGGTATCAGCCTGGCAGGAGAGCTGGTGGCATTGCTCGAACTGGTTCCCAGTGCTGAGACCGCAGTTGTGGAGGGTGAAGAAACTGACGCTGAAATCATTATGGAATGGCAACCTAAAAAGGTCTTCTATTCTTAAGGTTGGGTAAATGACCCAATTGCATTTCAAACTTCACTGGAACTTTATTTTATTAATGCATCAGCTGTGACAAAAGTAAATTCTCTCAATGATCTCAGTCTTAAAAAAAGCTGGTTGACCATCGGTGTCTTTGATGGCGTCCATCTCGGACACCAGCACATGCTAAAATTGCTGACCTCAGGGGCGAACATCGCGTCGGTGCCTGCCGTGGTACTTACTTTCGATCCACACCCGGCTGTAGTCCTTGGAAAACAAAATAGTTTTAAGTGGTTATCGCCACCCGATGAAAGAAGCTCTCTTCTGGAAGAACAAGGTGTGGAGCATATCATCACGCAGCATTTTGACATGGATTTTGCCTCTATCAGCGCCCGGGATTTCATGGAGAGCCTTTCCCGGCAGTTGGGACTCTGTCACTTGCTGGTGGGGCATGATTTTGCGCTGGGTCGCGATCGGCAGGGCGATGTTCCCTATCTAACTTTGCTTGGGAAAGAACTGGGCTATACACTCCAAGTGGTTGAAGCCGTATCAGATCAAGATGGCGTTATCTCCTCGACACGCATTCGCCAGAACATCCGCACCGGTCGGGTGGCGGAGGTCTCACAAGAATTAGGTCGTTCATATGCTCTCTTCGGAAAAGTTATGCATGGTGATGGACGCGGCCGTACCATTCAAATTCCCACGGCCAACCTGGAGCTTCCGGTCGATAAGCTGATCCCCACCAACGGTGTATACGCCTGCCGTGCCTGGGTGAATGGTGAGCGCAAAGCAGCTGTCACCAATATCGGCACACGCCCCACGTTTACCAATGGAGAACAGACCCTCCATGTGGAAACACACATCCTGGATCACCAGGAGGACATCTATGGGGAGATTATTAACTTGGAATTTGTCGATAGGCTGAGACCGGAACAACGTTTCCAAACCGTGGAAGCACTGGTCGGGCAGATCCACAAGGACATTGCACAGGCGCGCAAAATTCTTAAAGGGTAAAAAGGATGGAGTTAACCTAGACCGTAGCACTCTTTTTCGGGGGGAAATGACGTATCTGGACAACAAGTGTTCCCAAACCCGCTGCAAGTAATCCAATTATTTCTTTGACTGAAATGCTTTCACCCAAAAATATGACAGCCATTAGTGGTATCCAGAGCAGCATGGTGCTGTTAATGATGCTGGATTCGAGCGCGGTAAGGGTACGCAGGGTGTGATTCCATAGTGTGAAGGCAAAAGCCGTATTGACCACGGCCAGCCACAGGATGATCAACCAAGTATTCAGCCTGATGATCGGAATTCCTTCCACAAGAAGGCTGGTCGCCAGTAGAGCAATGGATCCTGCTCCCATACTTACAACCGTTACGATCAGTGGTGAATATGTGCTGGAGCGATTAATACCCCTACCCAAGATCGAAGATAGTGCATTGGCGAGGATGCCAATAACAGCTATGAGAATGCCGAAAACCTGGGCATGGGGGATCTTGACAGGAAAGAAATAAATACTGGCACCGATTAATGTCAATCCAATCCCACCCCACTGAAGGAGAGTTGGCTTCTCAGATAACCAGGCAAACCCCATGAAAGCTATGATCAGGCTGCTAAAACTCCATAGCAAATTGACGGTTACGGCAGGCAAGTAGGCAAGCGCAACAAAGATTGCCCCCTGTGTGGTCGCATAAAAAAGAAGACCAAGAAGTATCAATTGCCACCATAAACGTGGTGACAAGTTGTGGATCTCTTTTCTTGTATTGCTTAACAGCAGTGCAAAAAAAAGAATCAAAAATGCCAGGAAATAGCGCAGACCAGCGAACAGGATCGGGGAGATCTCAACCAATCCTATTTTGATGAATACCCAGGATGTTGCCCAAAGGAAGACAACAAACAAGGCTTGTACGATTGCAAGTGTCCGTGAACTCATTGAGGAATGCTCCTGTTTTCAACCTACTGATGAAAAGGTTTCATTGGTGGGAATAATGAGGCACTTAATATATCTTTGGTCAACTTGATAGATCATGAAAGCAGGCGGGAATAAAAGGGGGAGAACCGGGATCATCAGCCTGGGTGATGGCAATTTTTTAGTACCCAGGCAGCTCGCAGGGTTACCCATTTGTTGGGTTGTTTCTTTTTACCAAAATCTGCCCATGTTTTTCCGGCGTAATCATAATCCAACAACCAGCGCCCTTTTTCATCCTGCTTCCCGCGGATGAGATCGAGGGCATTTGATAAACGTGGATCCTTTCCAAATCCCAGGCGAACCAATGCTTCGATGTTCTGCAACAGGTCTGTAACGTAAAAGACCGGAAAGCTGAATTTCCACCAATTTCCGCTTGGTTTGGAACTCCATCCAGAAGGATAGGCAGCTTCAGAGGGGTCTATGCCAAGCAGGAACTCGATCCCTTGCTGGATGGCATTTTCGATGAGATGTGTCCGCTTACCGACAGGAAGTTTACCAAAAGCCAGCATGACCTTGACTGCACCCCAGGCGCAAGGCAGCTTATTGTTTGATCCACACGCAAAACCGGTACCGCATTTTCCGGCATAATAGCGTAAGGAGGCATTTTTTTCACTCATTGGGGCTACGCCTTCGCCGGTGACACTGCGAGCCATCCATTCAAAAGCTTTATCCAGACGCTGGTCACGAATACCAAGATCGAGCATAGCGCCGCATAAGTTGCCTTGCAAACAATCTGCTGTACCGGATGGTGCTCTTGATGCACTGAACTGCCCATTTATTGTGAGAGCATTTTCAAGCAAATTCTGGCATGCATGCTGGATACGTTCATCAAGAGACATTGAAGCCCCCAATTGAGCAAGTATCAGGACGGACCACACGGAACCGCGATATTTAGGGTAGTAGCCTGGACCGGCTTCAACCCAGTATCCGGAATCATCCATCTCAGATAATATTCTTGCTATCGGACCTTCAGTATGTGCTTTTTTCTGTGCGGAAACAAACTCAACATCGTCTGCAGGAAGGTCCAACAAATCGCGCAGGGCAAGATAACGAACTCCCGGCTCATTCTCTTCCAAAAGCCAGGAAATCGTCTCACCTTTCAATTGTTCTTCCCAGGACATTTTATCTCATCCTTATGAATTACAGGCTGGTTGGGTGGTTCACCTTTTTAAGTTCCCTGGTGGATCTTCTCCAAGGACACACTGGTAATTGTTGGAGGCACGGGCATGTTCCAGCAGATCTTATATCAAGTGTTTCATCGTCTTTTTTTCAATCTTTTAGAACCAGTCACTTGACATCGCTTTATTTTTATTAACACACCTGCTTTTATTATTAGAGGTGAGCTGCAAGCCATGTTTCGACGTCAGTGAGCACCATGTTACGTTCCGGCTCGTTGAATACTTCGTGATACAGCCCGGGGTAGATCTTCAGGGTCTTGTCTGTCGAATCGGCCAGGTCATAAAGCATTTGTGCACCAGCCGGATCGACAAGTTTATCTTCACCACCCTGGACAACAATAAATGGCAGGGAGATTTTGCCAGCCTCGGCGCTGATGCGCTGCATGGCAGATAACATTTCCGCGCCCATGCGGGCTGGCGTCTTGTCGTGGAAGACGAGGGGATCGTTGACGTAAGCCTGTACAACTTCCGGGTCTTTTGAAATGAGGGTGGCATCCAAAGCCAATACACCCATCTTTGGGGCGAGCTTGGAAAGCACCTTGCTCATGGTAATGGTAAATGCGGTGATACTATCTCCAACTTTGACAGCTGGAGCTGAAATGACCGCGCCTTTGAAATCTGACTGGTGATCAAGCAGGAAATACGAAACGATGGCTCCACCCAGGCTGTGACCCAGCAGGAAGACTGGTTTATCTTTGTGCCAATCTTTAACCATTTTGAAATAGATGGTGAGTGTATCGGTGAAATCATCAAATCTGGCAATGATCTCGCGGGCACCATCGGATCGGCCGTGACCGATATGGTCCAACCCGTAGACTGCGTAGCCGAGCGGGACGAAGTGATTGACCACATTCATGTAGCGACCGCTATGCTCACCCAATCCATGCACAACCAGCAGCACGGCTTTTATATCCCCGGTGGGAAGCCAGGCTTGATAAAAGATGTTGGTGTTGTGCACACCCTTGAAATTGCCTTCTATATGTTCCATTGGGACTCCTTTTCAGGTTATATTGGTACAGACAACAAAGATTTCGACGGGATCAAGATGATTCCCTTATATTATAGAGCAACTTCATGCTATTCGATCGGCATGTCTAATGAAATCACAGCGATCTTCCTGAAAATAGTGTTGAAAATCACGATACAACATTTAACACTGATTAATTATGCTGTTTCGAGCTTGGCGAGCTCAGCTTTAGCTTTGAGCCATAATTGATATTTGCGCGCCAATTTTTCTGTATCACCTGCCAGTGAAGCTTTAAGCATGTCGCCTTCGAGTTCCGCAACCTCCAGGCGGACATAATAATCCAGCATCTCTTTTAAATGTGCAAGTACGATCATGCCTGTCAGAAGCGGATGATTATTAGTAACATTCGCATCAGGAAACAGGATGCCGTGCTCCAATTCAACTTCCAATCCCTGCTTGAAGGCTTCGGCTGATATTAATAAAGCCTCGCTGCCGACCTCGTTTTGAATGATTTGACTCTCTTCCAAGGTTATGTGTGACTCAGTGAGCCTGGTCCAATCCTGGAGACCAAGCTCTGTGCAAATTCGCTGAACTTCGGTTTTGGTTATATATTCGGGAATTTTCATTTTATAGTCCTTATCTAATGATCTGTGATCATTTGAAGATCGTGCAAGGTTTTTTTTTCTGTAAGATCCAATGCATCCTCTGAAAGAAAAAGAAAGGGCTACCCTGTTCCTTGAAAAGTGATGAATGTATTGCCGGTTAACCACCCAGCGCTCAAGGCAGCACAAGCCTGGATGGCCTGGATTTTCAGCCCAGTTGTTGGGTTCACATATCTTCGCAAGAAAATTTCTGTTCACTGAGAGATTTCTTTCTTAACCAATATTATAGTCTTCTTCACCAAGCCAGGTAATCAGTTGCGCAGCCCGAAAACCATTTACTAAACCAGGTTTAGAGCGCAGGCGATATCTTCTGCGATCATCCTTCTTTTGCTTTTTTCGATGTTAAAACTTGGTCCCACCTGCAAATAAGAAGGAAAGACTCTTTTTCCTTGAAATAAATATTCACGGTCACGAATCTTGTAAGTGGAACCGGAAGGAATTACCCTGCTTTCACCTTTTCTGAGGGCAATATAGTTAAAGGCTTTTATGGCAACATCGCCCATCAACAGATAAACCTTCACTTTTGGAAAAAGGGTAATTTCTTTTTCCAGGATGAATGAACATTCTTTTATGGTGTTTGCCTTCAGGCCATACCCCGTTTTGCCACATTTCACAGCAGATGTGAGATAAACACCGAGATCCAATAATTCGTTTATCGATGTGACTCCAATCCCGGCATCATTGAAGGCCTGAACGGTTGTTTTTTGAAAAGATGGGTTACCTTTTGCATAATAGTAATCGTTGCGTTCTGCGGGTGCAGCCTCTGAGATCATGATCACCTTGATGTTTTCTTCCTTAACATCAACATCCGGAATGACATAACAATCCTTGTTAACATCAACGCAAGGGAAGGTTTTACACTCGATGCATTTATTTGTTTGCATTTCGCCATCTCCTTATGTGGGATTTCGACCCATTCTTTCTATTCCCAAACACTTCCAAAAGGACCGGTATTCAGGGGAGGTGGGAATCATTGTAGAGTGAAAAAACAGTTTTTGAAACCCCTAAGCAGAGGAACGTCTCAAGAAAGCCAGGGTTCGGTCCCATGCCAGGCTGGCAGCTGATTGATTGAATGCTTGCGGTCTGTCAGGTTCAAAGAACCAGTGTCCTGTGCCGGGGTAGAGATGGATTGTGACCGGGCGACCCGCGGTGCGCAGTAACTGCTCCAGGTTGTTGACGTTAGCTACCGGCTCAAAATCATCCTCTTCTGCAAAGTGCCCCAGGTACTCAGCCCTGGAAGCGGAATAGTCCTCATGTCCGGTACCGTAGAAAACGACCACGGAACGGATATGGTCTGGGTCGGTGTTTGAGAGTTCCAGGGCAAAATAAGCTCCAAGAGAGAAACCAACCACTGCAAGATCGTGGCCTCCTGGCGCAGCACGTTGGCTGAGAAAATTGACTGCCTTGGCGATGTCTGTCCTGGCTTCGTCAGCGTCAAGCTTACTGCTCAAGCCTTCTGCCTCCGGGATGGTGGTTGCCAGCTGACCGTGATAGAGATCCGGGGCATAGGCGATTAAACCGGAATCAGCCAGGTGAGTGCAGAAAGACTTTATTGTGTCATTCAATCCCCACCAGGCATGCAATACCAGGACACCACGGCCGCTGCCGGATGGCGGGAGGGCGAGAAAACCTTCGGGTTGAGAATATGTCATTGGAATCTCCTCGAATAGCAGCACTTGTGTTGTAAACTAATGATTTGGGTATATTCAACGCGATCTTTTTTGGAGTAGAGGTTCTTGGGTGAGGTTGATTTCAGCCTGAAAAACAATATTGACCTAAAAAATAATGAAGATGAACGAAGACTGCCAACATTTCACGCATATAATTTTGCATCGCGTTAGGTGTAAAAATACTAACAGCCCTCTCAAAACCTTGGGAATTAACCCTGTTCCACCTTTACCCCACATTCGGAACAGAACTTGATACCCGGGTTAAGTTTTGCACCGCATTCCGTGCAGTGTTTGGCTGATTCAATCTTCTCACCGCATTCCGGACAGAATTTGACCTTCTCCGCCAAAGGTGCATTGCACGATGGGCAGGTTGCACGGACGCCTTCACGCCAGCTTTTCTCTGTGAGCATCTCCCGATCTTCTTCAGCCATCTTGGAATGTGCCCAAATTTCTTCAACCGTACGACTGGATTGTGCAGCAGCCATTTCCACCCCAAGATCAGGTGAACAGTTCTTGCACAATCCTTTCTTTGTGTTCCAACAACTCTTTTTACAAACCCAGGATGAGCAACGCGGGCATTGAATGAAATCTGGTTTTAGTTCTTCCATTGCTTTCATGAAGGCTTCATCATGTGCTTTTTCCCATGATGCTGAACGGGCGCGTTCACCGAGATCAGCTGCCCTACCAAAAACACCACCAAACAGGCTGTTGGCAGCATCAAGAGCAGTGCTGACCGTTCCCAATGCATTTGGTTGAAAGACTGTCCGAAATCCTGAGCTGCAGCGGTCACAATTGAACTCAAACTGGAAACCCTGGTTTGTACTAAGGTCTGAATAGTTTCGGGTAAATTCAATCTTGGTCATATAATTTCTCCATAAAAAAATTCTTGTTATTATTTGTTGAATCATTCTGTTTTGTACTCACCGCTCTATGTCTATTGAAAACGTTTCATATTCTCCTTCTTTGTGCGGCAACTCAACAATAATATGGCAAGATAGAATTTTCTTGTATTAAACCTGTCGAACCAAGTATATAATTATTCTTGGAATTGTCAACAATACCAAGATTCCAAGATTGAGAATAAATCATTGTGTCTTCCCATAATTAAATCATTAATAATTTGATTGGTATCTTGGTGGATTTTGTTGTGGTTTTCTAAATTCTGTTCACCGGTTGACTTACGGGAGTTTTTCGTCTATATTACCTGCAATCTTCGCCTACCCAAAAAAGGAATGCAACCATGCCTGACCGTCAAATTTACGTGCTTTCCCCCAAAGCATTAAGCGCAGAAACCATAG
>JBDRQK010000190.1:0-3611 GCA_043826315.1 Chloroflexota bacterium
TGTGCCAGTCAAGGAGGAAAAAGCATGCGATCTTTAAAATATTCTCTCATTATATGCATCTCAATCTTCTTGTTGATCCTGAGCGGTTGTATCATCAAGGATAGTCCTGCTCCTGGCTGTCGAAAATCCATCGGTTTCCCAATGATGGGTGGTTGTTCAGGCAAGACCGCCATCCTGGACCTGGAAATTGAATATGCACCGGAATGTGTGATCATTGAGGTCAATAATTGCAACGGTGGCGTGCTGAATATCCGCAATACTTGTGAGAAAGACATCCATCTACAAGATATCGTGATACCTACCAATGATTCGGTCAGCCTGGATGTTAAAATGGTGGATGGATCGATCGAATTGATCCAATCTCACGGAAATTTTTCTGATTTTATCCCAGAGGAAGACACAAGAATCGAGCTGATGGGTGAAGCAGGCATTGACTTAATTAAGTTTGCTTTTACGAAAACGAAGCGATTGTGTGAATAACACTGTATTGAATTTTCTAATTTTCACTAACTATTATTAGCTATTAAGTTGACTGCTCAGGCTTTTCACCCTCTCCAAAGACTCTGGACGGTGTGAGGGAATGTTCCTTCCTGGCACTTGTATATCTGGGTAAGTGTTCGACCGACATTTGCACCTACAGGCACACCTACCCTCCTCGGTTATTAGCAGGCGGGGCGAACTGCCGTATTGACACTGGGACGGTGTGGCGATCGGTTCCAGGGAGTGCAGGTGAGCAATCCCCTATTTGGCGAGGAGATCCCACAAGGGGACATGTGTTGCCAAAACCAGTGAAAAAAACATCCTTCTCCCCACAAAATGGGGACGATGTTGCAATGACAAGAAGCAAGATATCGCAACTTTTTCAACACCTTAGATTTCACTAGTGACACCATGAGGTAAAATAGAGTATGGTCCCCCTGTAATCAATCCCGGGATTGTTGAGGAGTACGAAGTGATTCGAAAATGTATCATCATGCTGGTTCTTGTCTTTTTAGCCGCCTGTTCAGCCAAACCTCTTCAAACTGCAACATCCACACCTGGTCTACCTAAAGTCCTGGCAGTTGAAACCTTTTTGGCGGATATCGTACGTAATGTAGCGGGTGATCGTTTGATCGTAGACAGCCTGTTGCCGATCAATAGTGACCCCCACAGTTATCAACCTGCGCCTCGCGATATCATCAAAGTCTCTGAAAGTAATGTGCTGGTCATCAATGGTGGCGGTATTGAAACATTTTTTGAACCGTTATTGGACAACGCTGGAGGTTCCCAGTTGGTTATTACAGCATCGGCAGGTTTGACCTCCCTTCCTGATCCGAGCGGTGAGCACCCGGAAGGAGACCCGCATTTCTGGATGGATCCCAATAATGTGATCCGCTACGTGGAAAATATCCGGGATGGCTTGATCCAGGCTGATCCGCAGGGTAAGCAGTACTATATGGATAATGCCGTTGCTTATATTGCGAAATTAAAAACATTGGATACCTGGATCGTGGATCAGGTAGCTCTAATTCCTCCCGAATATCGCCTGCTAGTCACCAACCACGAAAGCCTGGGTTATTTTGCAACTCGTTACGGTTTTACCTTGGTCGGCTCGATAATCCCCAGTGTCAGCAGTGAATCTGTGCCAACTGCCAGCCAATTAGCCGAGTTGATCGATCAGATAAGGGCCAGTGGGGCACGCGCCATCTTCATGGAAACTGGTGCTAATACCGATCTTGCCGAGCAGATATCAGCCGAAACAAATGTAATTTTGGTAACGAACCTGTACACAGCTTCTGTATCGGATATGCAAGGTCCTGCCCCCACATATATCGACATGATGAAGTACAATGTGAATCAAATTGTGAATGCTTTAAAATAATATGAACCACAAAAAGGGTATGCTTTCATTTTCCCGATAATTTCCAGGATTATCGGTAAGAATCAACTATCGCGTGAAGATAACCATGGATAAAATCTTTCCTCAAATCCCAGCCCGCCTGGAAATCGAGAATATAAGTGTAGGTTATAACGGCACAATTGTTCTACAAGATGTTTCTTTTCATATTGCCCACGGTGCACGCGTGGCAGTTGTGGGTCCGAATGGTGCCGGAAAATCCACGCTTTTCAAGGCTTTGGTCGGCCTTTTACCTCTTCGTTCCGGGCAGATCTTCATCCATGAAATGGCATTGGGCCACCACCTGGACTGTGTGGCATACGTGCCACAGCGCAGCGAGGTGGACTGGCAATTTCCAGTCACGGTTGCAGATGTGGTCATGATGGGGCGCTTCGGGAAGATGAACTGGCTGCAAGCTCCCAGTCGTGTTGATCGCCAGGTTGTGCGTACAAGTTTGCAACAAATGGGGATCGCTGATCTTGCAGATCGCTCGATCCGCGATATGTCGGGAGGACAGCAGCAACGCGTCTTCCTGGCGAGGGCTTTAGCCCAGCAACCGCATATTTTCCTGATGGATGAGCCTTTTACCGGGGTAGATACCACAACTCAGGAAGCGACCTTGCAATTGCTTGACCACTTGCGCGAGCAAAATGTGACCGTATTGATCTCCACCCATGATCTAACCCTGGCAGCCACGAGATTTGATGCCATTCTGCTACTAAATAAACGCGTGCTGGCCTTTGGTACCCCCCAGGAAGTGCTCACCCCGGATAATCTCAGGCAGGCTTTCGGTACACATGTCCTTGATATGGAAACTGGTGCATTGCTAGTGGATGATTGCTGTCCACCAGATAAAGATCAGGATCATGGCTCGTCCACGGAGGCAGAGTGAACTGGTTGCTTGAACCCCTGCAATATGCATTTATGCTGCGTGGTTTGCTGGCGGCATTGCTGGTGGGAATACTATGTGCCATCATGGGCACTTATGTTGTCATCCGTGGCATGGCATTCCTGGGAGATGCCATGGCGCATGCCATTTTACCTGGTGTAGCCATTGCTTACTTACTGCAAGGCAACCTTCTGCTTGGAGCTCTATTTGCAGCGGTATTGATCGCATTGGGAATAGGTATTTTCTCAAAAGGTGGCATGGTCAAGGAGGATACAGCCATTGGCATCCTGTTTGCAGCAGCTCTTGCTCTAGGTGTAGCCATAATCAGCTCCATCCAAACCTATGCGGTGGACCTGTCACATATTTTGTTTGGTAATATCTTGGGTGTGAGCACAGCCGATCTCTGGTTGACTGCCGGGTTAGGGATTTGTGTATTACTGGTAGTGGCTATCAACTTTAAACAATTCATGGTCATTTCCTTTGACCCGGTGCTGGCAGCAACATTGCGACTACCAGCCGAGTTTCTGCGAAATTTGATGATGCTGCTGCTGGCTATTACAGTGGTGGTTTCCCTGCAAACAGTGGGAGTGTCGCTGGCAGTAGCCATGCTGGTTACCCCCGCTGCAGCAGCTTACCTGCTAACCCGCCGCCTGTTCCCCATGATGGTGGTCTCTGCGGTGATCGGAGCCAGTTCCAGCCTGATTGGCCTATATCTGAGTTATTATCTGAATATCGTCTCAGGTTCTGCCATTGTCTTGACAGCAACTGGCATTTTTCTCGTTGTTTTCCTGTTCAATCCACGACAAGGTATACTCCGTCGTAAGATAAGATCCTAACTTGAAGGAA
>JBDRQK010000191.1:0-12250 GCA_043826315.1 Chloroflexota bacterium
AATCAATTACAATTCAATGTAACTAATCATCAAAGAGAGGTCGGTTGTTTATCATAAGTTAATAAGCTTGTGGGTTCAAGAAGGTTCCCAGCGAATCGATTCCTGGCAGCATCACCATCCTTGTAAGCCCCCCTTTGTCGATTATATTCATGATGATCCCATCCCTATGGAATTAAACCAATGTATCAGTAAAGATCAAAACCAGATAGACATGACCAACAATCCAGTTTTTGAAAACAATTGATGAGAGCCAATTCGCAACTATTGATATTTGACCCAACCAAACCCAGGCAATAAATGCAAATATTCGATCCTAAATACAACAGTATTCCAAAAATAGAACTTCATTGCCACCTTGAGGGATCCATCCGAACCAAGACCATATTGGATATTGCGAGACAGTACAACTTAAGCCTGCCTTCCTATGAAATTTTCGAACTGGACAAGCATGTGAAGGTGCGCTCTCAGTTGCGTGACCTAAAAGCAGTATTGGAGGCATTTGCCATCTTTCAAAACAGTCTTGTCTCGTACCAAGCTGTCGAACGCATAACCTATGAATTGTGCGAGGATGCCTGCCGCCAGAACATCCACCTGCTCGAGATCCGTTTCTCGCCAGACTGGGCGTTCAGTGGACACGATCTGGACTGGGATCTCGCCTTAGAATCGATTCGGTCCGCCCAACAACGAGCAATGGCAGATTTTAACCTGTATACTGGTCTGATCGCCATCACTTCCCGCAGCCTGGGAGTTTCTTCCTGTGAAAAAACAGTGGATTGGGCCATCCGACACCGGGGAGCCATTCTGGGTATCGACCTGGCTGACAATGAGCAGGGTCATCCTATTTCCGAGTTTATCAACCCTGTCATGCGTGCCCAGGAGGCCGGGCTAAAGGTGACTGTCCACAGCGGAGAGGATACTCCCGCTTCAGCCGTTCAGGATACCATCCTGGCTGTTCACCCGCAACGTATCGGCCACGGCATCCATATTATCGAAGATCTGGAAGTAATCGAATTCGTTAAACAACAGGAAATTACTTTGGAAGTTAACCCATGGAGCAATTTTCTGACCAATTCCATCAGCCGGATAGAAGAACATCCCCTCAAGCGATTGTTTGACATGGGAGTGCGAGTAACCATCAACTCGGATGACCCCGAGGTTTTGGATACCAATCTAAACAATGAATATCGCATTGCCCATGAGATCCTTGGGATGAGTCTGGATGAGATCACCACCTGCAACCATTATGCTCTGCAAGCCTCTTTTCTGCCTGAAGAACAAAAACATGAGCTGATGACTGAATTTCCTGAATGGAAATGAACGGGATATTTGAGTCATTATTTTGTGAGACAACTTCGTGGCACTTTTCTTTTGAACATATTTACCCACAAGTATCTATTCTATTGATATTTTTTAGATCATTAAGAAATAGATTTGTTGATAATCCCCAGTTTCTGATAGATCTTTCAATACGCAATGGAATATAATTAATTTGAAGGATCTGTAAATGGAAGCTTCAGAAGCAAAAGAATTACGGGAATCCCTGCTAAAAATTCTAAGCCCTTATCACCATCCAATTATGACTAAAAGTCTTTGGCAATTGGCAAACACCATTCTGCCATATATTGCCTTATGGGCGATGATGTTCCTCAGCCTGAAGGTCTCCTACTGGTTGACATTAGCACTATCCTTTCCCACTGCTGGTTTTATGGTGCGATCATTTATTATTTTCCACGACTGCGGGCATGGATCTTTCTTAGCTTCCCGGAGATCCAATGAGATCGCGGGAATCATCACGGGCATCCTGACCCTTACTCCCTGGACAAGATGGTGGCATGACCATGCCATCCATCATGCCACAGCTGGCGATCTCGACCGGCGTGGGGTTGGGGATGTTTATGTTATGACAGTCAAAGAATACAGAGAATCAAAATGGATAAAGAAATTAGGCTACCGCTTGATGCGGAATCCTTTCAATATGTTTTTTATCGGAGGACCATTTATTTTTGCAATCATCAACCGGATTCCAATCCCCGGCACAGGAAAGCGGGAAATCCAGAGTATTCTTTGGACTAATCTAGCCCTCGCAATAATCATCACATTCCTTTGCATAAATTTCGGTTGGAAGGCATATTTGATGGTGCAGTTCCCGGTTCTATTTCTCGGATCTGCAACGGGTATTTGGTTATTTTACGTTCAACACCAATTTGAGGGAGTGTATTGGGAACGCCATGACCGATGGAATTTTTTTGAGGCTGGATTGAAAGGTAGTTCTTATTTCAAATTACCCGGTCTGCTGCAATGGTTCACTGGAAATATTGGATTTCATCATATTCATCACCTAAGCTCGAAAATCCCGAATTACCGGCTGAATGCGTGTATGGAGGAAAATCCGCTATTACAAAACCCACCAACCCTGACAATGTTAACCAGTCTAAAAACCCTCAGACTCCGTTTGTACGATGAGGATGCAAAGAAGTTGGTTGGATGGAAGTGCTGAGTTTCCGTATTAATGGGGGAAAATAAACCGATTTACAGATCCATTATCACTTATTCTGCCAGGTTTGTGACAGCTCAATGCCCAAAGTGCAACTTTGGTGCCAATATACATCCATCCAAGCCAAGCAAATTATTTATCATAAAGATACAGACCATTCGTCATACTCTAAATCACCCCTGCTCAGACTATAATGGTTAAAATTTAAATATCATGAGGAAACATATTAATGTCTATCCCGAGAAGAAAGATATTTCTTTCGCTCGCCATCCTTTCATTATCAGTTCTGTCCTGCAGTTATGTCAACCAGGTTTTGAACACCTACAAACAAGAAGCAATAGTGGCTGGACTCACCCAAACCGCTTTTGTATCCACGGCTACTGCCACGATTACACCTCTACCTACTGTCACCCCTACGCCCATCCCAATTGATATCCTCCTTACATTCAACCCCATTACGATAAACCCTGTCAAGTCAGATAGTAACGGGTGGACATGGTTCTACAAATACTCAGTTTTCAACCCCAACAGTTACCCAATAACGATTCTCGCATTTGGTGATGATACTGAAGGCTGCATGGAGGACATTGCTTCATGCAGTCATACACCCATTGAATTTAGTGATTGGTTCACAAAATGTGATTTTTCGGGAGAAGAAATCTCTGCAGGAATGACTGCCTGTGATACAGAGTATTGGTATCAAAACACAGAGTTACTTAACGAAGACATGCTAATTCGCAATGTTATCTGGTATCAAGACCCAGGTGGAAACCTTTTCAAAGTTGTTGGGGAACCAATAACAATAATAAAACAATCTGATCCATCTGCCATCGTCAATACAGCAACTACATACTTGCGGCAAGGACCAGGAACCGAGTATTACGCCATAACCACTTATGGTATTGGAACACAATTGACAATCACAGGGCAGGCAATTAATTGTCAGTGGTTACAAGTTCTTGATTCAGATAATAAGATGGGCTGGGTATATGCACAAAACTTAATATTTTCAATGACATGTGAAGAAATTCCCATAACCAGTTTCCCACCACCTCCACCAACACAAGTTCCTGCCACTGCCACACCAGCTTGCTCTTTAAATGGGGTCTTGAGTATTCAAAATGATACCGGAGGAACGGTTACCTTATATCTAACCGGACCAACCAGCTTCACATTTTACTTGAATACAGGACCATCATCGCTTTATGTCTGTCCGGGGACATACAGTTACACAGCCTATGGTTGTGGAGGTGCGACAGATAGAGGTACAATGAGTTCAGGAGAAAGCCATACATTCTTCTGCCAATAATTTATAAACTCTCTTAAATAATTACACAAGCGTCAATATTGATTGGCGCCTGTGTATTATTATTACCCTATTCTAAAATCAGTCTCGTTTGCCAAGTTGCTTGTCGAGCATTAACACCGCAGTACCATGGGCATCGATCATCTTAAGTTGATGGATGATATCGGATGCATTTTTTTCTTCTTCAACTTGTTCGCTGATAAACCAATGTAATAAGATCTGGGTTGGATAATCGTTCTCTTTTAGCGCCAAGTCATATAACGAATTGATGGATGCAGTTATCATCTCCTCATGCTCGAGCGCTTGCTGAAATGCTTCAAGGGATGATTCCCATTCTACTTTGGGTGCTGGAAAAGCACCGAGTTTGACCCTCCCGCCGCGCTCCACCAGATAATCAAAGAACTTCATGGCATGTTCGGTTTCTTCATTAGCCTGCAATCGCATCCAATGAGCAAACCCGGGTAGATTTTGTTCTTCGAAGTAGGCAACCATCGAGAGATATAAATTTGAAGAGAACATCTCTTTATTGATTTGATCGTTGATGGCCTCTTGCATGGTTTTTGAAATCATAAATTTTCTCCTATCACTATTTATTTTTGTTATTATTTATATTATTATACTTAAAATTGAGACTATTGCAGTTAACATTTTATTAGAAAGCCCGTTGATCATTCTTCATCGCCATCTTCTTCATTTCTGCTCGCAGGCTGATCCAATTTGACCACTTCGCCGTGGATATTGATAACGATCTTAAAACCAAGCATACCCATATAAACCCGACTTTCCTCAGGAATGCCCATATCCAGAAGACTATCAAACTGCTGGTCGATGTTCTTCAATTGTGTCTCGATCATTGCGCGCGAAAATATATCATCGGTTCCCAGCATTTTGGCAGTCTGCTCACTTAACATATCTTCCTTCCCAGCCATCTGTTCCCGCATAAGCTCCAGTACCTGGTAATCGATCTTTTCCGATAATATATGCTTACTAAACCCGTTATCATCAATAACATAGCAGGGGTCGTCTCCTACATAAGCAGTAGTCACCTGGCGACCTTCTTCATCCACAATTAACCCTTCAAAAAATGCTTTGCGCTTCATAACCTTTGGATCCCTCCGAATGTAAATGTAAATAAAGAAATAATTATCAATTCAAGTAAGTTAGTTTTATCGGGTTATGAATTCTTAAGAACCTTCATTAAACCAGAAACCCTTTTATTGCTATTCTAATCTTGTAATCATGAATTATTCTTTCCAATCTCTTAAGAAATTTCACTCAACAACATCTACCCTGGTCCCAAAATCAAGGAAACGGTACTTTACATCGGGAGGAACAAGCGGTTGTGTCCAACGGTAGATCCATTTGGCTGCCTTTGAAGAGATATTGATGCAACCATGACTGCGCGGTTTTCCAAAATCATTATGCCAGAATGTCCCATGAAATGCCACTCCACTCTCAGTGATATAGCTCACCCAGGGAACTCCTGGCAAGTCAAATCCATTGAAAGCCAGGTTACCTGCTGCCATGTGAGCGCTTGGTCTTTTATGAAATGTAATCTTACTACCAGAAGGCGTGGCATAAATTCCCCGGTTAAAACTGCCACCGGTCGAAGCCCGGGTCATAAACACAGGTTTTTCAGCTTCATATGCGATCACTAATTGAGAACCCAGCCGCACTTCAATACGTTTAAGATCCGGTGGTATCTCAGGGGATAACATGGACAATTCGGAATCGGGAATAAGACGAAGATGTCTTGCAGAGACAAATTGATACGTCTCATATTTATCATCGCTTATTCGGTACCAGATATTATTTTCATTGTCTGCGATAGCTTCATCGACCCAATGGGTTGTTTCGTAATAAAAACGATAAATTGCTTTGCCTGCTTTATTCGGTATTCCATACGCATCTGTAAATGGAACGGTAACCTCTGCCAGATTATTTTGTTTCGGTAACCTGGTGACAGGATCATTCAATATCGTTCTTACAGGTTGGATCGATCCTGAATAAGCATATCCCCCTCCATTGATCTGGTACCAAACCCGATTATGAGCGCTAAGGTTCTCACTGATAGAAATACCGGTAATATGAAGAATGATATCTTTCCAATAGATACTGATAACTTCATCATCAAAACTGGGAGATCTATAAATATTAATGGTCGCATCAGTCACTCGACCTTGCTGACCTGATGGGAAAAGAAAATTAGCAGAGTGAGTTGGACTGGAAATGTTTGGCAGCCACAATCCAAATAACCCCACTCCACCAAGCTTCAAGAATTCACATCGGGAAATTGATGCAATACTACTCATTTCAATTAAATTGTAACATCATTACCGATTTATGACAGAATACAGATAATTTATCCGATTTTACAGGATGGGATTACCAATTCGATACCATCAAAAGAGTTTATTGATGAATATTAACCACTGTTCCGACCGAAGCCCAATTGAACAACCAACCTGCATCCGGTATGCTCAGGTTGACACAGCCATGGCTCATCGGGACTCCAAAATTATTGTGCCAATAAGTGCCGTGCAAAGCATAGCCTGAATAATAATACATTGTATAAGGGACATCCTTTAAACTATAACCCGGGCCATTCATATCTGTATAAAGTAACTTGACATAGATTGTGAATCGTCCTGTTAGTGTTGGATGGAGCCAGGTTCCTGTGGACACCAAGAAGGAATTGACGATTGTCAAGCCTTCATAAGCATATACACGCTGCTCCGAAAGATCCACATCGATCCACCGCTCTCCTCCTTCTCCAGGTTCAAAAGTCGGCAATGGTACCCTGGTATTGGTCGGATAAGGAGTATTGGTTGGCAGGGGTGTATTGGTAGGAGAAGGAGTTAAGGTGTAGGTTGGTGTTGGCGTGAATGTAGGAGTTGGTGTGTATGTTGGTGTGTATGTTGGTGTAAATGTTGCGGTATAGGTAGGTTTCAAAACCCCGGACAGGGCTGCCGGGAGAGTCGAAGTCATCTGAGCATGTGAGATATTCTTAAGTATAAATGCTTGGGCTGGCAATACATTTCCAGGCCAGACTGCCAAAACACCAGCTAGACCACAGGCAACCACAAGCAATATTGGTAAAACAGAGAGTCGCCATAATGATCGGGATTTGCCTGATTCTTGAGGATCAGCATGGCTCTTATTTTTTTGCAGACTCTTTATTTTGGAAGATAATTTCCCTGAAGTTTCTTCAGATTTTTCAACCACTGGTAAAACAGGAGTTGGAAGCGATGCACTAATTAATTCTTCTTCAGAAATATTTTCTTTGTTATGTTCCTGGAGGGACTGCTCACGAAATCGGTTTATCGCCCAATGCATCCCTTTTCGAGCCTGGCTGCTTTGAGGGTTAACTGCCAGTGCTTTTTTTAAATAAGCGATACTCTCCCCTGGCTCGGATAGAGCTGCCAAAATCAGCCAGGGCTCTTCAAGACCTGGTGCTTGTGAAGCAACTGTCTCCGCTAAACGTTTTGCAGTTTGAATATCACCGCGTTTAAGCGCCCTCTTGGCATCCACAAGTATTTCATTGTAGGGAGTTGATGCAGGGTTCATAACATCATTATTGATTCGGGTCTGGTGTTGCTATGGTGTCAAATCTTTCATTATTAAGATAACACAAAATTCCTTTTACTATACCGGTTGCTACTATCTCAGGATGGACAGTTACAAGATCGTAATCAACAGGATTGGAAAGGAAGCCGGTTTCTATGATCACTGCTGTCGTGTTTGGGTCGATCTCTCTAAAGGCATGGTAATCTGTCATATCCGGCGTAATGCTCCCTGGATGATAGGGTAAGTTGGTTTCTTTCTGATACCGATCATACAGGCAATTTGTAAGGCGTTGGGCGCGTTCAGGGTTATTCCCCACTGAACTGGCTGCAATTTTAAAACCTGTGGTGAATTCATTGCTTATCACACATGAATCATTATGGATGGAGACCAGAACGACTCCCTGATATCCATTTAAACGTGGATCATATTCCTGCAACAAGTCGACCTGGTATTTTCTTTGAGCATTTAATTGCTGCTGTACAAGAGTTGCAATCCCCAGATTTACTTCGTTTTCAGTAACTCCATTTAAGCAAACTGTCCCTGAATCAAATCCCCAATGCCCGGAAATTATCCCGATTCGCAATTCTTCGGGATTGACAACCCCCGCTGAACTATTGGGAGGTTGTGGAGTCAGTAAGAGGGACAATTTTTCATTGAAATCACTTGTGAGTATCGTCGGCGGAAATGCAGTAAAGATCGTTGCCAAAACAAGTGCAACTCCAAGGGTTGTCTGCAAAATTTTCCCGGCGTGAATGCCTTTATTTTGACGATTTTCGGTTGGTAGAGGAAATGTATTCATTATTATAGAATATTACCCAACAAGGAATTAAAAAGCAAGCGATTTACAGGGGTCAACGGGTGGTCAATATTACCCAATTTCAATGCATATTGAACCCGCAATCCTTCTATATCATATTAGATAAATTATTAGTCTTGTATATTGTATTCCAAAACATAATAACAGTGACCATTTTCATAAATAAAGTCAATCACCGAATATCCGTGCGCGAAAATAAATTCAAATATTTCTCTGCTTGATTGTCTCCAGACTTTTGCTAAAAGAATATCCTTTGCCTTTAAACCTAAAAAATCATTGGGAATTTCAAATAATAATAAGGCTTGACTTAATATCGGGAGTTCATCCGCTGGATGCATATCTTCAGAAATTGCCATGACCTCAATATTCATGCCTATTAGATCAATCATTCGCTTTTTATATTTCTGAAGGTCATTCAGGCTATTCTCCACCCTGCAAGAATCCAACCACCATTCTACAACGAATCGGTCAGAGTCCAATCCAGCATTTATGGAATCCAACATCTGCCCGTATACTGATCGCTTATAAGTATTACACACAGCTCCGAGTTTGGTAATATTCAAATATGCATTTCGACTAAGCAAAGGATCATAAGTCCAGGTGACCAGGTTTAATCCTTGGGTGAGAACAAAATGTCGCTGAGCACATTTAAGAGCAAATCCTAAACCAGAATCGCGCCAATCCGGATGAACTCCCAGCATGTGTGAGCAATGTTTTACTTTCAATTCGCCGTTAATCTTCCCCATTCCGGGAAAACCAAACAGCATTCCGATCATCCGATTCTTTGAAAAAGCCCCCAAAACCAGACCTCCATTATGGATTGCGGCAAGAAACATGTGAATAGGAACGATTTCGTGATGGCTACCCGACCAGATCAGATCCTGAAATTCTTCAATTTGACATAAAGATTCGGGTGTATCAAGTTGACGAATCTCCCAATCAGTCATGGGTTGTAAAGATCCTATTCAATAATTTCTTATTCCAATTTACCCCTCGCAGATAATCGAGTTTAGAATTGAAACGGGCTGGCATAAGGTTAAATTGACGAGGCACTGAATCGACACCACAGGTTCGATTTACAGCCAAATAATCCAACCAAAACACAGAAATTGGAAAACGCCGGAAAATATTCTCTCCAATCACCGTAAATGCCCGCATATATGTGTACGGCCAGTGAACCAAACGTCGGTGCTTATTGATCAAATCCATTATTGTATTAACGACCTGCTCCAGGTTTATATATTCCCTACCACCAACTTCCATAATTTTGTTGATCGTATCCGGGTTGTCGAGTGCCCATATTAAACAGGTTACCAGGTCTTCGACCCATAAAGGTTGCAATAGGGTTTTGCCATCACCCGGGATTGGCAAGAATCCCGGAGACATATGTAGAAGTAAAGATAATCCCGTTGTAAATCCATCATCCTTCCCAAAAAGAACAGAAGACCGCAGAATTGTAAAAGGAACACCACTTTCCCGTACATATTCTTCAGCTATTCCTTTTGCTTTTAATAATGGAAATCCGGAAGCACGATCTGCTCCCAAATGGCTGACATAAACGAACCTCTGGATGCGCGTAAATGAGGCAGCTTTAGCCAGCATTCGCGTCCCATCTATATCGATCAATTCCAGATTTGTCCTTGCACCTTGAAATTCCCCGCCTGCCAGGTGATAGACGACATCCACTCCTCGCAACGCTGCTCTTAAACCACTTTCATCGTTAAGACTTGTAACAGCAACCTCAACCGGTACTCCCTTGGGTACATTGGGTGTATGAGGAGAGGGTCGTAAGAGCAATCGTACTGCATATCCATTATTCACCAATTGCCGCACAAGTGCTTGCCCAACAAAGCCTGTTCCTCCAGTAACGAGTATCATTGAATAAATTATAGCAGTAAAGCAATCGGGCAATTTGATTAAATGATATTTTACGAACGAGACCTTGAAAAATAAGGATATAATCGTTTAAGCACTATTACAAAGATAAATCTTTTGGCATTACATTATTATTCAAGATGTAATGTCAATCAAAAAATGGAGTTAGAAAAACCTTATGAACCTGAACTTAATTGGCGGATTAGCCTTTCTGGCTGTCTTTGGAGGAATCATTCTGACGCACGAATTAGGTCATTTCATTGTGGCCAAACTGGTAGGTATCGAAGTCGAAGAATTCGGAATAGGCTTTCCCCCGCGAATGCTTACTCTCTTTACCTGGAAAGGTACAAAATTCACTTTGAACTGGATCCCAATGGGTGGCTTTAATCGAATGAAGGGAGAAGATGATCCCAATTCAACCGATGGATTTTCATTTGCAAAACCCTGGGCACGTATTATCACATTGCTGGCAGGCTCAACGATGAATTTGATCACCGCAGTCCTGGCATTCAGCATCCTATACACTCAAATCGGGGTCCCTAACCCATCCAGTGCCCAGATATTGGAAGTCTCAGCCAATTCACCTGCTGAACAAGCCGGATTGATGGCGGATGATATTGTGATCAACGCAGGTGATCAAAAAATCACCGGTACCGATCAATTGCGGAATATTATTTTAGCCAGCCTGGATCAGCCTCTCACATTAACAATCCAACGCGGAGATAAAATGCTGGACCTGGTGGTCACTCCGGACAGTCAGCGCCCGGTCAACGAGGGAGCGACTGGTATTATGCTTGGGAATGTGCTCGAACCATCAAAGTCATGGTTTGCCACCATCCCTCTCAGCTTACGGGCAACTTACGAAACCAGCCGTGAACTTCTTTCTTTGCCAGGACGCATGATTGCTGGAGTAATCAAGCCTTCTGATGCTGAATTACTTGGCCCCCGTAGTATCTGGAATCTATTTCAACAATCCGTACGGCGTGACATTGAAAGTCGTCAACCTGTAACTGGAACCCAAACTCAAATTCCCACCAATTACACTCTGACAGGAATTATTACCCTCACTCTCTCATTGGGGTTGATCAATCTCCTACCAATCCCGGCGTTGGATGGTGGACGGATACTCTTTATCCTTCCCGAATTAATCTTTCGAAAACGTATTCCCCCGAAATTTGAAAGCATGGTCCATGGTGTCAGTTTCCTGGTTCTTTTAGCGTTATTAGGTTATTTCTACATAATGGATTTTATCAACCCGGTAAGCATAATCTTGCCTTAGAACCAGGGATCATCAATGGCAAAGATAATCCCTTTCAGCACAGTTATTACCGCTTTGCTCGATGAAAAAACTCCATTTCCAGCGAAGTACCTGGGACAGTTTTCAGATATACAACCTGATCACCTCAGATCGCTTAATTCTATCTGGTCTCACGTGAATCCATCCCGCAAGATTGACTTACTTGAAGATCTGGTAAATCTAACAGAGAAGGATACCCTTCTTTCCTTTGATAACCTGGCAGTAAGTTTGCTTAATGATGCGGATTCAGAGGTTCGCTCGCTTGCGATCCGGTTGCTGTGGGAATCCGAAGACTCCAGTTTGATTCCAGTTTTCCTGAAAATATTAAAATCAGATACTTCCATTACCCCATCTGCTGCAGCTGCCACAGCCCTGGGACTTTTTATCTACATGGGAGAATTGGAAAAAATCCCTGCATCAACTCTCACAAACCTGGAAGAAGAACTTATCAAAGCTGCCCGGAAAGCCAGGGACCCTTTGATACGACGCCGTGCTCTTGAATCCCTGGGCTTTTCTTCCAGGTGGGAAGTCCACGAATTGATCATGACTGCACTTTATGACCCAAGTCCTGACTGGATCCTTAGTGCAATGATCGCCATCGGTCGCTCAAATGACCAGGATTGGGAAAAAGAGGTTATCGCCAACCTTCTGCACGGAAACGATGAAATCCGCATCGAAGCCATCCAGGCAGCTGGACAGCTGGAATTGGAAAAAGCTCGACCTCTACTCCTCGCACAACTGAATGAAGAAGATGATCCAGAAATCTGGCATGCCCTTCTTTGGTCTCTCTCCCAGATTGGTGGAGAAGGCGTTAGCGAAGAATTGGAAGAATTCATTCTCAGGATCGATGATCCTGATGAAGAGGATTTTTTGGATGAGGCTTTAGAAAATTTA
>JBDRQK010000192.1:0-5757 GCA_043826315.1 Chloroflexota bacterium
GTCACAATAATAATACTTCGTAATTTTTCCTGGATTTTCTCAGCTACCAGTCGTGCAGATGCCAGGTCTGTTTCTGGTAATACCAGGGTTAATTCATCGCCACCATAACGGGCAAGAAAATCGGTCGTACGCAGAGTTTCTGCAAGAGGTTCAAAAGCTTGGGAGAGTACATGATCTCCAATAACATGACCATATGTATCATTGATGGCCTTAAATCCATCCAGGTCCATCATCACAACAGCCAGGGTTGATCCCGTTCGGGAGGCACGTTTTACTTCAGCCTCCAATCGTTCATCCAATGCGCGCCTGTTCGGTAAACCGGTCAGACTATCGAGTCGGGCTTCCTGATTGGCGTGCTCATGCAAACCTGCATTGAGAATAGCAACCGCTGCCTGATCGGCCAGCAAATTCAGCAGACGTACCTCCTCTTGGCTAAATCCACCTACAGTGGTTCGTGCCAAATTCATAACCCCTTCAACATTTGAGCCTATCATCAAAGGGATACCAATTATGGAGCCGTGCCAATTATGGGAGGAGTTTTTAAATAATGGGTGAGTATGAAAGTCTTCTACCATGATCATCTTTTTCTGCTGTGCAACCGTGGCGGTTAATCCATTTGGGCGTGGCTTGGCAAATTCGTGGTTCTTCTCTCCATTGGAATCCAATGCTGCACCAAAAGTTAATTTACCCTCATCGAATAAGAAAATATTTGCATCATCGGCATTCTTTATCAACCTCAGCGCTTCGCTGACCACTGTTTCAAGTACTTCTTTTAACTCCAGGCGGGAGGTTAGATTGATGCTAATTCGTCTGAGTGCATTCAATTCGGCAGATTGTTGCTTAAGAATCAATAATAGATTATTGGAATCGATTATTTTTT
Organism: Chloroflexota bacterium; assembly: GCA_043826315.1. Lineage (GTDB taxonomy): Bacteria > Chloroflexota > Anaerolineae > Anaerolineales > Villigracilaceae > UBA12087. The sequence continues at coordinate 881 of JBDRQK010000192.1, forward strand.
CCCCAAGATCTTGCAGAGAAATTTCCGTGTCGATTACTTCAGGGGACATTTTTATTGCCTGACTCAACAAGTCGAGCAATGATTGAAGAATCTCAATGTTTTCCTCAGTCAGGTGATCCTTATGGATTAGTTCCTGACGAGCCTGGTCTAATATTTTTAAGCGAAGATCCATAAATAATTCCAGTTATCAAGGCTGTTGTGGATATTGAAGGATTGCTTTTCCATATTATTATATATCATAAATTTTTAGTAAAGTCTATCATATTAGATTAAATCTTTTTGGTGAAACTCTCATTTCTTGCTTGACTTATTGATTCCATACTATCGACAACAAAGACAGAGTTTTTCAATTTTCACGACTCTGCCAGAGAATTTAATCTGCTTTGATTGTGGTTTGGACACTGGCTCTTCAAGGTACTTCAACAACCATGAAAAATGTAAATCCATTATTGTATGATCCGGAAGGATTGGTTCATGTATAATCAAATAAGTATCCAAACAAATCAAGGAGATTTTCATGCCTGATCACAGGATTCCATCTTTCCAGCACAGTACTCCGCTTCAACCTGGCCGAAAAGCCATCCTGGTGGGAGCTTCCAGTGGAATTGGCGCTGCTCTGGCGCGTCAACTGGCAGATCAAGGATACAGCCTGGCTTTGCTTGCGCGCCGCAAGGATATGCTCAACACTCTGTGCGATGAGATCAACCAGAAGGCTGACCAAACGCTCGCCCGGGCATACCCCCATGATGTTAACAATTATGAATCAATCCCAACTCTTCTGCAATCCATTATGGCAGATATGGGAGGTGTGGATGTGTTTATTTACAATGCCGGCATCTCACTTCCGGTTGGCTTGAAAAAATTTGATTTCGATAAAGACCGTCGCACCCTTGAAGTCAATTTTCTGGGGGCACTTGCCTGGTTGAATCCTGTGGCGGCGATGTTCCAGAGCCTTAAAAGTGGACAGATCGTGGGAATTTCATCAGTTGCCGGAGAGCGTGGTCGAGTGGGCAACCCTTCATACAATGCCTCCAAAGCAGCCCTTTCCACATATCTCGAAGCGCTGCGCAACCGTCTTACACGTTATGGTGTGCATGTGCTCACAGTCAAACCCGGGTTTGTGGAAACAGATCTTTTGGCGGGAGCAAAAGGTACTTTCTGGGTTATTCCTCCTGAACAGGCTGCCCGGGATATATGCAAAGCCATCCGCACTCATAAACAGGATATCTATACACCTGCCCGATGGCGTTGGGTCATGTTGGTCATTCGCAATACCCCATCTTTCATCTTTAGAAAACTGGTATTCTAATGTCAATTATTTCTTTTAAAGATCTACAGCAGGTTGAAAATTTCGGGCACTCTCTACGCTTGCCCTCTTATTATTATAGACCAGAAAGCTTGGATGATATCAAGCCATTTCTTGATATAGCCCGGGATGCTGGGTTGACCATCAATTTGCGGGGTGCCGGGCGCAGTTATAATGACGCTGCCCTCAATGCCGGTGGTATTATTCTGGATTTGCAGGCGATCAATAGGATTCTGAAATGGGATCCGGAAACCGGTTTGATAAGTTGTCAGCCGGGTGTCACACTCAAACAGCTCTGGCAGCATATCCTGCCAACAGGTTGGTGGCCGCCTGTTGTCTCAGGTACAATGACAACCACCCTGGGTGGCTGCCTGGGCATGAATATCCACGGAAAGAACAATTATAAAGCAGGCACGATCGGTGAACACGTTCTGGAATTTACTGCTTTGCTGCCAACTGGAGCCGAGGTTACCTGTTCACCCCATAAAAACGGCGACCTGTTCCGATCCATGATCGGAGGAATGGGAATGCTTGGTATCTTTACCTCCATCACCATGCAAATGAAGCGCATGCACTCCGGTTTACTGGACATTCAAGCATGGAATGCGCCGGATTTGGGGGTTCAGTTGGATGACTTGGACTCCCGCAAGGATCAGGCTGATTACATCGTCGGTTGGGTGGATTGTACTGCACGTGGACGCAGGTTGGGACGCGGTCAACTTCACCAGGCTAATTACCTTCCCGAGGGTGCAGATCCGGATCCAACCCAAACGCTTAAGGTGGATTTCCAGACCCTGCCAACCAAATTTTTTGGATTGGTACCTAAATCTTATTTACACTATTTTATGGCTCCCTTCATGAACAATACAGGCACACGCCTGGTAAATACAGCCAAATTCCTGCTTGGCAGGGATAAAACCTTTCGCCAATCACATGCCTCTTTCCATTTTCTTCTGGATTACGTGCCTGATTGGGAACTGAGTTACGGTAGTCAGGGATTGATCCAGTATCAATCCTTTCTTCCAATAGAAACGGCTTTTCAAACATGGTCCGAAATGCTCAAGCTCTCCCATCAGCGTAACCTGCCTGCCTACCTGGGGGTGACCAAGCGTCACCGACCGGATGGTTTCCTTCTGTCCCATGCTGTGAACGGTTATTCATTGGCACTGGATTTCAAGATCACGTCTGGTAATCGCAGTCAACTGGCATCCATGTTGCAAGAATTCGATAACCTTGTCCTACAGGCAGGGGGGCGTTTCTATTTTGCCAAGAACAGCGAAACCAAACCGGAAACTGCTTTGGGTTTTCTGGGGCAGGAGACTATTAACAAATTCCGGGCATTAAAAGAACGTTGCGATCCAGAGCACCTGCTTGGTTCCGGGCTTTACCGCAGGGTGTTCGAGGATGCATAATTAGATGCAATGTAAATTAATTGATCTTGAATTGATTGATTACCATGAAGCCTGGCAGCTTCAAACGGATCTGGCCACCCAGATCGCGGCGGGTACCCATCCAGCCAGTCTTTTGTTGCTCGAACATCCTCATACCTTCACTTTTGGCAGGCGTGGTGATCTCAAGAATCTGCTCTGGAATGAATCGGAGTTGTCTCAACGGGATATTGCCGTTCACTGGGTGGATCGCGGTGGTGATGTCACCTACCATGGACCAGGTCAGCTGGTGGGGTATCCACTCTTGCAGCTTGGAAAACCGGTAACAGGAGAATCCCATATCCCGGTTGCAGATTATGTTGGCTATGTGCGCAAGCTTGAAGAAAGCCTGATCCTGGCATTGTTTAATCTTGGGTTGGTAGCTGGACAGATCTCAGGCATGACGGGTGTCTGGGTGCAACCAGATATTGCCTCGCGCTGCCCGCGCTGCAGTCCGCAGGATCGCCTCAAACCAGCCAAAATTGCCGCCATTGGAGTCAAGGTGGACGCTAATGGTATCTCAAGGCATGGCTTTGCTCTAAATGTGAACCCGGACATGTCTTATTGGGAAGGTATCATCGCCTGCGGCCTGGTGGACCATCCCATTGTCAGCCTGGCGGATTTGCTTGTGCCCACTCCGGACATGCAAACAGTAAAATCAGCAGTAAGTACTGCTTTCGCAGAAGTATTCGGGGTTTCTTTTATTTGAGATTCCCACTTATATTTGTTCATAAACACAAAAAGGGGAAATGTAAAAGATCATTACCTGACATATATTCTGAAACTGGATGAGATCTTATTGACAACCTTCATCTCTTCAGTTAAACTACTGCCGTTAAGTATTTCCTTAACAGCCGGGAGAGTTGTTTGGAAAAGGTTGAGGTACTCGATCAATTTGAGCAGATCAAAGCGCTGGCAGATCCACGTCGTCTGGAAATTCTACGCCTGTTGCTGCCAGGTCCTGCCAGTCTGACTCAGCTGGGGTTAAAGTTGGGACAACATCCTGCCCGGGTCCGGCATCATATCCAGAAGTTGGAAAAAGCCGGATTGGTTGAACTCAGCGAGGTCACTATCATAAGTGGTGTTACCGAAAAATTCTACCGGACCTGTGCCGGGGCTTTCTTGGTCCAGCAAATGGTCCTTCCAAAAGACGGTAAACGCCAGACCATCATCTATTCAGGGAGTCATGATCTGGCGATCGAACAGCTTTCACAAACCCTTGGAATAAACATTAACTTGCTCAGCTTACCAGTTGGTAGTCTGGATGGGTTGGTTGCTCTGCGGCAGGGGTTTTGCCACATTGCCGGATCGCATTTGTTGGATACCAATGGTGAATACAACACACCTTTCGTTCGCCATTTGCTCCCGGACCGTAAAACAACTATGGTCACCCTGGCAAATCGTCAGCAGGGTTTGATCCTGGCGGCAGGAAACCCGAAGGGCATCAATGAATTGGCTGACCTGGCTCGTGACGATGTCAGTTTTGTGAATCGTCAGCCTGGTTCTGGAACACGCCTGTGGTTGGATATACGCTTGAAGGAAATTGGGATCTCACCCACGCTGATTAATGGCTATAACAGATTTTTCTGCACACATACCGAAATTGCCCTCGCGATCAGGTCTGGACAGGCAGACGCTGGTATTGGTTTGCAGGCTGTTGCACAAAAATATGGTCTTTTCTTTATTCCTCTATTTAAAGAACGCTTTGATTTGACCATGCTGCAGGAATCCACGCAACTCCTGGCACCGATGCTGGATCATTTACAGACCAGTATCTGCCGAAGAGCAATGGCTGGTTTAAGTGGGTATGACACTACCCATACCGGGGAACAAATATATTTATAGGAGAGATATCCATGCATAAAAAAAGTTCGACCTTTTTCTTTTTCACAGTTCTTTCTTTGGTCGTTTTAACCCTCTCAGCTTGTACCCCACTGTCAAGCCCAACGCAAGCGCCGACTGCACCGCCTCCTCCTGACAACCCTAATCTTATCCTCGCTACCACCACCAGCACCCAGGATTCAGGTCTGTTGGATGTGTTGATCCCCATCTTCGAGGCACAGACTGGTTACCTGGTTCAGACTATAGCTGTCGGCACTGGTGCTGCATTACAAATGGGAGAGGAAGGTAATGCCGATGTGCTC
>JBDRQK010000193.1:0-11852 GCA_043826315.1 Chloroflexota bacterium
GCTCAGCAAATATCTCTCCAATGGCAGCAAATAATAAAATCGTTCCAGTTGCCAGACCTGCATGAATAATGATTTCCGGGTTCATGCTTTCTCCTCTTGATTGCGTACCAAATGAATCTTGTATTTCAGCAAGACATCACTACTGATCACCATGAAAAGAATGGTACCCTGGAGAAGAAAGGAGATCCCAGATGGCTGGATCTCACGACCGGCTACAATCAATGCCCCGAATAGTATGGAGACAACAATAACTGCAAACGGGTTCAATTTTGCCAACCAGGCAACAATAATACCGGAAAAGCCATAACCAGGAGAAATGCGCTCCTGTAAACGATGGACTACACCGCTTATCTCTGCCATGCCTGCCAATCCTGCCAGGGCACCTGAAATCATCATAACCAGAATGATATTACGGCTGATATTTAGACCAGCATAGCGTGCTGCCTTGGGATTATCTCCAATTAATTTGATCTCATATCCCCAGCGGCTTCGTTCCATGATCCACCAGATAACAAATGCTGCAACCAGCCCAAAAACCACACCCAGATGCAATGTGATCCCTGATAACGTCGGTGTTTGCCTGGCATAATCAGATAGGCGCGGCAACCAGGCAGTTTTTTCGAACATCGGTGTCATCTGAAAACCTGCATCACTCCATTTTCCAAATATCCAATAGTTATTCCAGTAGATGGCGACATAATTCAGCATAAGTGTTGTGATAATCTCGTTAACGTTATATTTAGCCTTTAAAATACCGGGAATAAAACCCCATACCGCACCTCCGATCATTCCCATTAATACCATAGCTGTAAGGATAAGGATCTTGGGGCTGTCCGGAGGTACGAGCGGCACAAGCACAACCAGGCTGGAAAAAAACGCTCCCAAATAGAATTGCCCTTCTGCTCCGATGTTCCATAACTTCATTTTAAAAGCCAGGCTGCATGCCAACCCGATCAAGATGAGTGGGGTTGCTTTGACAAGAGTGTCTGAGAACACACCCCAACTGCCGAAGGTGGCTGTAAAGAAAAAACCGAGGACTTTCAACGGCTGACCACCAACAAATTTTAAAACAATACCACTAAATATGAATGCGATTATTACTGCACTCAAAGATGTCACCAACGGTAGCCATTTAGGATAATCCTCAGAACGCTTCTCGACTTGAATCGTGAATGGGAATCTCATTATTGACTCCTCATGGAACCGGTCATCATCAAACCGATATTCGTCAAATTCGCATCTGCAGCATCAACAATCCCGGTTACTTCTCCTTCATAGATAACTGCGATGCGGTCACAAAGTGAAAGCAATTCTTCCAGCTCTTCCGAGATCAAGAGAATGGCGGTACCGTTCTCCCTCTGTTCGAGCAATAAACCCTGAATGGATTCGATAGCTCCTACGTCCAAACCCCGGGTTGGTTGCACCGCAATCATCAGGCGAGGAAAGCAGGAAATCTCACGAGCCAGAATCACTTTTTGCAAGTTTCCACCAGAAAGCTTGCGGGCTTGGGTGTTTATACTGGGAGCCAGGATGGCATATTTTTCTTTTAACATGCTCGCATATTCACGAACAGAGGAAAAATTGATTCTCCAACGACTTCCAATCGGCTCCTGATCGTAATTCTTCATTATGGTATTTTCTGCAATGCTCATATTGGGTGCCGATCCAACCCCGGTGCGGTCTTCTGGGATATGGGAAACGCCATAATCTATGATCATCCCAGGTGGTCGATTGGCAGCCTGTTGACCATTAATAAGGATGCTACCGGAGCAGGGTCGCAAACCGGTGATCACTTCAGCCAGTTCGCTCTGCCCATTACCAGCGATCCCTGCGATCCCTAAAATCTCTCCCTGGTGCAAATTAAATGACACATCTTTAAGAGCAGGGAAACCCTTGTTATTCAACGCAGAGACGTTCTTGACATCCAGGACAACATCACCGGGTTCCTGGATCTTCTTCTCAACCTGAAAGATCACCTTTCGACCTACCATTAATTCAGCCAATTTTTCCCGGTTTATTCCTTCAATTCCAATCCCTTCCGCGGTAACTTTCCCCTTTCGCAAAACTGTCAGGCGATCTGCTACAGCGGTGACCTCGTTAAGCTTGTGAGAAATAAAAAAGATCGATTTGCCATTAGCGACCAGAGAACGCATTGTGTTCATCAAATCGTCAATTTCTTGAGGAGCCAGTACAGCTGTCGGTTCATCCAGGATGAGGATATTTGCACCCCGATACAATGTTTTCAAGATCTCAACACGCTGCTGCTCCCCCACGGATAGCTGCCAGATCAAGGCTGTAGGGTCTACCTTCAATCCAAATTGCTCCTGCAAAGCCTGGATCTTCTTATTATAGGTTGCAAGATTCATAAAAAATTTTGGATCTTTCAATCCTAAAAGTATATTTTCAGTAACCGTTTGGGTTGGGACCAGCATGAAATGCTGATAAACCATGCCAATACCTTTGGCAATTGCATCCCTGGGTGAGTTAAAATTGACCACTTCACCATGGACTTTTATCACACCTGATACAGGTTTATATAAACCTGCCAGAGAATTCATCAAAGTGCTTTTTCCGGCTCCATTCTCCCCCAGCAAAGCATGAATTTCGCCTTGTTTAAGTGTCAAATTTACATGATCATTTGCCAATACACCAGGAAATCGGATAACAATATCCTGCATTTCAACAGCGAGAGGTGGGGAGGTTTGGCTTGAATGGGAAGACATAAATATTCTCCGGGATTCAATGCTTGATTTATCTCTTCTGGATAGATTTCCAGTTCAATTATTTTTATAATACTTTTTCTTAAAATAGAGGGGATATCTTAAATCTTCCCCGAATTAGTAATTCTATTATCTATACAGCTAATGATTCTTAACGTGAAACAAAAAATTGAATATTATTAGTTAGCAAAATTATCATAAATTTTGAATTCTGGAGACGACAGTATGGGTCGTCTCCAGAATTTTTAGATTGTTTACAATTTAAATTTAAAGATCAGGCAGTTCAGCAGTAATATTCTGATTCCACCAGTACATACAAGTGGTGCAGGTGCTGCCAAATTGTGCAAAACCATCGAGATCCAGTTGTTCCAAGCTGACGCCATCTGCGAGCACAAGATTGCCTTTATTGTCTGTAATAGGACCCTTGAAGACATCAAATCGTGTGAATTCGCCTTTTAGCATCTTGGCCAGCGTGGACTTTACAAGTTCCAAGTCAGCTGCGGGTAATTCTGCTACACCTGGCTGCATTGTTTCGCCTTCCATAAAACCAAGTAAACCTAACGCACCGGAATCGGCATCAAAATAATCCCACCCACCGACCCATGTGCCAGCGATCGATTCCTCAACAATCTTGGCATATACAATTCCCCAATTCCAATACATGGAGGTCAGGCAGGCATCCACAGTGCAGTTACCCTTGTAGTCATAAGTAATGCCCCACTTGCCAGCGGGAGCGACTTCTGCCGGGGCGGGAGTATCTGCACCGGTCATAACAACCTGGGCACCAGCATCAAACAATGAAGATGCAGCTTCTTTTTCCAGGATAGGGTCATGCCAAGTGGATATGAAACGAACATCAATAGTGCACTCAGGGCAGGTTTTCTCAACACCAAGAGCAAAGGCATTACCAAGGCGCAATTCTTCGGGAATCGGGAAGGTTGCAGTATACCCAATTTTTGTATTGCCATCCATCTTGGTGCGTGAACCAGCCAACATCCCAGCCAGGTATTTAATATCCTCCATAGCGCCCATAAGGTTACCGAAATTGGCTGTATTGGATTTGTATCCACTGATATGGATGATATTCACAGCCGGGAATTCTTCAGCCACAATTTCTGAGGCATCCATGAAACCAAAGGATGTTGTGAAAATAACATTAAATCCTTTGCGAGCCAGTGATCGAATGACCTGCTCAGCATCAGCACCTTCTGCCACGTTCTCAACGTAGGCTGTGTGGACATTGGGAATGGTGTCCTGAACATACATGCGACCGACATCATGGGATTGGGTCCAACCACCATCATCATGAGGACCAACATAGACGAAGCCAACGTTATAACAACCTTCAATTGCAGCTGGAACTTGATATGAACCAACAGCTTCTGAAGTCGTTTCAACATTGCATTCTGTTGAGACGGTCTTAGGACCACATGCTGTTAAAGCAAATACAAGAATAAGCAGACCACTTACGAGCCATAGAACTTTGTTCTTCATCTCATCTCCTTGAATTTATGAAAAATCTTGAATGGAAAAGCAATATAAAAGAATATATGCGGAAACCTCCTTTTTCTGATAACTATTTATCGGTTTTTTCGTTTCGGTCTATCGCTTTATTGTACCTTAGCGCGCTAATATTGCGAACGTTTTTAATCTCAAAATATTATTTTTAAGGTTCTTAAAATCTTTTTAAGATCAGGGAAGGATTTAGATCACAAATGACAGATCAAAGTTTTTTAAGCTTTGATCCGTCTTTCTTAAGGTTCAATCCAGGTGCCTGTCTCATGTTTCATTGCCCGGCCAATATTTTCTGGGTTTGTGATGAGAGCTTGTTTGCCACCATTTTCCAGGAACCATATGATTGCCTCGATCTTGGGAGCCATAGACCCCTTTGCAAAATGAATGCCTTCGGCTAGATATTTTTTTGCTTCTGCCAGAGTCATCTTATCCAACCATTTTTCATCCGGTTTTCCAAAATTTAACGCCACTTTTTCAACAGCTGTTGAGATAAGCAACAAATCTGCATTGATCAATTGCGCCAGTAAGCTGGAAGCAAAATCCTTGTCAATCACCGCTGCTGTACCCTGGAGGATGCCATTCTTCTCAACGACAGGGATGCCACCACCTCCTACGCTGATAACCACAACACCATTATCAATCAAACTTTTAACTGGAGCCAATTCAATGACTTTCTTGGGTAAGGGAGAGGCAACCACTCTTCTCCAACCACGTCCGGCGTCTTCAACTACACTCCAACCCATTTCTTTTTCACGACGTTGAGCTTCGATTGCATCCATAAAACTGCCAATCGGTTTGGATGGATTCTTAAAGGCAGGATCATCCTTGTCTACCAAGACTTGTGTAACCACCGTGGCAACCCCTTTTTCAATGCCTCGTTTGTGAAATTCGTTTTGTAAATTTTGTTGCAAGGCATAACCGATAGCTCCCTGACTGTCAGCACCACACACATCCAGTGGAACTTCATGCATACCTTCAACTTTGGCAGCAATTTCAGAACGGCGTAAGATGAATCCTACTTGGGGTCCATTTCCGTGACCAATAACCACATCCCAACCATCTTCGATCATATCTGCAATATGCTGAGTCGATTCTTTAACAGCATCATATTGATCTTCCACTGTCTGATGATTCTTATCCTTTATTAATGAGTTACCACCGATGGCGATAACTGCAACTTTTCTTGACATATAACTCCTTCGATTCCACCTGATTATACCGGATGAAAGTTCGTTAGGCGTAAAAGCGGGTTTGGATACTGCCCTTATCCTAAAATTTTTATTAAATTTCTTACAGGTATTATCTCATTGTCAACGCCATGACAGCTTTTTGGGTATGCATGCGATTTTCTGCTTGATCAAAAACAACTGAATGAGGACCATCCATAACTTCACTGGTTACTTCAACATCCCGATCTGCCGGTAATGGATGCATATAAATAGTATCCGGTTTAGCCAGTGCAACCTTGCGGGCATCGGTAATCCAATGTTTGTACTTATCCTGGATAACCTTGCCTTCATCAGGATCAGCGGTTGTCAATAATGGACCCCACGATTTAGCATAGACTACATCCGCATCTTTAAATGCAGCTTCCATGTCGTCCACAATTTCAAAGCCTGCGTTGAATTTTCTGGCCTGTTCTTTTGCCTGTTCCACGATTTCGGGCATAAGTTTGAATTCCGGGGGATGTGCCAGGACAACATCCATTCCAAAACGCGGTAATTGCAGGATCAGTGACTGGGGTACAGATATGGGTTTTAAATAAGAAGAGGCATATGCCCAAGAGACAACCACTTTGCGTCTGCGAAGATCGCGACCTTTCTTTTCCATAATGGTCATTAAATCTGCCAGGCATTGAAAAGGATGGAAGATCTCGCATTGCATATTCAAAACGGGTTCACGGGAGGCTTTAGCCACCAGGTCCAAATAGCGGTTACCGGTGCCCCACTCAACATGACGGATGGCAATACCATCAAAATATCTGCCAAAAATCTCACCCATCTCAGTTTCAGTATCACCATGCGAAATTTGAGTTGTCCGACTTTCAATAAAGGCTGCATGTCCACCAAGTTGAGCCATACCTGCTTCAAATGAGCCACGCGTGCGAGTGCTGCTGAAAAAGAACAGCATGGCCAGAACTTTGTCACGTAAATAAGCGTGGGGTTCGCCCAAGGCACGTTTGCGCTTCAGATCCCAGGCAACATCCAGAACCGTCTCTACTTCTTCTTTTGTAAAATCAAGGTCGCCAATCAAATCACGACCACGAAGATCAGTTTGCATAATAATTCTCCTTTGCGGATATTATTCCATCTTACCAAGAACGAGTGCCAGAAGTGCCATGCGCATGACAACACCATTAAATGCTTCCTGCCAATAGCGTGACCAGCGGGTGATATCCACGTCTGCGGGAACTTCGTCCATGCGAGGCAGGGAATGCAGTAATATGGCATCGGATTTGGCTTTTGTGCTCAATAATTCACGAGTGATCTTGTAATTTGCAGGAGTCATATTTACATCACCTGAACGTTCGTCACGACTCTTGGTGTAATCCGGCTGAACAACCGGTTCCACCAGAATTACATCTGCCTTGGCAATCGCTTGTTCAACATGTTCCATTTCTTTGAAATTAACATTAAACTGCGTAAGATCAGCTTTAAATTCATCGGTCAGACCCATATCCGGGGGGGAGACAAATGTGATCGGGCAATCAAACTGACTGAGGGCATAACCCAGGGAATGCATTGTGCGCATACGCATATCACCAACTGCAAGCCAGGTTAAACCATCGATGCTGCCTTTTTCTTTTAAGACAGTGTACAGGTCGGTCAGTATCTGGGTCGGGTGTTCACCCCAACCATCACCACCGTTGATGATCGGAATGGAAGCCCACTTGGCTGCTTCATGGGGTGCGCCTTGTTGAAAATGGCGCATAACGATCACATCACCATAGAATTCCAACATTTTTACAGTATCTTTGATGGATTCTTGATAAAAATCACCTGCACGAGTCATTTTTGCATCCGCAAAACCTGTGACATGACCTCCCAAACGGTGCATGGCTGCTTCGTGAGCCAGTCGGGTGCGGGTGGATGGTTGGTAGAAAGCTGTTACCAATGTTTTCTCAGCCAGCAGATTGGTATTACGACGGCTGACCGCAATTGGTTCCAGTTCGGCAGCTACATCAAAGACATGGAAAAATTCATTTCGTTCAAAATCCTTCAGAGACAGAATGTCTCTACCAGCAAAACTACGCATTTTATCCTCCAGAGATAATGGTTAGAATTTTCGTGTAAATGACACGAGACATGCTTAACCTACCCTACGATTGACATGAAATTTGAAGTAACCCGGTAGGAAATAACTTAGAGAATGATCGATCACTTGCCCTTCAGAAGAATATAGACAAGCGGTGAAATTGATCAAGACATCCCCACGTTGGATCTCAAGCAAATGTGCCACTTCTGCAGTGGCATTGACGGCATTAATTTCTGTCCTGGAACTGACCAAGCGAGGTGAGCCTCTACGTAATAAAAGATCCAAAACTGAGCCAGTAAAACCTGCAGCAAGGTCAGCCTGGGAGAGAATGTTTTCAGATAAAGTATCCACCAGATAGGCAGCAGGGCGACCATCTGTCATGATGAGCCGAGAAATGCGGGTTAATCCGGATCCAATAGGAATATCCAAAACCAGCGCACATTCCAAATCTGCGGTTATTTTTTCCACCTTAAGGGAGTGAGTAGATACACTTAAACCGATCCTGCCAGCCAAAGTTTCTATGCTTTCTAAAATCTCCAGACCACTTTCAATGAGAGGGACATCTCCTATCACAAAGGTCCCCACACCCTGTTTGCGTCGGATCTTTCCCTGGGTTTCAAAAGAGCGCATCGCTTCTCGCAAGGTGGCGCGTGAAACTCCCATCTTAAGCGCCAGGGTTGGTTCAGATGGCAATTGGCTATCAGCTGGTAAGGAATCGATCAATGTTGCAAGGTCGGATTGCAGGCGTTGAAAAGGATGGTGACCCATGTTAATCAATTGATCCTTCTAATAAAGGTAGAACTTGCATATTTTTAACATCAATCAGTCCTCGTTCAGAAATGCGGATTTCAGGTATAACTACCAGGGCAAGCAAACTAAGTTGCATGTTCGGGTTATTTAATTGGCATCCACAAGCTTTAAAACCGTTTAAAACAGATACAGTCTTTCCTGATACTACAGACGCACTTTCAGTTGACATTAATCCTGCGATGGGTAATTCCACCAAACCGATCACTCGTTGATCAAGAACCACAACCTGTCCACCACCGATTTCCTGCAATTTATTGGCAGCCATAGCCATGCAGGCATCATCCGTGCCAACTACGATCAAATTATGGCTATCATGGGAAACGGTTGTGGCAATTGCGCAAGGTTTATCAAACCCAAAACCTTGCACCAAACCTAACTGGATATTTTGGGTTGCATGGTGCCGGTCCATCAGGGCAATCTTGGCTATATCCCTTTCGAGATCTGCGTGAACTTCAGGACTATTCAAACTGACGCCAACTTTCAAGTGACGGGTTGCAGCCTGGTTCTCAATGATCCCGATTACGTTGGCAGTTCCCTTGTTTTGATTTGCCAGTTTGTTGTCGACAATTAATTCGAAAGATTCTACGGTCAATATTTCAGACATATGCATGGAATTTAAGGCCCATCCAGGAATGGAATTTTCCGGCTTCTCAAGCAGTATTTCTCCCGATTTAGCCGCTATGATTCCTCTTGCAATCACCACGTCAGCCCTGAAATCGTTAATATCCTTCACCAGTACCACATCCGCCCAACGACCAGGTGCAAGCATACCCATTTCACGCCCTAGACCGAAATGTTCAGCAGTATTGATGGTTGCCATTTGGATGGCTGTCATTGGTTTGACCCCTTTCTGAATAGCGTGTCTGATTACACGATCCATGTGCCCATCCAGATGCAGAGTTCCGGCATGCGAGTCATCCGTGCAAAGAAGGAAATGGCGGGGATCAAGGCTCAAGCTGGTGATTGCTTTGACTTGCTCAATTACATCCTGCCAGGCTGATCCATACCGCAACATAACTTTCATACCCTGTCTGGCGCGTTGGACGGCACCTTCCAGTGTGGTGCCTTCATGGTCATCCTCTATACCACCGGCAACATATCCATGGAATTCCCTGCCATGGTCGATCGAAGGATAATGACCACCGACCACCTTCCCGGCTTGACGGGCAGAGGCTAATTCAGCGATCATCTTATCATCCGCATTCGCTACCCCGGGGTAATCCATTACTTCTCCGAGACCAATGACACCTTCCCACCCCAGAGCCTGCTCAACATCCTTTGCACTTAGCGTAACTCCAGATTTTTCAAAAACCGGGGAAGAAGGAACACAGGATGGAATCTGAACCCACACATGGATGGGTTGTTGACGGGCTTCATCCACCATCAGACGGATACCATCCAATCCGAAGACATTTGCAATTTCATGCGGATCAATGAACATGCCTGTGGTTCCGTGTGGTACGACCGCACGCACAAATTCTGTGACTGAAAGCATACCTGACTCAACGTGCATGTGGGCATCCAGCAACCCAGGCACAAGAAATCGGCCTTTGGCATCGATCACCTGAGTGTCTTCTCCGATGCAATGAGAGGCATCCGGACCTATGTAAGCGATATGGCCATCAATAATAGCCATGTCGGTCTTTTCAACAAATTCGCCGGTTTGAACACATACCCAAATACCAGCACGGACCACCTGGTCTGCAGGTAGGCGTCCCATTGCCACATCGATCAAATTGCGGATTTTTGATTGTGTTTGCGTCATAATTCCCCCATTAGTCGGGCGGCACATTGGTTATGACGTTCAACAAGTGCGTGTTCATCCAGGGTTTCAAGATTTGCATTTTTTACCACTAACTTGCCAGCCACCACAGTATAGTCAACTTTTACAGGCTGGGTAAAAATAACAGCTGCAACAGGATCATGTAAGGCTCCTGCATATTCCAAACGGTTTAAATTGATTGCAAAAAAATCAGCACATTTGCCAGGCTCGAGTGATCCAATATCATTTCTTCCCAAAACAGCTGCACCTCCACGCGTGCCCAACCAAAGTACCTGGCGTGCGGTCATCAATTTTCGAGTTGGGTCATTTGAAAGAGAAAATCCGGTGATGCCTTCCCGAATACGCGAAAGCAGCATGGCCTGGCGCGCTTCCCCAAGCATATGGGAACCATCATTGGACGCTGAGCCATCCACTCCTAATCCAACATTGACGCCGGAAGCAATATATTCCCGTATAGGAGCAATACCGGATGCCAGGCGCATATTGGATGATGGGCAATGAGCCACACCGCAGCCACAGGTGGCAAAAGTCTTTATCTCATCAGCATTTACATAAACAGAATGTGCAAACCAGACATCTTCTCCAACCCAATCAACAGATTGCATATAGCCTACAGGGCGGTAGCCGAATTTCTGAAGGCAAAATTTCTCTTCATCTTCCGTTTCAGCCAAGTGTGTATGCAGATGAACCCCATACTCCCGGGCTAAGACAGCTGATTGTTTCATCAACTCCCCAGTTACCGAAAAAGGTGAACAGGGTGCCAGAACAATCTGAACCATTGCACCTGGTTTTGAATCGTGATATCTCTGGATCAGTCGCAAGCTATCATTCAGGATGACATCTTCATTATCAACTACACTATCAGGTGGTAATCCGCCCTGGCTTTCACCCAGACTCATGGAGCCGCGTGAAGCCTGTAACCGCAAACCAATCTCCCCGGCCGCAAAGATCTCATCATCCAATCTTGATCCATTCGGAAAAAGGTAGAGATGATCTGAAGTAGTTGTACACCCCGAAAGTGCAAGTTCTGCCATGGCGGTCTGAGTTGAGATAAAGATATCTTCCGGGTTCATTCTAGCCCAAATGGGATACAAGGTTTTTAACCAGTTGAAAAGATTGGCATCCTGTGCAGAAGGGACAGCACGGGTCAATGTCTGATAAAAATGATGGTGAGTATTTACCAACCCAGGCAGGAGGATATGTCCTTTCATATCAATCACTTCATCTGCGCTAACTGGAAGTTCTGTGCTGACACCTACCTGTTCAATAAACCCATCCCGGATAAAAAGACCACCTCCGGGAATTTCCCGTTGGTGGTCATCCATGGTTATAAGAATTTGGGCATTCTTTATAAGAAGTGTAGTCATTTTACTCTCTGTTACGAATTCGATTATTTGTCAGACAATTGCATATAGTTTAACAAATTAATGCATCCCTGTCAATTGTCTGACAAGTATTAGCCTAAATAATTTAACTTCATTTGTTGAGATAGATATTTCTCTTGTTTTTCAAGAGTATAAATTGTAAAATAATCATTAATTTTAGAGAATTATTTTTATGAAGGGATTTATGATGCCAACAATTCTTGAAGTCAATAATCTTGTAAAAAAATATGGTGATATTCCCGCAGTGAAGGGGGTAAGCTTTGATATTGAACAGGGTGAGATATTCAGCCTGTTAGGTCCAAACGGTGCCGGGAAGACCACAACCATCTCAATTCTCTCGACTCTCTATAAGCCCACATCTGGCGATGCCAGCATTGATGGGCA
>JBDRQK010000194.1:0-6068 GCA_043826315.1 Chloroflexota bacterium
TTGGCTGAGGCCACATAGGGTCGCGCCCGCAGGGTAGCAAGATTGCTTGCCTTGATCTGTATAGTCAGGGCATTGATCTCATATACAACATCCCGCACTTTTCCAAGAGAACCAAGATCCTTAAGTATCTTATTGGTAATATTGGATTTCAGGAGTACATTGACTCCAATCGTATTGTTACCTTTTGCTGCCCTTGCAGGTACAGTTGAAAAAAGTAACGCTGAAATAATTAAGATACTAAAAACAATACGTTTGAACATAATTTGATCTCCTTTGAGGTTGAGATGGATTCCTTACTAACAAATAAGTAAGGTGACAAAAATTAGTATATCCAAAAATAATTTAAATTACAAGTTTTTCTATTAGTACTTTTTTTCCTTATCATGTTCCTGCCATCTCACTTCTTAGCGCATGTTTATCTTGAGAATAAGCTTTTCTAGCAACTTCCGAGGCGTTTTCCACATCACGTACCAAAGGGTATAATCGGGAACATGTCAAAATGGACCTGGGTCGTTATTCTCCTGGTTGGTGCTTTGGCCGGGTTGGGATTTTATGCCTACCAAAATCTGCGACCATCCGCCACCCGTTCCTTGAATGTGCGTGAATGGCTGCGGAATTCAAAAGATCATCCGGAATGGGGCATCCAAGCCGGGGAACGCTGTGGTGACGCCCCTTTCCTTCTACCCACGGATGGCTTCATCGGTTACCTGTGGGATGACTCATTCAGGCCAGGTCACCATCACCAGGGTATTGATATTTTTGCAGGGAAAGGAGTGAACGAAACCCCTGTCGTGGCAGCTTATCCAGGTTTCCTGACCCGCCTGCCAGATTGGAAATCCTCTGTGATCGTGCGTGTGCCAAACGATCCTCTTGATTCCAACAGGCAGATATGGGTGTATTACACCCATATGGCAGATCAAGCCGGCAATTCCTTTATCTCACCGGAATTCCCGGCGGATACCACAGAAAAATATATCGAAGCGGGTACGTTATTGGGATGGCAGGGAAATTTTTCCGGTGACCCGAACAACCCGGTCGGAGTTCATTTACATTTCTCGATCGTAATGGATGATGGTCAGGGGAAATTCCTGAATGAACTTGAGATCGGGAATACGTTGGATCCATCCCCTTACCTGGGGCTTCCATTAAATGCCGGCACTTATGATGGCAGCATTATCATCTGCAAAGTACCATAGTAGAATTAAATGGTGATCTTAAGAAAGGGAGTATTGCATAATGATTACCGACCTTGAAGGAAAAGTCATCCTGGTGACAGGTGCCGGCAAAGGGGTTGGACGATCCATTGCCCAGGCTTTTGCCAGCCATGGAGCCAGCCTGGCAATTAACGATCTAACGCCGATCAATTTGGATCAAACCGAGGCCACAATCCATTCGACTGGAGGTTCGGTGAGAGCCTATGTTGTTGATGTCGCCAAGAAAATGCCCATCCAGGGACTCGTCAACACTATTCTGGATGATTGGGGCCGGATCGATATCCTGGTAAACTGTGCCCAGGTAAAACCAACCACCACCCTGCTGGATATGGATGATTGGGATTGGCAACGCACACTGGATGTAAATCTGACTGGTGTGTTTTTAATGATGCAATCGGTGGGACGCATTATGCGCACCCAGGGGGGTGGCGTGATACTTGTGATCGGTGCCCATTCACAATCCGGGTCAAAACAACAGGCAGCTTACGCTGTAAGCAAGGCTGGATTGACTGAATTATGCACCCGAGCCCAACAGGAATTTCGTGAATATGGCATCCAAGTACATTTAATCGACCCGGATGGAAAAATAGACATTATTGAACAAGCCCTCGATTATTGTTGTTCAGTTAACCACCAGGAGACATGATGGAAGAATTATTGGAATATCGCCAACGCATGATCAACAAAATAGCCAGAGCACCCGAATCGATCGAAGCAGCAATTTTCCGGATAAAAGATCACACTCAACCCCTGGAAGCCGGTGGCTGGAATCTTCACCAGGTGGTCGCCCATATGCGTGATGTAAATCTGCAGGTTTATTTGCCACGTTTGCATCGCATTATTAATGAAGAAAACCCCATGTTCGAGAATTTTGACGGTGATGCCTGGATGGCCGAACATTACCAACCCAGGGAATCGATCCAAAAACTTTCATCCGATTTTAATGAACAATGTAACCTGACCGCAATCTGGTTGAAAAACCTTCCAGTTGAAGCTTGGAACCGACCCGGCCAGCATCCCTCATTTGGAAAACACAGCCTGCAGTGGTGGGTGGAGCGCACCCTGGCTCACATTGATGAACACCTGACTCAACTCAAACAGAGCGATGGGACACAACTTTGAGACTGGTGATATTTACCCGGCTATTATTAAAGGAGATTGAAAATGGCATACAATTCCATACTTATTGAAACTCGTGGAAAAGTTGGATTGATCACATTAAACCGCCCCAAAGCGATGAATGCCCTGAATGCTGAATTGATGCAGGAACTGGTAAATGCTGCGCAAGCCTATGATGCAAATGAAAGCATCGGTGCCATCCTGATCACTGGGAATGAACGTGTTTTCGCGGCTGGTGCAGACATCAAGGCAATGGTGGACTCAAACGTTACAGATATGCTGTCAGAAAGTTTTGTGGAATTGTTTGACGATTTAAGAAAGATAAAGAAACCGATCATTGCTGCTGTGGCAGGGTTTGCACTGGGTGGTGGCTGTGAGTTGGCAATGTCATGTGACATGATCATTGCTGCCGAAAATGCCCGCTTCGGACAACCTGAAGTGACCATCGGAGTGATTCCAGGCGCAGGAGGCACACAACGTCTGACTCATGCAGTGGGTAAAGCACTAGCAATGGAAATGGTCTTAAACAACCGTACTTTGAGCGCCGGAGAGGCACTATTACACGGTTTGATCAATAAAGTGGTCTTAAACGAACGTTACCTTGATGAAGCCTTGATACTGGCATCCGAAGTTGCTGAACGCGCCCCGCTGGCTTTGAGATTGGGGAAGGAAGCTGTCAACAAAGCCTTTGAATTGCCTCTCAGCGAGGGATTGGAATCCGAGCGACGAGCATTTTATATGTTGTTTGCCAGCCAAGATCAGAAAGAAGGAATGCAGGCTTTTGTTGAAAAACGAAAAGCGGAGTGGAAGGGTAAGTAGATCTTAAGAGTTAGGATCAGAATAATCTAAGAAACCTGGCAAGTAATTTACAACTGCCAGGTTTCATTTTTTCTTTTCAATTCAAATCCATCATTGATAATGGATCTGTTCAATGTGGATGTCGTTCTCGGCGACGATCTTTTTTATCTCTGCCAGTAATTCGGGGCAGACATGTGTCGTGTCATTGGGGAATTCCATCATGAAACTATGACCATTCTCCTTGATATATAAAGAGAAATGGTCCTTGCCAGGACAGGAGATGAAGGCACCATGCAAACGTTGTATGCGGCGTTGATCTTTAATGGGTTGACCGATTGAGCGCAAGGTGACAGTCACCATTTGAGGATTGTGATCTTCTTTGACAGGAGCGTGAATAGTGGTTGGACGAATCGTCACTCTTGGAGCAAACGCAATTATTGGAGTTTCCTGTTGGGAGATAGGTGATATCTGAACAAGTCCCGGTTCAGGAGAAGGTTTTTTATCTGGTACAGCTTTTTTAACAAATGAGGACTCCTGAACAGATTTTACTTTGGTTTTGGATCCTGGGCTCACGTATACAGGCGGCATAGGAACTTCGTCCCAACCAGGAGGAAAGGCTTCGGGTGGTGGTGGCATATCCGGATCAATCCCATCAATTTCAATTGGGACTGGCTCAGCCACCAGGTTAACCTGCGACATGCGCACAGGTTGAGACTCCAGGAGTGGGTTTGTTGCCACATTTTTCCCAATATTGTCGGTTTGGTTTGCTGGTGTCACCAATTTAATATCGGTGCTGATATTGTCCACCAGGATCTTGGGAGGAGCACTGGCTGCATCCACTTTGCCTTCCACAAATACAATCATCCCATTTTCCAGCAATGTCTCAAACCTGGTCCAAATGCGCGGGAAAAGTACCAAGTCAAAATTACCTTGAATGTCTTCAACCGTAACGAACCCCATCATCTTGCCGTTCTTGGTCTGATAAGGACGTACTGCCGCCACCAAACCAGCCATCCGTACGAGCTCCTGGTCTGATGCTTCGGATAGTTGACCGGAAAAGTGAGTGACGATCTGCTTCAGGGTTGACATCATCGAAGTCAAGGGATGCTCGGAAACATATAACCCAAGCAGGTCACGTTCCCAGTTGAGTTGTTCACGACGGTCGATATCCGGGACCTCGGGCAGGATGATATTCTCGTGAACCCCGGTCGATTCACCAAATAGCGAAAGCTGACCATCCAATGCAGATCGAAAATGGGACGAACTAATAGCAATAAGCCGGTCGAGACAAGCCAGCAAAGATGGACGAGATCCAAAGCAATCCAATGCACCAACCTTGATCAGACATTCGAGAGCGCGTTTACCAATAGCCTTTAAGTCGGCGCGTCGTGCCAAGTCATTCAGATCTTTGAAAGGGAGATTCTCGGGTCCGCGAGCCTGGATGATGATCTCAACCGGGTTCTGACCTACATTCTTAATAGCCCCCAAACCAAATCGGATGGCTGTTTTCCCTTCAGGCTGATCTTCAATGGCAAAATCCCAAGCGCTGGTGTTGATATCTGGAGAAAGCACTTCAATGCCCATATTACGGCTATCTGCACTGTATAAGGCAACTTTGGCATTATCATTTTTATTAACAGACAGCAAAGCTGTGAAAAATTCTGCTGGATAATGTGCTTTTAAAAAGGCGGTCTGAACAGCAATGACACCATAATCTGCAGCATGGGATTTATTGAACCCGTAACGGGCAAATTCCTCCCAATCTGAGAAAATGGCATTGGCTGTGGTTTCGTCAATTCCGCGTTCCTGTGCACCATGGGCAAATTTGATACGATGTTTCTCAATTTTTTCCGGGATCTTCTTGGAGATAGCCTTGCGAAGATCATCCGCATCTGAAGGGTTATACCCAGCCAGTTCAACCGCTGCACGCATTAATTGCTCTTGATAAACTGGAATTCCATAAGTGGACTCGAAGATCGGACGCAAGGATTCATGCCGGTATTCGGTTGGTTTTCTGCCATGCATGCAGTCGATATAATTCGGGATGAAAGCCATCGGGCCGGGGCGGTAAAGCGCTACCATGGCGATCACATTTTCCAGCTTTTGAGGTTTCATCTGGATCAGGTAGCGGGTCATACCGCTTCCTTCCACCTGGAACAAACCAGCAGTGTTTCCGGCACCCATCAGTTCAAAGGCTTTGGTGTCATCCAATGGAATATCATCCAGTGAATATTGAATACCGTGCCGTTCTTTGATCATTTCGCAAGCACGTGCCATGATGGTTAAAGTTGCCAAGCCCAGGAAATCCACTTTAAGCATACCCAACGAATCGAGGATTCCCATCTCAAATTGGGTGACCGACTTGATAGGGGTCTCTTCTGAATTACTGGTGGGTCGATGCAGGGGTAAATAGTCCATCAAGGGTAAATCACTGATAACCACACCGGCGGCATGTGTACCAGCATTGCGAACAACACCTTCCATCAAAGAGGCTGTATCCAATAGCTCACGCATGGTTGGATCGGAGTTGTAAACAGATTGTAATTCTCTGCTTTGCTTAAGGTTTTCCTGCAGGGTGACTGTTTTACCTGAAATTGTTTGGACAAACTTGGTAACTCGATCCACTTCGTGCAGGGGAATATCCATGACACGACCAACATCCCGGATGGCAGCTTTAGCGCCCATCGTGCCAAACGTGATGATCTGGGCTACCTTGTCATCGCCATATTTTCGGGCGGTATATTCCATCATCTCAGCCCGGTGATCATCCGGGAAATCGAGGTCGATATCCGGCATAGAGATTCGCCCGGGATTAAGAAAACGCTCAAAGAGCAGGTCCTGTTCAATCGGATCAACGAGGGTAATATCCAATGCATAAGCCACAATGGAACCATTTGCCGAACCTCGGGCGTTGTACCAGATGCCGACTTCTCGTGC
>JBDRQK010000195.1:0-2298 GCA_043826315.1 Chloroflexota bacterium
CCCGGTGTTATTGGGTGGTGCTGCCATTAATCGCCGGTTCGGGCGCCGCATCCTGTTCACAGATAGTGGCAAGGCATATGCCCCCGGAGTTTTTTACTGCAAGGATGCCTTTGAAGGGTTGGATACAATGGAAGCCATCATTGACGGACCCAAAAAGAACGCATTATTGGAAAAGGTTTCCAGGGAAGCTGAGATGGAAGTTGGACGGATAAAAGCTCCGAATGAAGCAGTCAAGATCCAATCACGCTCCAATATCATAGCTGCACCTCTGCCTTTTCCTGAAAAGATGGGTTCACATGTTGTCAAGGATATGCCATTGGAAGCGATCTTCCAGAATCTCAATATCAATGAACTTTACCGGCTTTCGTGGGGTGCCAAGAATACTCACGGTGAAGCCTGGGAAAAACTAAAAGATGATTTCGATCTCAGGCTGCAGCGAATGAAGAAGGAAGCCCTGCTTGAAAAATGGCTCAAACCTCAGGCAGTGTATGGATTCTTTCCCTGCCAGGCGGATGGGGATGAATTGATCATTTACGATCCGGTTTCAGTTGCTACTGGAAAACCCAGAGAATCGCAACGCATGAGTTTTCCCCGTCAACCTCATGACGATCATCTTTGCCTGGCAGATTATTTCTCGCCGCTTCAATCCGGCATCATGGATGTGGTAGCCTTCCAGGTGGTCACAGTTGGGCAAGCTGCGACTGAACGCTTTGACGGGCTACAGGCATCCGGAGATTATTCAGAAGGGTATTTCAACCACGGCCTGGCTGTGCAGACGGCTGAAGCCACAGCAGAGTATCTGCATCGCCATATACGCCGGATGCTCGGTTTGAAAGATGGGCAGGGCAAACGCTACTCCTGGGGTTATCCAGCCATCCCGGATCTGGAAGATCACCGCAAAGTCTTTGATCTTCTTCCAATCGAGAAGGAACTGGGAATGACCCTGACCAGTGCCTTTCAACTTGTCCCCGAACAATCAACCGCTGCCATCATTGTGCACCATCCTCAAGCCAGGTATTACAGCATTGGCGAGAGCCGGGTTGAGCAATTGATGAAATAACCTTGTGCATAAAAGGTAATTCTGATGATAAATGATCCTTTCCTGCAACGACTTTCCAAGCGCCCGTTATTATCGGATGGTGCCATGGGTACCATGCTGCATGGGCGTGGCGTGGACTTTGAGCAGTGTTTTGATGAACTCAATAAAACAGACCCGAACTTGATCGTTGATATCCATTCAGCTTATGTCCTGGCGGGTGCGGATATCCTGCAGACCAACACTTTTGGAGCCAATCGCTTCAAACTTGCCAGGCATGGATTGGAAGACCGGGTTGCCAGTATCAACCAGGCCGGGGTGGAACTGGCCCGCCGGGCTATTGCTTCTGCTCATGTTACCCGGCCGGTCCTGGTGGCTGGGGATATTGGTCCGCTGGGAGTCCGGATTGCTCCATACGGACGTGTTCAACCTGACCAGGCTTACCAGGCTTTTGTTGAGCAAATCAAAGCGCTGGCAACGGCAGGTGTGGACTTGTTGATGATCGAGACTATCAGCGATTTGTATGAGATCTTAAACGCCATCCAGGCTGCCAAAAAGGTGCGTTCCGACTTAAATATCCACCTGCCGATCTGTGCCTCGATGACTTTTACGCGCGATGACCGCACCATAATGGGGGATAGCCCCGCAAAAGTCGCCCGCAGCATGGCAGAAGCTGGTGCAGATGTGATCGGGGTTAATTGCTCAGGGGGACCAGCCCAATTATTGCGACTGCTAAAAGCCATGCGGCAGGCTGTACCGGAATCTTTTATCTCCGTGCAACCCAATGCGGGTTGGCCGGAGCAGGCGGGTGGGCGCATCATGTATCCTGCTGATCCGGAGTATTTCGGTAATTATGCCCTGGCCTTTTGCGAGGCTGGTGCTTCCATCGTTGGTGGCTGTTGTGGTACTACACCTCAACACATCAAAGCCATGCGGTTGGCTCTGGATGAAAACCCTCAGGGCTGCGGCAGCCTGGAGAATGTACTCGCTCTGCCGGATGAAGCGGGTGATCTACCAGAAACCCAGATGGAAACCTCGAGGCTTTCTCAAAAACTCTCTTCTGGAAAATTCTGCATCACGGTGGAGATGGACCCGCCGCGTGGCATCTCCACCCACAAATGAGTGGCGGGAGCTTCCCTGCTGGCGGAAGCCGGGGCGGATGTCATCAATGTGGCGGACAGCCCGATGGCGCGCATGCGCATGTCTGCCTGGGCAGTCTGCGAAGTGGTGCAGCGCCAGGTTGGAGTGGAATCGACCCTGCA
>JBDRQK010000196.1:0-3019 GCA_043826315.1 Chloroflexota bacterium
TCGGTGGAAAAAATGTTTACCCGCAGGATATTGAACAACTTGCGATGGAAGTCCCTGATGTTCATCCGGGTCGGGTAGTGGTTTTTGGTGTTATTAATGAAGAACTGGGAACAGAAGATGTTGTCCTGATTGCAGAAATACACACAGAAGATACTGCAGAGAGAGATCGAATTTCAGATCTGATCAGGCAAACGGTAACAAGAGGCTCAGCCATTGCGCTTAGACAAGTAGTTCTTGTTGGTGAGAAATGGCTGATCAAAACGTCATCTGGGAAAATAGCCAGGCAGGCAAATCGGGATAAATTTTTGAATGAACTGTGTTAACATGGTTCATAAATATTGCTTTTAATGAACCCATGAAACATATTTCATTTCATGGAATTTCTCAGCGAACTTGATCAGGGTTAATATCGGCATCCTATCTTATCACCAGACGCATTTGGCATTAAACTAAGTCCCAGGTAAGGTTAAAATATTTAATGAAAATCTCAGAACAAATAAGTATTTATTTGCATATTCCATTTTGTTCTAAAAGATGTGGTTATTGCGATTTTACAACCTATGCTGGAAAAGAATCCTTAATTCCTGCTTATGTAGATTCATTGTGCAATGAGATCAAGTTTGTAACCGATCTATGTAATGAAAAAATCCTTGCTCAAACCATATTTTTTGGCGGGGGCACTCCGTCATTGGTAACAATAGAGCAGTATAAAAAAATATTTAAGACTATAGAAAATTGTTTCATCCTCATGCCTAATGCTGAAATATCCTTGGAGGTAAACCCGGGATCTGTGAATCAGGATTATTTAACTGACTTATGTGAAGTAGGATTTAACCGCATCAGTTTGGGAGCCCAGTCAACAAATGATGAAGAACTTCGCTTCCTGGGTCGCATCCACAACAGGGAAGATATTTTCAATTCTGTTCAGGCAGCCAGGATGGCTGGTTTTAAGAATTTAAACCTTGATTTGATTTTTGGACTTCCGGGGCAAAAACTGGAAAATTGGAAAAAGAGTCTAAATGAAGTTGCCGCTCTGGATATTGAACACATCTCGTTATATGCCTTGACAATTGAGAAAGGCACTCCATTTGGAGTTCTGGCAGAAAAAGGATCAATGAGTTTTCCTGCCCCCGATTTGGCGGCTGGAATGTACGAATGGGCTGGTGATGAGCTCGAAAAGCATCGGTTCCAGCAATATGAGATCTCAAATTGGGCGAAAAGGAACTTCAATTGTAAACACAATTTACAATATTGGAAAAACCTGCCTTATCTTGGTTTTGGTGCTGGTGCCCATGGGTACGTTAATAATATGCGTATATCCAACGTACTCAGGATCAAAGATTATATAAACCGTATTGAAAAATTAATTGTTCAAATAAAAGGGAATGCATCCGGTAGATTTCCGATCTCTCCAGCAACAGTAACCAGTAAGTCAGTTTCCAGGTATACAAGCATGCAGGATACCCTCATGTTGGGTATGCGATTGACAGAGGAAGGAGTATCCACAAGAGTTTTTAGAGATCGGTTCGGGCAAGAATTGCTGGTTGTATTTGGGAAAGAGATCTCTGAGTTGTTGGACTTACAATTAATTGAATGGATTGGGGAATCTTTGAGGTTGACCAAGCGGGGGCGTTTGTTGGGGAATCAGGTCTTTATGAGATTTGTTGATTAAATAATTTCCAAAATAGTGGGATGGAATTTAAATAAAATAAATGAGGAAAAGTACCTTCCAGGAATAAAGATATTTCTTTTATGGCAATTTGCTGATCAGTTTTTCGCTCTAACCTGAAATTGTTGAGATTCCCATCAATTCTTATTGGTGATATCAACTGGGATAGTGATCCGGGAGAAATTATTTGGATTACGCCAGTAAATTAATTAGGAGTTGAAGTTAAGGTTGGAGTTCTTTGGATGTTCGGGGAGGGAGAAAACCCTGGTTGAACATTATTATTTTTTGTTTCTGGATAGGAGTCGCTTTAAAAAATAATGAAGTGGAAGTTGCTCGTGCTTCATTTTATTGGGCTGGCTAGGGAAGTTGTTGGAATTGTTTCCATCGTCTGGAAGATTGCAGTTGATGGATAATTAGTCAGCAAGGGAGTTGCTGTGAGAATATTGGGATAAAATGAACATCCTGATTATATTATTCTAATAAATATGATCAATAAAATTACTGAACATAAGTATTTCATCAGTTGTGGGTTAGAGAGACGCCTGCGGAGCAGACGTCTCTCTAACATTACTCTAAATATTGTAGATCTGGCTGTATTTATTATTCAAGTATTTTAAGTATGGACCAGAATTTATGGTCGATCCTGTCACTTTTTGCACAAGTTCCTGTGGCTCAAACTTGCGACCATGTTGGTGAATATTCTTGATCAGCCAATCAAGTAATTCGCTAAACTTTCCCTGCCGAATTTGATCAGTTAAATTTGGCAGATCCCGATTGATTTTGTCCCATAACTGCACAGAGATCAGATTTCCAAGCGCATAAGTTGAGAAATATCCCAAACCTCCGAACGACCAATGGATGTCCTGTAATACTCCTTGTGCATCATTGGGTGGTGTCACCCCCAGATACTCTTCCATTCGGGTATTCCAGATAGCTGGAAGATCTTTAATGGCAACTTCTCCTTCTATCATGGCAATTTCTAATTCCAATCGCAGCATGATATGCAAATTGTAAGTAGCCTCATCTGCCTCAACTCGGATATATGAAGGCTGGACTTTATTAATGCCCTTGTAGAAACTGTCTAGAGAGACATTGCTAAGCTGGGAAGGAAAGATTTCCTGAAGGCGTGGGTAAAAGAATTCCCAGAAGGGAAGGGAACGCCCGACAAGATTTTCCCACATTCGCGATTGGGATTCGTGTACAGCCAGCGATGCACCACCATCGAGACCTGTGCAATTTAAATTTCTGCCGATTCCCAATCCATATAGCGCATGTCCACATTCGTGCATTGTGCCGAAGAGCATTGTGTTGAAGAAATTTGGATCGACACGGGTAGTGATGCGCACATCG
>JBDRQK010000197.1:0-5197 GCA_043826315.1 Chloroflexota bacterium
CCCTTATGGGTATTTGGTTTTATTCTGGCGTTGACAATTGGCGGGACTACACTTAGGAATACCGCAAATAATAGCGCTTACCGTTATAACTCGGATCAGAATTTCCAAAATGGTATTGACTTGCCTTCCTGGGAGGGTCAACCTTTTGAATCACCACAGGCTTTCATGGAGACACTTCGCACTATCGGTCCCACCATGACCGAAGCAATCGACTCTCAGCCTGAGATTGGCATCCTGATCAAGTTTCTGGTAGTCTTTATTATCCTGATGATCTTTATGGGTGTTGGATTAAAGATCCTTGGTTATGTATCAGAGACAGCTGTCATCCGCATGGTGGATGATTTTGAAACCACTTCTCTAAAAGTTTCCATTAAGCAAGGATTCCGCTTGGGTTGGTCGCTCGCATCCTGGAGATTATTCTTGATCGACCTGTTGATTATTTCATTACCTGCGATTGTGTTCATCTCCATACTTGTGATGCTTGTATGGGGAGGTATATCTCTCGGGATCAATATTGGGACCACTCAAAGTTGGGTTTTTACTGTTGTTTTTCTGGTCGGGCTTGTTTTCTTGACCATACTCCTGTTCAGTATCTACTTTGTGATTGTTAGCCTGTTACGTATTTTTTTTGTTCGTGCATGTGTTCTTGAAGAAGTGGATGTACGCACTGCACTTCGCAATGGTTTCTCTGTCGTTCGCAGAAACTGGAAAGAGGTCGGGCTCTTCTGGCTGATCTTGATCGGTCTGGATATCGCCTGGGCGATCGTTTCAGTTTTTCTTTTGATCCTGCTCATCCCATTTTTTGTTGTCAGTTTTATCCTGGCTGCCCTTGTGGCAAGTTTACCGGGTTTGGTGGTGGGTGGTTTTTCCACCATCTTCCTGTCTGGCTATTGGCCATTGGTGATCGGGATTGTATTTGGATTACCCCTATTTATCCCACTGGCTGGTTCACCTCTGCTGTTTTTTGAAGGTTTGGTGCAGTTATTCAAGTCCGCTTCGTGGACACTGGTTTACAGGGAACTCAAAACCATCAACCTCGTTGGGGATTCGACTGTGGAAGCCAGGCTGGTAGAGAAAACGGGATAACCGGTCAATCCATTTCATTATTTTGATTAAGGTCAGATCTTTTCATCTTCAGTAATTTCACCCTGATGGATTACCTTTGGTTATATCAAGCTATTTAGAATTCAACTTGCACAGTACATTCTTGGTTGGCGGATTCTTCCTATTCTCCCCGAGCCACTTTAGGTACTGATCTGGAGTTCTAATCTTTCTGTATGGTTTTCTTCTATTGTAAGAACCTGTTTGAAGAAACGTGTTTATTTTTCTTGATCGCGATCATCTTTAAAAATGCATCCACCACTTCAGGATCGTACATTTTTCCGGAATTATCAACCAGTTCCTGGATTGCCATTTCATCACTCATCGGCTCTTTATACGGGCGTTGATCTTTCATGGCTGAATAAGAATCCGCCACGCTCACTATTCGGGCACCAAGTGGAATTTCTTCTTTTCGCAAACCTCTCGGGTAACCTTTTCCGTCATATCGTTCATGGCTGCAGTTAATTATCGGTGCCACTCTTGAGAGTTTCTTGATGGGAGCAATCAATTCTGCTCCAAGGTCAGGATGTCGGTGCACCACCTCCCATTCAGACGAATCCAATTTACCGGGTTTATTTAATATGGCATCAGGAATACCGATCTTGCCAATATCATGCAGCAAACCACCCCAATAAATGTCTTTCACATCTTCTGGACTGCATTCCATTATTTTGGCTGTTTCAGCAGACCAGAAGGCGATCTGTTGGCTATGAATATTGGTATAGGCATCCCGTAGATCGATCGCATTTGCCAACGCAACTGTAGTTTGAATGAAAGCACTTTCAAGGTCTTCATAAAGGCGGGAATTCTCGATCGCAACTGCTACTTGATTGGACATGGCGGATAAGAGCAGAAGATCATCTCTATCAAAGGGAAGTGTCGACTTCTTTTCTCCAAGAATAATGATCCCTACCAGGTCCCCCTTTGCAAGCAGGGGAACGAATAATTGTGCATTGATTTCTTCCAATTCATTAATTTCCGTTCCCCATAAAGATTTGAATTTTGGATTCAAGGAAAGATCATCTCTTGAGAGATTTTTTTTATTTTCCATCAACCATTTGGGTATGGGATGGTGTGAAGGAAATCTCCAGGAGTGATCAAGATTATTTCCTTTTTGACCTGCTACAAGGAAATCACCGGTTTCATTTTTCTTTATTAAAAATGTGCCGTTCTGAATATGCCATGTTGTCAAGATCTCACGAAGGATCAGATCTGCCATGATATCGAGATTCATTATTGATGCTGTGGTCTGGCTTAACCTTTGCATCATCTGGCCGGCGTTAAATTTTTCACGATAAAATAAACGGTCGATCCATTTCTTTGCTCGAGAATTCAGGGGGGCAAGAACAAAAGAAAACAAGGTTCCAACAATGATCGATGTAATGAAGACTTCGTTCCCAGCCAAAAGGTGGAATAAATTTAACACCAGGGAAATTACCAGGAAGTAAATGGATCCAAATAGTGCAGTGGTGATCGAGTAGATCAACCCCAGCCGAACAACAACTTTAACGTCCAGGAGTTGGTGGCGTAGGATCGCATATGAAATAAGAATGGCAGTTATTACATTCGTAGCGATATCGATTGGGTATTTGCCAAGTTCTGTGAAGTTAAGCGTTATTGCAAAAATCGGAAGTGAGATCCCCAGCATCAAGTAACGAAGCCTGTTTCTATTATTCGCATCTTTGCTATTCTTGTAAATTCTGTACAATATCACGAGACTATACAGGGTGATAATAAAGAATGGTAAAGCGATTATTGGAAGAAAAATACCAAATTCATAAACAAAGGATCCGGCTTCATCCAGGTAAGCAGATTTTATGACCAGGTCAGTAAAAAAATCTACGAACATTGCGAAAATTCCGTAGATCAAAAGAGTAGGAACCCATTTGTTGCGTAATCCGAATAATTTTTGGACGAATAGGAAGAGGAAGAATAGCATAACCACGGGTGAAATAGCCATGGCTCTGAACCAGAAAAGAGGTGCTACCAGTCCAGAGGAAGCCAGGAATGCACTGATTGACCAGAATAGCATCGAGATCAGGTAATAAAGAAATAATTTGTGTAATTGAGTGCGAGTTTTGGATAGAAAAACCACCCCAAAAAGAGTCAAAAATATGACTGTGGCTATCGCTGAGACAATGGTGGCTATGGTCCAATACATATTGTGATTATTCCGATAAAATTGTTAGAAGTTTATTTAAACTTTCTCGGGACGGTCTCATATGGGAGGGTGAAGCATCTTCAAGGTCTACACCAGCTTCGATCATTGAATTCTTATAGGCTTTGAACGATCCCGGAGACAGGCGGGTAAATAGTAGTGGGTTGATCTGAAGGTCTTCTTTTAGATCGCAATATTCCTGAAATAAGTTGCTGAACTGTTTATCTAGAATGTTGATCATCTCTTCATCCGAATGGTCGCCTTGTTCTTTCAGCTCAATGTATAAATGGAGGTAAGGGGTTCCATTAATAATCTCTTTGTTGGCTGTCCAATCCTGGTATTTAATACCTGTCGCTTCTATTGCTTTCCAAATTTCTCTTTCTGAAAGAATAAGGTAACTGCTGATATTAATGATGTCATCGGTCCTTGAGTAGAATTGAACTTGAGGTAGTTCAGAATCGATCTCTTCATCGCCGATGGACAACACTTTGAACATGTCAAACAATCGATATCGGATGAGTGCCCCACCCATAAAATTGGAAATTACGAGTTCGTAAATACCCTCTTTCAACTCATCCATTAAAACTGTTTTCGGTTGGTAAGCTGGATTGGCTTTATTTTTATTGACCTCATCCAATGGGATGAATTCCAGAAATGCGTTATCAGGGAAAAATGTCATTCCCTTGAAATTCCAGGACTGAAAACAAAGATTTCCACCCTCAGTGCATGAAAAGCCTTCCAAAGGTTTTTTCCCCCAATAATACTCAATTTTATCTTTGTAGATTTCCGAATCAGTTCCACCTGCCATGATACCTTTTAATTTCCAGATATCTTTGGGCAGGATGTTGCGTTTATTGATCTTTGAGATCAAGACAGCTCTTAATAGTCGTAGTAAAGTTGTGATATTTAACAATTCTTTGGATGGCTGGGAGTTGCTGGATTGGGTTTCAAATTGTTCCCCCATTTTTGCCAGGACGATCGACAGACCTCCAAAATAATCCAACCCTTGTTGCATGGCAAGTTTGAATCCGGTAGCGATGCGCTCCATGTATTCCATTTTTTCCCCTTCTTCAAGGCTGGGAAGGAAGATAGCATGCAAATTATCCAGGATTGAGGCTGCCAGGAAACCTGATACATAAGGTCTGGGAGCAGTCGCCATCAGGAATTTATCATTTCGTTCAAGCTTGACTTCTCCGCGGTGTGAGCAGGAACTCATTAACATGGCAGCGATAACTGAATCGCTGAGGTGATCGTAGAATTGCCGTGAATAAGGAAGCCAATAGGTTTTTATATCCGATGTCCGTCCTGAGGTACGCGCCCACACATAAGGTTTTACTGGAAGATTTTCATCACTCTTATCACACAATAAGTTGTCATAATCTGAAATTCTGGTTAATGGCGTTACCCGGCGAAATTCTTCAACGCTGGTTGGGGTGTCCGAGCCCATGAAATGCTTCCCGAGGTTCGATGCGCCTAACAATTTGATTTGCTCAAGCATCAGACGATTTTGGATATCCATGAACTCTTGCTTACTTAAATTCACATATCCACAATGTTTGTTCCAGAGCTCATCTTTGCGACCTTCCTCAATAAGCTTTAATGAACTTGTCATATATTTCCTCCTTAGTTTTTAACTGCTTGAATGAACAGAGGTGACGGAATGAACCAATTCTTGGAAGATAGTTTAACAATTTCGAGAACCTTATACCCTGAATTTAAAAGTAGAGCCTCCCATTCTTCTTTAGCCCGAATATTCGATATCGATGCAGATTCAGCCCATGCACGGGAATGGTTCTCAGTCATTAAGAAATAGAAATAAGCGAGGATTCTAATAATGGATTTTATCCCTGGAATACCCCAATTTAGGGAACCCCCAACATCTATGATCGAAAGCCTGCCATTGGCGTTTAGGATTCTGTTGGTTTCCGAAATAAAAAT
>JBDRQK010000198.1:0-7326 GCA_043826315.1 Chloroflexota bacterium
AAGAGCCACTTACGCATACCTGCCTCCGAATCTATTGTGTTATATATCCCAATCATACCATTTAATGGTAATAATATATCTTCATACAGGAATAAGTCTCAGAAGGTTCTGTGAACCAACACCTACCCCTGCTTCCCCGAATTACCGAGAAGCTGGAGGTGATTATAAATCATTGCTGTTATTCAGTCTGAAAAATTCAGAGTGGTGATGTGGGGTTAATTGCCTGAACCAGTCGTACCATGCTGGCATTATAGGGGGTTGGAACCCCTAGCGACTTTCCAAGTGCTACGATCGCTCCACTGATGGCATCAATCTCAGTCGGAGCACCTCGCTCCACATCTTGCAACATGGAGGATCGGTTTGAAGATGTACGTCTGGCCACATCCTCTGCAGCAATAACGGGATCCGAATACGGTAGTCTAATTCCATTGGCGGTGGCTACCGCTGCGCTTTCCCGCACCAAATCTGCCAATAGAAGTCTGCGGGTTGGGTGTTCGAGAAGCTCGCCATTCGTCAGGCGAAGTAGCGCACTGAGCGGGTTGATGGCAGAGTTGATGACAAGTTTTCCCCAGATCAGCGATTCCGAATCTGAGACAAATTTTATCTGAAAACCAGCACCAATCAACAACTCTGTCAGAGGCTCCAACTTTGGATGTGCTTCCAGGGCTAGTTCGCCCTCTCCTACCTGTTGAACCCGACCCGGACCGAGCAGGGTGCCTCCCAATGTGGTAACCCCTTGTGCCACCCGGTCAGTTCCAAGAAATTCTGCCAATATATCACGATTACCCAGACCATTTTGGAGGGTTAGCACCAGGCCCTGCTGGTGAAGCAAAGCAGGTAACTGGCTGGCAACCCTGGTGGTCTGCCAGGACTTCACCAAAACCAGGGCATGAAGGAGTTTTTCTGGTTTAGAGGATGACTCCAGGATCTGAACCGGGTAAGCGTGTTGATCTCCCTGCTGGTTGACCAGGACAGCACCATGCCTGGCCAGGGCAGTCAGACCTTCCTGCCAAGAACCAATCATTTTGACCAGCACACCTGAAGCCGATAAACGGGCTGCAAATAGGGTTGCCATGGCTCCGCTGCCTACGATCAGAATTTTATCTGCCATGTTCACACTATTTTCAACAGGGCTTCCCATTCCTCGTCAGGCATTTCAATACTATGTTCGGAGGCTGGAAATTTCTTTTCCACTACATCGGCAATATATTCACGAAAAGCACGGGACATATCGTTGTGGAAATCGGCATACTTTTTGACAAATTTTGGGGTGAAGCGTTCAAACAAACCCAGAAGATCGTGCGTGACCAATACCTGACCGTCACAATGCAAGCCGGCACCGATCCCAATGGTCGGTATGTGAATACGACTGCTGATCAACCCGGCCAAACGAGCTGGCACGGATTCAAGAACAATACTGAAGCAGCCAGCTTCCTCAAGCAAAACAGCATCTTCCAGGAGGATCTGAGCTGCCCGGGAAGTGCGTCCCTGTGGCCGGAATCCACCCAACTGATTGACAGATTGAGGCGTAAGACCCAGGTGACCTTGAACCGGGATTCCAGCGCTAATAATGGCACGGATGGCTTCCAGACGTTCGCGTCCACCTTCCAGCTTGATGGCATCCATATTGGCTTCCTGCAGGAATCGACCAGCGTTTCGCACAGCCTCCTGTGTTGAAACCTGATAAGACATGAAAGGCATATCACCGATCAGCAGGGCATAATGAGCTCCGCGCGCCACTGCTTTGCAATGATGCAGCATATCGTCCATGGTAACTGCGAGGGTGTTGGGGTAGCCCAGCACCACCATACCCAGGGAGTCCCCAATCAGGATGGTATCCACACCAGCCTGATCCATTGCCAGGGCGGTGGGATAATCATAAGCGGTTAACTCCGTTATCAGCTCGCGGCGGTCTTTCTTTTGCTGCAACGCGCGTATGGTGACCTTCTTGCGGTCATTTGATTGAATCGAAACCGGGGAAATCGTGGACATGGTGCCCTCCTCCAGGGTAGGGGCCGGACCGGAATTTGATGATTAATCATCGGTATCCAGGCTGCCACATGAAAATATTGCCAGGAAATACATAATACGGGTACATTTGGGGATTGGAAGGTGCATTCACCCGCCAAAAATTTCCCCGATTCCCAGCATTGCGTAATTCCCATTTGTTTCAAGTCGTCATGGTCACAAGGATACACGCGACATTGTTATTATTCCATAAAATCCGTCAGATGACAATCTTGGTTTTTTAGGAATTCACATGATACCAGGGGAATACGGAGTATATGCTAATGAAATCCATGAAAATTCCTCCACTACTTCATCATCATGGTCATATTTAAAAAACCACAAGTCTCCCACTGGATGATTTTTTATCATATAATAGAGAAGATATTATCCTCTATCCTACCCAACCTTTCCCCTGATTATTTATATGGGGTTTATTAAAAACAAGGAGATATAAAATGCGACGAACAATCAGTTTTTTCATCGGCGTGATCATGGGTGGCTTGGTCGGTGCCACAATAGCCTTGCTATTTGCCCCGGATTCGGGCACAGAATTGCGAGATCAGATCCGTGAACGGGCTGAAAGCCTGAGTACCGAAATTCGCCGTGCAGCGGGTTCGCGCCGGATCGAGCTTCAGGAACGCTTGGAAACCTTGCGTAAACCTCAAGCATAATCGGTTCAGTAATACTCATTTTAAGAAATTGAACACCCCGGCTCGCTCTTAGGGGCAGGCTGAACGGGGTGTTCGTTTGTTTAATTTCTTGTTTTTTCTTAAGTTATTTCCGTCCAAGAAAGAGATAAGGGGAAATTCCATCTGAATTGTTGGGCAGATACGTTATTCAAGATATTATATGCTCATAAAAGGATGTTGCCTGAATCATGCAGCTTACGTAATCCGCCCGTGATGAAATGATGACCGCGTTTTCCTGCGCAGCGCGAGCCCGCAGATCGGGATCTGTCAAACCTGTGATCATGGCATGTGCCAGAGAGCGGGAATCAGACGGATCCACCAGCAAACCATTCTGCCCGTTTGTGATCCATTCCTGCAGTGATTCAATCCAACCGACCACTGGAAAACAACCGCAAGCCATGCCTTCCAACATTGAGTTGGGAGTGCCGTCATGCGTACTGGGCGAAACCAGCACAGCTGCCGAACGGAAAACATCCCCCATGAGATCATGTGCGCGGGAGGGTAGGAGTTGAACAGCATGGGCAATATCCAGCCGGGTCACCCAACCTTCAGCCTCAGCTTCGCCAGCCATCGCAGGACACAAAAAACGCGCATTTGGGATCTGTTTTAATACCAACGGGATGGATCGAAAAAACACATCATTGCGGATATAACTGCGAAAACCACGGGGATTGATCACCACAGGTTGTATTACCTCTTTGGACGGTGGATGGAAAATAGCCGGGTTAATGCCTCCATTTCCGGGAATCACCAGGGTTGGAAATCCCTGAGTAAAACCCCAGTCTTTGGCAATGCGTTGGTCACGTCTACAATCTGTATGCAAGCCATGGGTAGCTCGCATGGTCCGGCGTGTCCAGTATGACATCCAAGGTGAGGAACGGGCGTGCAGGGAGAAATCGTTTCCCCAGACCGAAATCAAAAGGGGGACTTCCAGATTGGCTGCTGCAGCTGTCATGCCCTCATATGGTATTCGCATGGCATGCACAAGGTCGGGTTGAATGCGATCAACAGCCTCACGGAGGGCGCGTCCGGCAGCAGGTATGGTTATTGGTCCGAGCCACTGGCGAATTAACAGCCTCAAGCCTAATGTACCAGCCCCC
This sequence comes from Chloroflexota bacterium, assembly GCA_043826315.1. GTDB lineage: Bacteria > Chloroflexota > Anaerolineae > Anaerolineales > Villigracilaceae > UBA12087. Next base: position 3,800 of record JBDRQK010000198.1, read on the forward strand.
CAACCCAATCCCTTTTTTTGACTGTCTGAACGGCTGGTTGTTTTTATGCTGGAAAAAGCCACGGGTACTACTTGCAGGGAAGCCAACCCGGTCAGCATTTCGCAGGGGAAAGATGAAACCAGGTGGACTTCATCGCCGCGTTCGATCCAGTGATGCAACCAATTCAATGTGGTCGATGAGCGACCATCTGCATAGAATACAATTCTCATAAATATATAAACCTCTCTGTGAATATACCAACAATTCCCAGCTTTTGAAAGATGTTTTTTTAATAATTTTTTTCCGAGGGTTAATGATCTTATACCGGCTTTCATGCATCTGCCAAATAATTGTGGAAAAAGCGCTTCATTAACGAACTACATGGTTTGACGCATGAACTTCTTGCATGTATAATCTAAATTCATCAACTTCAATCAATATTGAGGTCCAGATATGGCTCTTCGGGGCAACCTGCGAGATATCACATTTACACAGATCCTGAACTTAATAAACCTGGCAAAAAAAACCGGAATCTTGATCGTGGAAGGCCCGGGAGAAACAGCCCAGGTTTCTTTTCGTGAAGGGAAACTTGTTTTCGCGCAGATTGAAAGAGAAGAGAGTAACCTGGCAATCGTTCTCAATAAAGCCAAAAAATTGACTGCCAATCAATATCGCACCATTATGCAATATGGCAGCACAATCTCAGACAAAGAACTTGGGTTGATGCTTATCAATGCTGGTTATATCAGCAAAGAGGACATCCTTCTCAGTATCCAGCAACATTGCATGGATATTGCCCACCGCATGTTCACCTGGATGGAAGGATTCTTCCGTTTCGAGAATGATATGCTATCCCCCGATAACCGTATCACTATACGCCTGGATCTGGAAAATTTGATCATTGAAGGCTCACGTCAAATGCGGGAGTGGGAACAATTGCAAGATGAGATCCCCAGCCTGGATATGGCATTAAAATTTGCTGATCGCCCGGGTGCAGACTTTAAAAATATCAATCTCAGCGTGGAAGAATGGCGGGTTGTCTCTTATATCAACCCCAAGAATTCTTTGCACCAAATTGCGCACGTTACCAAAATGAATGATCTAGAAATTCGCCGGATCATTTATGGGTTGCTACAAGCCGGACTGGTGGAGATCATCCGCCCAAGCGGTCAGGTTGCCGCGGGTAAGATTCGCTCCTTCCCGACAAAAAACAAGGAAGAACAGAAGTCACTGGTCAACCGCCTTATCAACAGGATCCGTTCCTTATAAATTCGTTCGAACTTTTCCAGATTAATCGGGGAACTTCACCCCCGGATCAGTAAGAGTTATTTATCTCAAGGAATTTGTGCGTATGCAAACAGTTAAAATGGTCGTTACAGGTCCATTCAGCTCTGGTAAAACTGAATTCATCCAATCAGTGAGTGAGATCGATGTAGTCTCAACCGAACGGAAGATATCTTCGCATAACGAGAAAGCAATTAAGGAAGCCACTACTGTAGCCATGGATTTTGGACGGATCACAGTGGACGATGACCTGGTACTTTATCTTTTTGGTACCCCGGGGCAAAAAAGATTCGATTTCATGTGGGAGATTCTGTCTGAGGGAATGTTGGGTTTTATCGTCATGGTTGACAGCACACGCCCGGAGACATTCCGGGAAGCGCGCTCAATCCTGGAGACTTTCCGTGCCTACGCGCCTACGCCGTATGTGGTAACTGCTAACAAACAAGATTTAGAGGATGCCTGGGATATTGAGGATGTACGCCATGCCTTGCGCCTCGACCCCAAAATAAAAATGCTGCCATGCATCGCAACAGATCGCGATTCGGTCAAGAAAGTCCTGCTGGAACTCCTTTACAGCATTCTGGCTGAGATGGATAATGGCATACACAAATAAGGTTTGCCTTCATTTGAAATCATGGCTTATAAAAAAGTCCTATTCACAGATACATAATGTATAACATTAAGCTATTGCAGCATCACTGCTGTCCTTTCACAATCCAGGGCAGTCTGTTACCTGACTGCATAAATTTCGTCATGTAAAATTTTCCATAAGTCAAAAAATAGATACTAAATTTCCTTAGATGAGAAACCTCAGTCATATGACTATATCTTCACCAACCTTTACTTGCTCAGACCGGATGGGGAGGGTCATTTTAGCAGGGATGGAAGAAATCATCGGTCGCAATGAAATCTCTTCGTTATTCAACCTGGTTGCCAATGATGAGATCGTTGTTACTGACATAATCCTGGAACGTGGTCTGGATTTTTCATTTGAGATGCTGCCCGAATTACAGGTGAACCTCGATCAAGCTTATGGCATATCGGCTGGACGCGGCCTGGCGATCCGATCCGGACGAGCCTGCTTCCGACACATCTTGCGCGAATTCGGCGACGAAATGGGTTTGACAGATTTGGAATTCCGGCTATTATCGATGCCTGCCCGGTTAAAATTCAGCAACCAGTCCCTGGCAGTTTTGATCAACCAGCAAAATGGACAGCAAGTGGAATTTAGGACAGATGACCAATATCTGCATTGGACCATCGAACGCAACCCGGGTAAAGCATGTGTGCGCGCAGAGAAATCCGCCTGTCACCTGACTTTTGGATTACTGCAGGAAATGCTCTCCTGGACTAGCGGTGGCAAGATCTTTCAGATGGAAGAAACTCACTGCATTGAGCGCGGAGATCCAAGTTGTAGGATCCAGATCAGCAAGACGCCTATCAACTGAAGAGCATGTTGGAAATCATCCTACAAGTTTTATATGAATTGACGTAAAGCAATAAATCGCTCGACAGACACGTCAAGCGATTTTAGTGGGCGGAATAGGACTCGAACCTACGACCTATGCGATGTCAACGCATTGCTCTAACCAACTGAGCTACCCGCCCCGGGCAGGCACTTATTATAACGATGGTGCTCTTTTTTGGCAATGGCAGAATTCTTCTCCTAATTGAACTAATTATAATTCATTCAACAGATCAATCCACAATGAACAGGCGCACTCCCGTGGTTGTGGATGAGCGGTGAAGATCGGTATCATCCGCCACCTGGTAACTCATTCCGGATGTCAGGGTGAAAGTGCGTCCGTCTTTAAGCTCGGTGTGAAGCTCACCCTGCATGACCAGCAACACGTGACCACGCGGGCACCAATGGTCCGCCATGTAACCTGGCGTATATTCAACCATGCGCACGCGGATATTACCCATCTCAAACGTGCGCCAGTAAGCCATACCGGTGGTGCCTTTATGCTCGCTGGGGGTGATGGTATTCCAGTCGATGGTATTAAAGGGAACATCCTGTATTTTCATGGGTAACGGTCTCCTTAAGATTAAATTCAAAAATGGGTAACCCTCATGTTAATTACGACCGCGACGGTTCCAGCCAAGTTTTTTGCGCCCGGTGATTAGGGCGGTGGGTTTGGCAGGGTCGGGAGGTTTGGCTGTTTCGGGTTGTGGCGTGGGCATATGCAGCATCTGCTGGTAATAATCATCCAGCAGCATGGTGATGATGGCCGTCTCGTGTTCGTGTTCAGCCAGGTTGTGAG
>JBDRQK010000199.1:0-6761 GCA_043826315.1 Chloroflexota bacterium
AAATGGGCAAATTATTACGAGCGTCTTCGTCCATTATCAATTGCGATCGGGCTGATTGCACTTCAATTTACAGTATTCCCACTTGTTTCAGCCAATAAGGATAAGTTAAATTTTTTCACTCGCTTTGATCGGAAGGATCCATCCTTCAGAGTCTCATTATTTTTTATTGTTTGCCTGATAATTCTGGTTGTTTTTATCGGTACCACAAAAATTGGTTTGGCAAAAGATACGGCATTTTGGAACGTTCTTGGGATCCCTATTTCTGGCTTGCAGTTCTTTTTTGTAGTAATCGTCATAAGTCTGGGGATATTTTTTTCAACCACGAGAGATCAAGCTCTTCCTTCAAAAGGGATCTCCAGGTTTAATAGATTTCTACCTTTTCTGATCTATTTTGGGACAGTTCTGGTTTGGGGACTGACCCCAATGCTCAAGCATTTCTTTTCCCTTCAACCAACCATGCCAACTTTCCAGCCTTTTCCCTGGTCAGATGCCAGGTGGCTTGATCTGGGCGGTCTGTCAATTTTAAAAGGGTATGGCATTAATTTTCACCATCCATCCGACAAACCCCTTTACATGGTATTTCTGGCAGCCTTGCATTTGATTGCTGGTTCCAATTATTCATTAATTACCTGGTTGCAAATTCTTGTTGTGAGCCTTACGCCAGTTATTCTGTTTTTCTTCGGCAAGAAGTTTTACAATCCGAGTTTTGGATTCTTCCTGGCACTGATCATGATCCTCAGGCAAAGGAATGCCATAGTTCTTTCATACAAGATAGCTTCAGTGAATCCAAAACTATTGGTATCTGAGATGATGGCAATGCTGGGGATCGCTTTGTTAACCTACCTGGTATTTTTATGGTTCAGAAATCCAAAGCCATGGTTGGTTTTGTGGGCAGGTGGTGTTTTGGGTATCACGGCGTTGATAAGGACAAACCTTGTCGTATTATTTCCGGTAATTGGATTTTTGGCATTAATTTCCATGTGGAAATTGGCAAAAACCAAATGGAGTCTTCTGGCTCTTTATACACTGGGGTTTTTGATCATAGTGACCCCATGGCTTATTTCTGGAGTCAATCAAGATGGAACACCTTTTGCTCTAATAAAAATCAATAGCATTCTTAAAAATCGCTATCAGACGGTCCCTCAATCTACCCAAAGACCTCCCGGTTTACCTCTCAGGCTTGAATTACAAGATTCAACTCAAGAGAAAACTGCGCCTAAAAAGGTTCTAACAATTTATCAAAATAGATCAACTTCTATCATAAATTTATCAAATTCTGCACAATCTCTTTTAGCCCAGACTTTTTTATCTAATGAAGTTAATAATGATCCTGGTTTTTTGGATCTATTTGCGAATCATTTCCTGCATAATGTTGTTGCCTCTACAATGACTTTCCCGGATTCATTGGTATATGATGATCTGGACCACTTGAGATTACGACCCTATTGGATAGAAGGGAGCGGATGGGATGGGGACTTTAATCCAATCCAGGTTTTCTTTATTTTGCTTAATACCATTTTTATTGCTTGTGGTTTGGGATATGCCTGGCGCCGTTTTCATTGGACAGGACTCATACCACTGTTTATATTTCTTGGTTATGATCTGTCATTGGCCTTTGCCATGAATTCAGGAAGCCGATATATCGTCCCAATTGATTGGATTCTGTATTTTTATTATGGCTTATCTTTGGTGGGTATATTAAAATGGTTAAACAACATTGTTCACGGACAGGGTCAGATCATCTCCGTAAAGGTGGAAACTCAGGAATCTGCAGGAAATCAGAATAAGGGAATTTGGCAATCACTTGCAATCCTGATCATAATCGCAAGTCTGATACCCATTACAAACAACCTGGCTCCGGTTGTCATAACTCAACCCACCTTATCGGAAAATACAGATTCGTATTTAGAATCTATTCCTGAATCCCAAAAGGTGGAATACAAATTCTTTATTGGCGAAATACTTTATCCATATTATGGAACTGATTCGACCTTCAATTTTGATCTTTTATCAAACGGAAGGGTTTCCAGTTATTCAACCAGTATATATAAAAATCCAATTAAAGTGACCCTTTTGGGTGGGGAGATTATATTGATAGGGAAAAATGCTGGAGATGTTGGGCTTATCTATTTGGTTTCAGGATCTTCGCTTGATTTAATTTGGGATAGAAATTCTTCGAATTAACATGATCTCCAATTAATCAACGGACCTTTTAATAATATTTTTAAGGTTATATTATTTTCTGGAAGGATCGAATTTTACCTGAGATTTACTAATTAATCGGATTATTCTCTATTCAAGAGATGAGATTGAAATTCATTTCTTCTGGTCTCAATCGAGAGAAATATGGCTCTTTTTGCGATATCAATAATCTTCTTATTCTTGTTTATCTTGTCCATATTTAATTTATTCAAGAATTTTCTATTTATAGAGAAGATCCTTGTTTTCTTTATATTGAGTTGTTCTTTTATTGTGATCACACTCGAATTGACGGGGCTTTTAAGATCCCTGAATAACCAGTTGGTTATTTTATCAATACAAGCTTTTCTTGTTCTGGCAGCTGCAGCGCTGAACCTCATATACAAACTTGGTTTGCATCCAATTTCTTTTTCCAATCTAAAGAATAAAATCTTAACTATTCCAAGTCTAATCAGACATAATATCGGAACCTTTCTTTTCTTCTGTCTGATATTACTTACATATATCTTCCTGGCGTACCTTCAGATTCGATTCCCCCAAAATACGACAGACAGTTTGTATAATCACTTATCCAGGATCGGGCACTGGCTCCAACAGGGTTCGCTTTTCCCTTATGCTGGTTCTACCAACATTGGTAGTACCTTTCCAATCATTAATAGCCTTTTAATGATGTGGTCGGTTATTTTTTTACACTCCGATCGATTGGTTGGGTATGTCCAATTTATAGCGACAATAATGGTTTCCCTTTCCATTTATTCAATGGGCACAGAATTTAGTTTTTCCAGGAAATCAAATTTCCTGGCAAGTTTGTTCTTCTTATCCTTTCCAATTATTTTGTTTGAGTCAATCACTGCTCAAAACGATATCCTTGCTGCTTGTTTCTTGATGATTGCTTTCTATTTCCTGATCCGGTTCATTAATAGTCCTGTAACGATGTACCTGGTCATATCCATTTTGAGTTTTTCGTTGGCTGTAGGCACAAAACAATATGCATTGTTTGCCTTACCAGGGTATGTTGTGCTTTATGTTTACACGCTTATGAAAAATCAATCCAAGAGCATGCAAATTTTGTTGAAAAGCACGCTGTTCTCGATTGTATTTATTATCTGCTTTGGCTCTTATTCATATCTTCAAAATTGGATTTATTATGGCAACCCCATTGGAGAAAAAGGTTCATTAGAAAATATACTTGAACAGTCTCCAGGTGAAAACTATTTCGGAAAATTAACTGTAAACTCCTTGCGTTTGTCTTATCAATTTCTAAGTTGTGAAGGATTTCCACCATCTATCGAAACTGCATGTATAGGGGCTAAGACTAAAATATTTACACCAATTTTGGTTTCTTCCATCGTAAACCTGGAGAGTGATGCATTCCTCCTTGATGATAACGAGACTTTTACACTTGATAAAAAATATTCTCTTAACGAAGAGGCTTCCTGGTATGGGATGGTTGGGTGGCTTTTAATAATTCTTGCTATTTCGTATGGCTTGATTGTCTCCGTAAAAAAAAGAAAAATCGAAGGCGTAATCCTGATCCTATCATCGACCATCTTTTTTCTCATTACCTCATCTGTAAAAAAAGGGTGGGATCCATATGTTGGAAGATATTTGATATTTTCAATTGTTCTGCTTCTTCCCTTTGCAGGAGGATTCCTGGTTGATAGAAGATGGTTTAATAAATTATTTTATGGGGTTTTATGTACATTAAGTACTTTCATAATGACCTATTCTGTCCTCAACAATGATTCCCGCCCATTAATTAGTCAATATCAATTATTATATTTACAGCGCTGGGGAAGTGAAAATTCGTTGATCATCCAAAAGATTGCTTACAAATTAACCCCTCTTATTCGCAATGATCTGGACCGTTTGGATATGTGGACTGCGTCTGACACCTATGTTAAGACATTTGGAGACCAGGACTTTCGCCCTCCTTTGGAGATGGTCAATCTTTATACCAACGAAAATTCGATATTAGGTATATTAACACCTCAAGGTTCTCTCTTCCCAGATTATTTATTTTTCGGAAAGACATTCAACCGAAAATTAGTTATCTTCATTGACCCGGAAGGAATCATAAGTGATCCTCAAGAAATTGATTACTTATTGACCTCGCCAGATTTCAATGATCTGAATATTTCCGGGTACCGTTTGGTCGTCGAAAGGAATGGCTGGAGATTGTTACAAATTGCAAGTAAGAAATAAACATTCGATAGAATTTCTCAACCTGGTAATTATTCTCAATAGGTAGTCATTGGTCACCGATCCCGCTACCTGGAGAGGTACATCACCTGGCTGCACCAATCTAATTACCACCTGGAGTGGAGGATCAATGGAAGATAATATCAGCATTCAAGTAATTGACCAGGTTTCACCTGGGTTTAAAGAATAAATCAAGAATTAAGTGTGTTCTCGATCAATAAGGTGGATTTACGCGATAATTCACCATCTAAACTAATTCAGTTTTCTCCATTTGAATTGTGAGTTATTTAAAATAAAAAAAAACCTGCCTTCCGATACGGTAGATTGTTAAGGGGGGGGCAGGTTATCGAAATTGCTATCAGAAGGTTGGTTCTGAAAGAAATCAGTTGAAAATAATCAATCGGTTGAGAACACTAATTTCAGAATAACAACCTTTGCAGAAAAGAAGAAGGATCCAGATGACTGCTGGATTGTTTCTCCCCGTAAGGGAATATTCTATGGTGTTACCAGTATTGCTCCAGCCGCGACCGGATCGAAATCATTTGGCCATATGGTTGTGTCGTCGTATCTGGCGTTGGTCAATACTGCATTTGTGAGGTCGGCCTCGGAAAGATCTGCTCCGATCAAATTGGCATTGTTCAGAAAAGCTTGCGATAGATTCGCATTGATGAGTTTGGTGCCTTGAAGAATTGCCGCTTTCAGGTTGGCACTCACCAGGATGGCTCCGTTGAGGTTGGCATTTGCCAGGTTCGCTTTAAATAAGTTGAAGCTGGTCAGGTTGGCATTCTGTAGATCCGCACCTCTCAAATTGGGTTTTAAACCTGGATGTTCAGTTCTCCAGGTATTCCAGGCGTCCATCCCTTCTTGTAATTTGGCATAATGTTCTGAACCCGTATTGGGTTTAGGTGTAGCAGTATTTTCTGGTACGGTGGGAGTTGGTCCATTTCCTATGGTCGCCACCATCGTTCCAATAATATCGGTATTCCCTGTCGCAGGAATCTCTGAGGTTGCTTTTTGGCACGAAACAAGCGCCAAAGCAAGCCAAATAGATAATAGAATATTCTTTTTCATAGGTCACCTTTTCTTTGATTAATAATATTGATTATAACACGTGCTAATTTACCCTGCCGAGTCCATAGCAATTTCTCGTTATGGCTATATTTTGTTTCTTTTAAAACTTAATTTCCATCACTTGGCAAGGTTATAATGGGATTGGAAACCAGCGGAAGAATGATCCAATTTCAGTTGCCGGGAAGATCGTTGGATTACCTTTTAATCCGATCTTTGAATTATTGAAGATCAGAAAGAAAAAAGTGTGAGACCAAATTGGCAACCTTCGTCATAACGATTCTCTTTGATAAAGGAAATGAGATCATCGTGGTCTTTTGAAAATAGAAAATCCAAACCTCTGATTCCATAAAAGAGAAAACTCCATGCTTCAAAATGATAAGTTCGCTCAAAAATAATTGAATGAACAATGGTAAAATAACTTTCCAATACGTGGTGTTGGAAAGTTTTTTTATCTTTGGTTGGCAGGAACACAGCTTAATAATTATTTTTGAATAATATGGAAGATTAATTTGGGTTTTTGGAGAAGAAAAAAAATGAGTAATTTGGATCTATCTTTCGAGGATGAAATTGATCTTCGCAACATCATTAAAACCATTTGGAAGGCACGCAAGTCAGTCCTCATAATCACTTTAACGCTGGTCGTTGTTGCCTTTTCCATCAGTAAATGGGTCCTGCCAAAGCAATATAAAGCAACCGCTTATGTGATAATTGCGGATCCTATTTTTCAATATAATCAATCCGGATCAGATGCGGGTCCCGAAATTGTCCAAATGATCCCTGATGTGGATGATCTCATGAATTTGATCATCTCGCCGGCATTCTTGAAAACCATCCTCTCTGATCAGGATGTAATGACATCCTTTGAAGGTGAAGAAATCTCACCAAACGCGCTGGGGAAAAAGCTCACAGTGAATAGTATTACCGATAGGCAACTTTCCCTGAGGGTTACAGATTCCAAGGCTCAACGTGCTTCTTTAATAGCCAACACCTGGGCTGAAAAAGTAACCGAAATGATCAATACCACCTATGGATTGAATGGAATGGATCGGACTCTCAAGACAGAAGTAAAAAAATATCAGGGTGAGTATGAACAAACCCAGGCATCTTTGGAAGAGGCTTTATCCACAAGCCAGGTTTCCAGTCTGTCGTCAGAGCTCGATAATAGCAGCCTTGACCTGGTCAATGTCCTGGCTGATATCTCAAATGCCAACAGGGTGCTGGATGACCTGCAGTTCTTTGAGCAGGGATTGAGTGATATTCCCGGCGAATCTCTTTTATCCCTGGGTGAT
>JBDRQK010000200.1:0-9188 GCA_043826315.1 Chloroflexota bacterium
ACAGGTTGAAAAATATCTTAAAATGCTAGGATTATGGGAGCGAAAATTTGATACTGTGGGTACTTTTTCAAAAGGGATGAAACAAAAGCTGGCAATAGCCAGAGCATTGATACATGAACCTCGCACCTTGTTTTTTGATGAGCCTACCGCCGGTTTGGACCCGGAAGCAGCACACATGTTAAGAAGTTTTATTGCTGATCTGCGAAAAGGAGGAAGAACGATTTTTTTGTGTACCCACAACCTTGATGAAGCTGATCGCCTATGCGATCGTATTGGTGTATTTAAGACTCATTTGCTTGTGGTGGATACTCCAGCTAATTTGCGAAGTTCTCTTTTTGGACGAAAAATTGTTTTTCATCTACAAAAGATAGATGAACAACTGGTTGCTTCTGTAAAAAAATTTGATTATGTAAATGATGTCAAGGTAGTTGAGAATAAAATTGTTGCTACTTTGGATGATCCAGAATTACGAAATCCTGAATTGATTAGATCACTAATTGAAAATGGCGCGAATTTGACCTTTGTAGGGGAATTGCGGCACTCCCTCGAAGATGTATATTTGCAATTGGTTCAGAACAAAGAGTGAGCATAGATATGGAAAAGATTAAAGTTATTGTTCGAAAAGAATGGGCTGAGGTCTTTAAGAATAAGATGGTCATTTTTACAGTGGCATTTCTTCCACTAATTATGACGGCAATTCCACTTATTATATTGTTTTCTACACGCGATATAGGGACGGGGGGGGATTTAGGTACCGATGTTGGTCAAATGGTCAGCAGTGGTTTATGCCTCCAAGATTTAAATAATTCTGAATGCTTCCAGGTTTATCTTGTTAGTCAGTTTATGATGTTGTTCATGTTAATACCACTTGCCATACCGATTACAATCGCGGCTTATTCTATTGTAGGTGAAAAAAACGCCAGGAGTCTGGAGCCGCTCCTGGCAACTCCAATAACGACTTTTGAATTACTGGTTGGAAAAAGTTTAGCAGCGGTAATTCCTGCAATCATCGCAACCTATGGCTCGTTTATTGTCTTTATCGCAGGTGTTTCGTTGTTAATTAAGAGCAAGGCTGTATTGATGGCTTTCATGGATTTGCGTTGGCTTGTTGCGATATTCATTGTAGGTCCACTAATGGCTGTTTTAGCAGTGAATTTAAGCTTGATGGTTTCTTCGCGTGTAAACGATCCGAGAGCTGCAGAACAGATCTCTATGATATTGATTGTCCCGGTCTTAGGGTTATTCTTTGGTCAAATGGCGGGATTGTTTATTCTAAATAAACAAATTATTACTATAATTGCCATAATTCTAGTGGCGATTGATATATTGGTAGTTTACCTGGCAATTCATGTCTTTGACCGTGAAGCAATTCTGACAAGGTGGAGGTAGATGTGAAATTATTTCTGAAAAGTTCAACTATTCTTGCGATAATTTTTCTGATAAGTTTTGGGATTGTTTGTGCCCAAGAGGATGAAATTACGTTACAACTTTCCCGTGATTTTGGTTATGCTTCCGGCACTGGCAAGATACAGGGATTATTTTCTATGAAAGTGACATCTTCAAAACAACTAACCGAAGTTATTTTTTATATTGATTCTGATCCGATTGGGATAGATACAACAGAACCATTTAAGCAACAATTCAATACAGATGACTTTTCGCCAGGAGTGCATTCGCTCTCCGCTATTGGTCAAACGGCGGATGGAAACAAATTACTCACAAGAGAAGTGAAAACAGAATTTATATCTGCGGAGGATAGCAAGAAAGCAACCCTGACCTTGATAGTGCCAATTTTGGGTCTTTCATTAATTGCAGTTATCCTTTCTGCTGTAATTCCTGCGTTTTTATCAAAAAAGAAAGGGGCAATGGCTCCGGGCACACTAAGAAACTATGGCGCTGCAGGTGGAACGATATGCTCAAGGTGTAAGAGACCATTTTCGAGGCATGCGTTTTCTCCAAATTTATTATTAGGAAAATTAGAACGTTGCCCTCATTGTGGAAAGTGGGGAATTTTCCGAGCATATCCGATTGATCTTCTTCGCAAAGCTGAAGAATCGGAAATGGATGTTTATAATGCTGAATCAGTATCAAAGAAACCAGCAGATGAAGAAGAAAAACTTAGCTCGAAATTGGATGACACAAAATATCAGGGTATGTGAATTACCTAGATCCTGTGAATCTTAATAATATATTGGATTGATCCTGGAGAAAGAGTGAAAATTCGAGATAAAAAGGGATTAACGTTCGACGATGTTCTACTGGTTCCGAGTAGATCAAACATTGCCTCACGGAGTGATGTAATCACTTCAACTTTTCTGACTCAATCTATCAGGCTAAATATTCCGATTGCCAGTGCTAACATGGATACAGTTACCGAAGAGGCCATGGCCATTGCGATGGCTGAAAATGGAGGTATTGGTATTATCCATAGATTTATGTCAATTGAACAACAGGCAAGACAGATACTCAATGTAAAACGATGCCAGGGGTTTATAGTTGAGAATCCATACGAAATCAACCTGGAAGCATCAACAAATGAAGCCAGGCTATTGATGAAAAAAGAAAAAGTGGGTGGTTTGGTTGTTAAGGATGTCCATAATAGATTTGTTGGGCTCCTGACATCTCGAGATTTGCTTTTGACTCCAAGTGAACAAACATATGTTAAAGATGTCATGACAGAAAGAAGCAAGCTGATTGTTGCTTCTCCTGGCATCACTCCAGAGGAAGCTCGAAAATTATTATATAAACACAGGGTTGAGAAATTGCCAGTCATTGATAAGGATGGCAATTTGGTAGGCTTGATTACAGCACAGGATGTGGTCAAGCCCGAATTACACCCGAATGCGACTTTAGATGAAAAAGGAAGGCTTCGTGTTGGGGCTGCTATTGGGGTAACGGCAGGTGAGTTAGATCGTGCGAAAGCTCTAATAGATGCTGGCGTTGATGTACTTGTATTGGATATAGCTCATGGACATGCTGAACATTGCATTGATATGATCAAAAAAATAAAAAATAATTTTCCTTTTGTTCAAGTGATCGCTGGAAATGTAGCCACAAGAGCAGGTGCTTTTGACCTCGCAGAAGCTGGGGCAGATGCAATTAAAGTGGGTATTGGACCGGGTGCAATTTGTACGACCCGCATCGTAACAGGTTTTGGTGTTCCACAACTAACTGCAATAATGGATTGCGTTCAGGGTGTTCGTGATTCAAGCAATAACATACCTATAATAGCGGATGGTGGGATAAAAGTATCCGGTGATATGGTTAAAGCCCTGGCAGCTGGTGCTGATGTTGTGATGGTAGGATCTTTGTTTGCCGGCACAGAAGAAGCACCAGGGTCCGCAGTAATTAGGGATGGTCAGAAGTTCAAGATTGTTCGAGGCATGGCTTCGCTTGGAGCAGCTATAGGGCGAAAAAAGATAGGACGAGGCGAAGATGAAAGCGCAGAAGATCAAGAGGATTGGGATAAAGTAGTACCCGAAGGTGTAGAAGCTGTTGTACCATATCGTGGAAAAGTTGAAGAAGTACTATTCCAATTGGTCGGTGGATTGCGTTCTGGTTTGAGTTATGGTGGTGGGAAATCAATAAAGGAGATGCAGGAAAAAGCTGAATTTATTGAAATCACACCTGCAGGATATCGTGAAAGCAGACCACATGATGTCGATCGAGTTTAATCTAATGAAATAGCGCTAATTGCGCATAGGTGTATAACACTTATTCGAATTGTATAATGTTAACACTCTAATAAGTCATTTACAAAAAAGAGGGAAATGCGCTATTTATGGAGATTTTGGGCAGCGATAAATGATATTCCGTTTCTTGTTAATGCTTCGGCGGTTTTGTTACAGGCATCCAACTTATCGAAGAAATTTGACTTCATGTTATCCCAATCACCAGATGCAATAACCTCAGATTTGTCACGGAAATAATCAAGAATATCAGAAGGATAGGATCGCGTGGAATCTATTTCAGGGTCGCCGCCTTCATGCTTGGCTGAGATATTGGCTACATGGTCAGCAAGTTCTATCAATTCATCACGGCGATTATATGGCTGGCGAACGATATTCTTCCAAGTTTCGGTAATATGATGTTCAAAACGGATCAAATCTTCAAATCCAAGGGCTTTTCTGAATTGAGCAGTGATCTCCATTGATTCGTTATTGATTGAATTTGACCAATTAAAACCAATAAGTGGTGTACTCCCGTCTTCTCTGCTGAATAATTTCGCACCCATCAATGTCCAAAATGCTGCATAAGGATTATCGTTACCCATAAACACTGATATTTTAAATTCTATGTTTACTCCCAGTTTTTGAAGCAGATAACCAACAAGGACTGTACCCGGATTAATGTTTAGAACCTCCTTTAGCCCATAATTTGTATAGTAGTAGAGATATTCATTCAACCACTTTAATGGATATTCATTTGGTTGACCAACACCACCAAAATAGCCAGTAATCGTTTCTGGACCCCCAAGATGGACATTTGAACCATCTGTTCCCTTTGTATCAAGAGTTTCCACAAAAGACGATCCAATAATGCTCATAGCAGCAATAATTGCAGGTAGATCGCCATCAGCCTCCGCTTCCTTCATTTTTCGAACTGCAATGAACCTGCCAGGAACCAAAGTTCTATCCTTTATCGCGCGTTCAGCCATCTCGCGTATCCAAGGAAAATATTGCAGAGCGCTCACTTCCAAGGTAACTGAGTAATCGTCATTAAAGGTTTTTTTAGAATAATCAAAACCAAGAATGGTTTTACGATAGTCATCAATGGAACAAAAAGCACCTGATTGCTGACTTTTAAGCAGCCAATCAAGATCATCGACATACGACGGATTTATTTCTTTAATTTTCTTGATTAAATTGGGAATCTTGCGTGCTTCATTTGCCTTATTATTAATTTCTTCAGGAGTTCCATATTTACTGACTGTTTCCAAGAGATCACTAATAAAACGCTCGTTTGGATCCAGAAGTACAGCGTTGATCTCATCCAGATGACTATAAGGAATAGCTAGTAACTTTCTCAATTCAGGCGACATTATTTATACTCCTTAGGAATTTGAATTCTGTAAATTTATTCGCATAGTTGATATATATATAAATTTTCATCCATATAATATAAACTAATATCATCTAATAAACAAGCTTTCAAATTAATTAATAATATATGTTGGCATTAGTAAAGTTATATTTGTTGTCATTAGAATAGGGAAGGTGTGTAGAAAAGGAAGTAATCTTCTGGTATTACTCAACTGGTTAGGTCTGAGAAGCATTTGTTGTGGATCTGTTCTGGGGATTGAAGATGATACAGATGTGTCCGATTACATCGACTTGCATTTCCTTACGAGGCACATAAGTTTGGGTATTGTATCAGGATGATATGTTGCAGGTTAAATTGATTTTGCTGCCAGGGAATATCTAAAATTTCTACGGTGCTAACCTACTTCCATCACATCGTCCTGTTACCCTTCGGGAAAACAGCCAGATTACGGATTTATCCGTCCTCACGTTCCTGCACATAGATGGCTTTAAAGAAAAGATAAGAATAGGTCTTAAAGGGTAGTTTGTGCCATTCTCCAGTTGTGTCACTCTGAGAGAGGGGGAGAGAGGTACATAATAAATGAATTAGGATTATCGTATTAATCTTTTATATAATAACTTCTTCCATTATTAAGAACATGATTATTTAATCCAACAATAAATTATCGTAAAATCTAAGAGGGGGGCTTGACTTATCTCCAAAAATTAGGTAGAATAATTATGCTTTCGATAAGTATAATTATCATTAACATAAAAATTGACATGAATAGGAAGATCAATAATGACAATAAAGCAATTCTCTGAAAAATATATCGACAATATTAGAATGTCTCGCACTGAGAATACAGCGCGTGCATATAAGAACGCGATCAATCTCTTCTTTTTGGTATTGAATGAAAGATGGATTGATCCAGACACTGAGTTAGCAACTAATTTAACAGAAGATGCAATAGCATGGTTTGCCACATATTTAAAAAATTTTGCACCTGCAACTGAGCGACTATATTTACAAGCTGTAAAAGGTTTTTATGAGTACTTGGCGGCAGAAAAAGTGAACACAATCAACTTACCCCGTTTAAAGTTATTGTTAAGGCAGAGATCACGTCGTATTGGACAGCGTTTACCTCAGTTTCCAAGGGAAGAGATCGAAAAAGTACTCGCCTATGTGGAAATCCGCTCACAAGTTTCTAATAATTTACCTGCTGATAAACTACGCGCATTAAGGGATCGCGCTTTCATAATTACATTGGCGGATACGGGGTTAAGGGTAAGCGAAGCTTGTCGGTTAAGAAGAGGAGATATCGACTGGAACGAGGGTCGAGCAATTATCATCGGTAAAGGAGATAAACAAGCAATAATCCGTTTTTCATCAAGATCAATGAAAGCAATAAAAGAATATTTAAATCTACGCATGAAGATCGACGGCTCTTCTGGATTACCCCTACCTTCGCTTGCTCTTTTCTCACGGCACGATAAAGGTGCTGGAAGAAAAACAAAACCCATAACCACTACAACAGGAAGAAATATTGTTGCAGAAAATGTTCGTTCCGCCTTGGGAGATGATGCCGAAAGAACTATTACTCCTCATTCTTTCAGGCATTACTTCGTTACAACTGTATTGAGAGCCTCAGGAAATTTAAAACTCGCCCAGGAATTAGCCAGGCACACGAATATTTCAGTCACACAGAGGTATGCACATCTTTCCGATAATGAATTGGATCAAGGTTATGCAGAGATATTTGATAATGAATAAGATGATAATCACTCTTACAAATTACGAACAGGATCAAAATCACTTCACACAAATTTAATAATTTCTACTATACTTGAAAAATGAAAAATATAATTCGATATGATAAATTAACCTGGCCAGAAGTGTTTTCACTACCACGAAATATACCTCTGATAATTCCTCTAGGTGAAGGATATGATTTGAACCTTTTATCTTCTGCGCTTGGTTATCCAGAAGATACAGTATTCCTGCCTCCCTTCCCTTTCGGTTGGGTCGGAAGTGGTTTGGAAGTATCACAATCATTCTTGGCTCAATATGTTTCAAATCTCATTGCTAGTCTCCGTGATGATGGTTTTACACATGTTTATTCACTGGTCCCTCAAGGGACAAACTTGAATTTGGGCTCCAGCCAAATTAATCTTCCACATTCCAGCCAATGGAAAGCAGCTGTCCCACTACCATCAGATTTGAATTCAGATAAAGTTTTATTGATCCCCATAGGACATACAGAGCAACACTCCCACCATTTACCTATGTCCACGGATACCATAATCATTGATAACATTGCTCAAGGTACAGTCAATTTATCACAAGATCAATGTATAAAACTCCCGGTAATGCCTTATGGTGTCAGTACCCATCGGTCATCTTTTTTTGGCACACTTAATGCTGGTGGCCGGGCATTTGAAGATTTTTGGCTGGATGTGGTAGGTAATCTTGTGCTTCGTGGATTCAATCGCATATATTTTATGAATGGGCATGGAGGTAATCACTCATTCCTGGTGAATATTATCAAATATGCCGGTGAAAAATATCGAAGAGCATTTTGCGCCACATCCTACCTTTATCTAAGTGGACCTTCTGGAATAGCAGCTCTTGAACAACATCGCAGATCCGAACTTGGAGGCATGGGGCACGCCGGTGAATTGGAAACTTCTCTAATGATGGCAATAAGCCCAGATTTAGTGAAAATGGATAGGGTAAAAGATGATACCGATTTTATATCCACACCGTCTTATTACATGGATTGGGTGGAAGGAGGTGCTTTAATCGCAAATCCACCCTGGGATGATGATTCTATTTATGGAGCGTATGGGAGTGGCAGTCTTGGATCTGTAGAAAATGGAGCTATTTGGTTAAAAGAAGCAATTAAGGAAAAGATCTCTCACGTAATGGAAATTCATGATCAGCACAACCGCCGAGAAATTCGTCGAAAATCTGGTTTTGGTCTTTGGGGTACTCACATCACAGATTGATTTCCTTTACATCTTTAACCCTTTTTTAGATTCGTGGCTAATTATTTTCCAGCATCCATTCCAGGGAGTACCAAGTCGGTTTTTGTCAGATAACTTTGTTTTTGACAATTTTTGGCCAATTATCACCGAAGATTCAGCAATAGCTCCCCAATCCTCCTCATCCAAAGCAACCCTTAATTTGCTTGCGATATTACCTGTCCAATCCCACTCCAATCGAAACCGATCAGCTTTTACCCAATAGTCACGTTTTTCCCATGCTATCACAGATATTTCAATCGATTTAGCGATGGTTTCAAGGGAGAGTATTATGAATGAAACCAGGTCATGCGCTTCAACACCTGTCTCTTTCTGCTTTGCAAGCTCCCTAATCGCTGCCACAATTGCTCTAATTAATTGGTTTCTTTCTTTTCCCACACTTTCAACATTTATTATTCTTGTCATGCCTCATTCTCCAAAGTGAGATTGTATGATTCCTAAAACCACAAATGAGAAATTATAACTTGAATAGTATCAATGTTTGGTTAACACAGTCACCCTTTCATTGACTACCGATATTCTCTAGCTTATAATCTCTTCGCACTTGGGGAAGTGTCGGAATTGGCAGACGAGCATGACTTAGGATCATGTGCCGCAAGGCGTGCGGGTTCAAGTCCCGCCTTCCCCATATTTGTAAATTCATACCAATAAGGAAAATATCTTGAAAATTGAAACCGAAACCAGAGATGATCATCAAGTTGCTGTAAATGTCGAATTAGAAAACACACTTATGGAAAGCGCCCGGAGACGGGCAGCGCATAAGATGGCTCAACGAATGAAAATTCCTGGTTTCAGGCCTGGAAAAGCTCCTTATGAAGTTGTATTAAGAAATGCAGGTGAACCTGCAATTACAGAAGAAGCAGTTGAGCTATTGGTAGACGAGATATATCCAAAAATCCTAGACGAGACGGGAATAAAAGCTGCCGCTCCAGGATCACTTGAAGAGGTAGCCAGTGTCGATCCCCCCAAGTTCAAATTTCTAATTCCTCTCTCCCCTTCCGTTGATTTAGGCGATTACAGGTCCATACGGTTGGATTATGATTGGAAACCACCAACCGAAGATAAAGTGGATGAAGCAATTGAAGAACTTCGCCGTATGTATAGCACTACCGAGACTGTAGT
>JBDRQK010000201.1:0-2387 GCA_043826315.1 Chloroflexota bacterium
CTATGGATAAAATACCGGTCATAAGCATGCAATAAACATCCTTCGGTAATACATACTTCCCCGGATGACTTTATTGAATCTCTAAAATCCATCCATTTCTTCAACATCCCTATTCTATTTAATTCCATACCGTCAGCAGTATCCAATTCCCCAAACCTGAATTCGCCATGCCGGATTGGATGGTTTTCGCACTCTTCATGCAGCCAATATGCATCTTGATCTTGGCTGATTTGTCGATATACACTTTTCGAAATACTGGATTTGCCTACGGATGATTGCCCATCCACGATGATCAGTTTTGTGTTCATACAGAATCTCCATCAATTTATTTTCAATTCCCTTGCGTCCAATTCGTGGATATGCAACAAGATCTCCGAATATCCCATCGATTATATTCTTATCTTGATCGACTAATTTGAATTTGTCGATCTGATAAAAGTATACAAGAATACGGGTGGTTTTATATGCTGAAGCCCTCCGAAACCTGGTGATCTTTATCAGTGCCAATGTCAAGCTGCTTTTGCTGGATGCGGTATATCGTTGTCATTCATATTCCCAGCGGTCGGTTCCATTTAAGAGAGCACGGAGATGATTAATTTCACCAGCATGATAAATATCATGGGCGATCATGATGCGGATAATTTCGCGGGTTGGCAACCATTCCCCCCAATTGGTAAGACGTTCTATCTCCAATTCAGCGTCAGCGGTTAATGCGCGCACAGAAGCCAGCCAGTGTGTGTGCCCATCCACGAGCCAGGTTAAAAGTTCAGGATAGGGACGTGAACGGGCAGCATTCATTGGGATCAGGGGTGGCCGGTCACCTTTCATGGTCGCTGAACCGAAAGCATAATCTTCATACATCCATTTGCACCAACCAACATGTTCCAGGATGTCCGCAATTGAGCGTCCCGCACCGGTTGGGAGACGGGTCCATTCGTCCTCTGTCATTTCGTTGAGATTTGCCAAAAGGGAATGTGTGGGGTCACCCTGGAATGCATCTTCGATCAGCCACACCAGGGTATCGATGGCGGTGTGGTAGCCCGAATTTCCTTTGGCTGGTTTGTTAAGAGTCATGGTCTTATTCTCCTTGTTTCATTATCTCATATCGACCAGGAAATACCAGTCTATGGATTGTGTAGACCCAACCTCAAACCCTGCACACGATCAGGAAGACCAAGAGCGGTAGGATGCTGGTCAGCGGGGGCTCATTCAGTTCGTACCCACCAGAAATCCACCCCTGGAGCGCGCCTCGCTGGTGGGATCCTGAAGTGGAGAGCTGGTCCCAGTCCCTGCATTTATCTGTCACGGCTGAGACTTTCCTGTGGACGATGTGCTTTCCAGTTTTTGTGATCGCTACAGGATCCTCCTGAGGGCCGATTGAAGGGTCGGGTAACCAACCTCGTAATGGCAGCACTAACTACGAAAACTGAAAGTTCTTTTGCCTTTCTTCACCAGGGTGAACAACTTGTTTTTCGTTATTTCGTGGATGATCTGATCATCCTTCATATGATGATCACTAAAACATAATATCCCATTGGGTTTCAGTACCCGCTTGAGTTCAATGAGCACATCTTCCTGATTGTCAAGTTCATGATACACATCAAAGAAGATCACATAATCCATACCATGCTCAGGCAAGGAGGTGGAACAATTAGAGAGAATGACTTTTACATTCGACAGGTTCTTTTTATAGGCTTTATTCTCGACATATTTCTTCGCAAGTGGATGGATATCAAGGGCATGAACAAAACCGGATGAACCCACTTTTTCTGCTATTTTTATTGCGAATGTTCCAGGACCACAGCCAAAATCGAGAACTTGATAACCTGGTTCAATATCCGTCTCGGCCAACATCTTCTCTGGTGGCATGATTAGATCCCTGAATGGCATAACAAGATTTACCATCAGCCAATATTCCATGTCGGACATTTGTTTTTCCATAGGATCATCCTTTCAATTAAAAGATGAGAGCATTTTATTGAATAATCTCCTTGAACCCGGTGCTTTTGGAAGAAGATGTGCCAGGGGGGCCGGTTGCCAATCGTGGGCAGCGTTTTGAAAACCATTTTTCAGGCATATATTCCGGTTTTCAACCGATCTTGAGATGAACTGTCACCCTGTCGCCCACTTCAAGACCTTCCGATCTTTGCACACTCTTTCGAACAGGCACAAGATAGAGTCCATTTTTGGGGAACAGGGAGGTCTTCCACTCCGTATTGCTGATGCGCGCATGGACAGGGATCACTCCCCAGCCATAGGTGACCAAAGCGGAGATAGCCTTTATGTCAAAACTCTGCTCTTCCGGAACGGGGATGAAGAGAAAAGGGGCCGGACCGCGCCAATAGATTATTTCGCCTGTGAACTCGATGTTCATCCTTATAGTTTAC
>JBDRQK010000202.1:0-8832 GCA_043826315.1 Chloroflexota bacterium
CTTCAGGCCCTTGGCGTCATCGGGAACAACCACGGTCTTCTTCTTTGGTTGATTCGTTATCTTTTGATTTGTCTTTTTCTGTCATAATTGATTTCCTCTCTTTTTGTGGCCTTTGATGATAATGCTAATAATATCACCAACCCAAAAGGATCTATAAAAGTACTACCACCGATGTGGTTAAAGGGAGATGTTGTATCATGGGTTGGTTCGGTGGAAGATTGGGTTGTGGATATAAGGGTATCTACTGGAATCGGGGCAGGTGTTTCCAACATGGTTTGTGTCTGTTCCCATTAGGATCGTCCTGAGAAAATTGAAGGGTATTCAATGGCATAAATGCCTTTGTCAACCTGCATAAATCTGATCTTGTGAAATTCGCCAATTAAATCTTTGACAATAAGTTGGATCGAATAATCCCAGTTATCCAACCAAATACCGCTGGCTTGCATGGGAGGTTCTACATCTGCAAGTACTTGAACAGGAATGATTAGAGTCGTCAGTAATAAGGTCACGATCAACAGTAATTTCAATTGATTGCTCAATCTGGAACTCCCATTTTATAGAAAATGTTATTGCATTTCTTTATTATAGCAAACTTGGGGGATCAATTTCCAATCGCCAGCCTTCGAGGAAACGGGTTGGTAGAATCGAAGCCGGTTCTGGTCCGCGCAGGATCACCTGCCAGCGATAAAGGTTGTTTATTTTGGCAAAGAAGCAGGGGACAGGTCCAACAATTTCTGTTTCAACCATCCCGGATTTGTCGATACGTTTCTTCAAGTAATCCGCCATGCTCTCCGTTGTGGTTTCGGCTGTCCTGGAATCCAAATGCCGGTATTCCAGGCGAACCAGCCGCCCGAAAGGCGGATAACCTATTTTTTTTCTTTCAGAAAGCTCTCGCAGGTAAAAACCGGCATAATCGTGAGCAGATGCAGCCTGGATGGCATAGTGCTCAGGTTGAAAAGTTTGCAGTATGACCTTTCCGCCGAGGGAGGATCGACCTGCTCTACCGGCTACCTGGGTTAGAACCTGAAAACCTCGTTCAGCCGCGAATGGATCTGGAAAATTCAAACCCACATCAGCCAGGATTATGCCAACCAGGGTGACTTTGGGCAGGTCAAGTCCTTTAGCCAGCATCTGGGTACCCACCAGAACGTTCGAGCGCTGGCTGATAAAATGGCTTAGAATGATCTCGTGAGAATCTTTTTGACGAGTGGTCTCCCAATCCCAGCGCAAGATACGGGCTTGGGGGAATCGTTCTTGAACCTCGGCAGCAACTCTTTCACTGCCGAGTCCATACTGGCGGATAGCGCTGCTTTTACACACCGGGCAGGTTTTTGGAAGCTTACGTGTATACCTGCAGTGATGACAGAGCAATTCGACTCCAGGAAGCTGGGTATGGAAAGTAAGCGGGGTTTCACATCGAGGGCAAGTGAGGGACGTACCGCAATCCCGGCAAAAAACGTAGGTGGCAGTGCCGCGCCGATTGAGGAACAATATAGCTTGCTCATCGCGAGCCAGAGTTGAAGTGAGTGCTTCCTCAAGTGCAAGACTAAAAACCCCACGATTGCCGGATTTTAATTCAGTGCGCATGTCTATGATCTGGACAGGAGGAAGGGCAGTTCCTTCGCTGACTCCACCTGATTCCAGGGGTGTTAGACGGGATGGCAATTCGAGCAAGCGCAATTGCTGTTTTCCGTACTCTCTTTTGTAGTTGTTTCCAACTGAAGATGAATTGATTGTCTGGTACTTGAGGTTCACTGGAGGTGTAGCAGAACCGAGTATGCATATTGCACTATTCAGAGCGGCTGATTCCATGGCTGCTTGAACAGCATCATAGCAGGGAGGTTCATTCTGATAATACGAACTATCATGGCATTCATCGAGAACAATCAATCCGACTTGAGGTAATGGACTGAAAAGAGCAGATCGAGGTCCGATTATGATCTTCAATTGACCAAGACGGGCACGCCGCCAGGTATCATAACGCTCACCTTCGGATAATTTAGAATGTACCAACCCCACTTGACCAGGGAAGCGAGCCAAAAAACGGCGGACCGTCTGAGGTGTCAGGGCGATCTCTGGAACCATGATAATGGCCTGTCTTCCGGTTTGGAGAGTTTTTGTGACTGCGCGTAGATATATTTCCGTTTTTCCTGAACCAGTGACTCCGTGCAAAAGGAATGGCAGGACAGGTTTTCCGACCCTCAGATCTTCAAATCCTTTTTCGATCACATCCCATGTTTTTTGCTGATCTACAGTAAATCCGGGCGGGGAGGTGAGTGCTTGAGTTATATTGGAAAGTGGATCCCGCCAGATCTCGGTTTCAAAAAGAATGATTAATTCCCTTTCAGCCAATTCCTGAAGATCTCCAAGGTTACACCCACTTTCAGCATACACCCAGGTTACATTAACAGGTTCTGGTTCACGCAGCAGAAACTGCAGGGCAGCCTGGCGCCTTTTTTGAGTGTTGGCAGTATTGCCCAGATTTGGCATGGCAGTTTGTGCCTGTTCGGGTGTAACCCCTAGTTGGGCAACCCGGATGAATTTGGGTCGGACCCCGGGAGGAGGAAGCACGGATTGACAGATGAGTGCTCCGCTGCGTAGCAGGGATTGCGCGGATTTGCGCCATTCTCGATTTGGAAAGGCGCGATCTATTTGCCGGCCACGCAAGGATCCGCGCTTCCGAAGCAAATTTTGCAGACGTTTTTGAGTATCCGACCCCCCGGTTGTCTCCGTTTTGTTGGCAAGGGAATAAAGCACATCCGATTGTTTCGACAGGCCGGGTGGCAGCATAAGGGAAACCATGGCAGCTATTGAATTGTGAGTTGCCTGGCTTAGATTTTTAGCGAGTTCGATTTGTGCAATTGTTAATACAGGATCGGGGTCGATCAGATCAATGATCTTTTTCGTCTCCTGAATTGGGGAGGCCTCCAACAGTGCCAACACCACCCCCTGGACAACCTGCCTGCCAAAAGGCACATGTACATAATGTCCCATGAGCAGGCTGGATTCAAGATTGGGAGGAATGGAGTAATGGAATACTCCGGCAACAGAAGGGATGTTTACAACAATTTCAGCAAAAATTGACATTATTAAGGATAAGAATATTACTCATTCGCCTGGCAAATCTGTTTTCAAAACCACCGCAGAACCATAACCGACCACCCTGTTGAAATCTCCAGTTACAGTTCCAGAAGTCGCATGTTTGAGGATTTTCACAGTGTCTGCGCCAAGGTCTTTGGCGGCCCATAGTACGGTAGCCAGGGCACCCACACCACATGCAAAACCTTCTTTATTGTACTCTGCCAGGAACACACTCTGAGGAGAAAAAGATTCAACCTGCCTCAGCATTTCAGCGTCATAAGAACATGCTTTCGTTTCATTATAGAAATGGGATAGATCAGTTGACGCAACCAAAAGACAATTTTTACCCTGCAATAACTGTGCGAGGGCATGACCCAGCTTCTCGGCAACCTGTGGGGTTTGCTCACGCAGCATTAAAGGGAGTAATTTGAATTCTCCAACAAGTGCTTGTTGGAGGAAAGGAAGCAGGATTTCCAGGGAGTGTTCCGGATCTTCAAGAACTGGGGTTATTCCATAGCCCAGATCATTGGTAAGGATCTCATCGAGCTTGTGAATCAAGTCTCTTTCGATCGGGATACTTCCAAGAGGTGTAGAGTATGCCTTATGGGCTGAAACAAAAATGGCTTCCTGGAAAGGATGGTGCATAGGTCCAACAATGACAACCAGGTCTGGGGATTGACCGCGTACGCATGCAAAGGCATAACCAGCCACAGATCCGGAATAGCGATGGCCGGCATGAGGGGCTATGATCGCCACAACTTTTCCATCCAATTTGGGTAAACGGGCAAGATCCATATAGGAATTGATGCTGGCTGCCAGCGCACTTGGGTTGCCTTCGTACCATAAGCCAGCAATTGGGGAGGGGCGAAAATTCGACGAAGCCATCTATTCCTCCTGAAATTAATAGGAAATAATCATTTTTATTATTGTAGCACGTCAGGCTAGTGTGAAGGAAATTTTATAAGTTCGGAGAAGGTCTTTTTAATGACCTTATTCCTGCGATCTATTGTCGGAATTCACTGAGATTTCTTTACGAAAGACGTGTTCTGTTTTTATATTTTGATAACCAAGGTGATAGTAAAACTCATGAGTTTCGGTGCGGGAAATATTGGTAAAGATCGTTAAATATTTGCAGGCATGGGATTGGGACCATGTTTCAGCTTTCTGCAACAATTCTTTCCCAACTCCTTTACCACGCTGGTTTGTATGAACGATCAATCCCCCCAGCAGTGCTGAAAGAGGACTGACCAACGATGGGTAAAGGAATACATGGATCCAGCCAATAACATGGTGATCAAATTCTGCCACGAATACAGCATGATGGCTCAGATCGTGGATCTGTTTGAGACGGAGAGGAATATCTTCTGAATCTGTCTTGTATCCAAGCTGATTGCATAATTCAGTGATCGTTTTGAAATCATCATATTGAGCTTCCCGAATGATCAATTCGTCCATAGTTCACCTATAACTGGCGAAGATAAGCCTGAGGGTCGTTCAGAAAAGATCGCATTAAATTAACATGTTCCAACTCATTATAGGTGACTTGTTGTATGGAATCCTTATCAAAATTGAACAGGGCGGCATCTGGGAAAGCCATCAAAATAGGTGAATGAGTGGCAATAATGAACTGTGCATCCTGTTTTATCATATCCTTAAGAATGGAGATCAGGCCCAGTTGGCGTAAGGGTGAAAGTGGTGCTTCCGGTTCATCCAACAAGTACAAACCTCCAGGTATGAACCGGGATTGAAAGAGAGTCAGAAAGGCTTCCCCGTGTGAATGATGCTCCAAACCATCCCCGTAGCGTTGGGTCAATGCATGCAATTGCCCGATATGGGGACTGCGTGCCAGGTCTGCGGCATAATCAGTGCGGTCTTTGTAGTCATTGTCAATAACCCGAATGTCATCTTCCAATTCCTGGCGCATACGAGTCATGTTCTTTATATATCCAAAAAAATCTTCCGCTCGTAGAAAAAAACCCTTGCGGGTGCGGTTATTCCAGGAGAGTTTCAAAAATCGAGATAGATGTTGGACTGCTCCCAGAGTCTTGTCAGATTTTATACTTTCGCTGCCAACCACAACCGAATCGACGGCACAAGCTATGGTCTCCAATAAGGTGGATTTTCCGGATCCGTTTTCCCCCACAAACAAAGAGACTGGTGTATTGAATTCTAATCCAGAAAATGCCTGGAAAACAGGTAATGAAAATGGATAATCTCTCAGATCGTATTCGGGTCTTTGGTACGATATGGATCGTAAGTGGATCATCAATTTTTATTAGAAACGCCCAACACTCGCTTGGTAGCCTCGAATGCAAGTGGAGGAAGATCTGTAATGGGGAACCAATCCGCCAGGTCGGCATCATCCCGGGCATGGAGAATGCCTCCATCAATTTGGGCATGATATACAATGACAATATTGGCACCACGCACATGCTCCATACCAGCGATGATATCCAAAATACCAGTAACATGGACTGTCAGTCCGGTCTCTTCAAAACATTCCCTCTCAGCCGCACGAGCCGGGTCTTCACCTGCGTCTACAAATCCTGCGGGTAAAGTCCACAGTCCTCGTGCAGGTTCGTTCACCCTCCGTACAAGGAGTACAAAATCGTCCTTTTTTATCAAAACTGCCGCGGCTACTTTGGGGTCTGGAAAATAAATCCAGCCACAAGCCGAACAAACTGGTCGGAGTTTTCCAAATTTCTGCAGGTGTGTGATGGCTGTACCACACCTGGGGCAGAAATTTATAGTCGTTTCCGCCATCTCTGGATGTTTATTTGACGAATGATGAAAGCGCTACTACCAAGAACAAATACAAGAAGGATTAATCCTATTTGAAATGAATTCAATTGCAGCATGGTCTGAGGTTGGGATTTTTCACTGGGAGGTGAATCGAGAACCGGTAAATCAGGGGATGCGTTATCAGCATCAGGGGTAGGTTGTTGGTTCACTCCCTGGCTAGTCTCAGGAGTAATTTCAGGTGTGGATTCAGCCATCCTCTCTGGGGAAATTGACATGACAGTTTCTTCTTGTGGAGTGGCGGTTTCCGGAGAACCTGCTCCTACCCCTAAGGGAAGGGCTTCCATGGAGACATCACCACAATCAGCGGGATCGTCATAACCACAGCCTCCACCACTTTGTGAAAGTTGAGGTGCTGCTGCCAGATTGGGAGCAGATGTGAAAGGTGCCAAAAAATTGAAAGTAAATGATAAGAACAGCAGGATGACTGCGGTTAATGTAGCCATCCGAAAAACAGGTACACTGCGTGGTACAGGAGGTCGCATTCCCACCATTTTTGGGGTCAATCTAAAGTTGTGAGGCACCCTCAGGAGGGGAGTCTGCCTCAAGAGCCCACGCGCTTGGCGCATTTCCAGGAGAATTTCCTGCAACTCGGGCTTAAGCGCAATTCTGGCTTTAAGGCGCTTCTGAGCAGACTTGGATAATTGGTTATCCAGGTATGCTGATAATTTTTTGATGTCTTGGAATGAAATCTGCTGTGTCATGGGTTGCTCTCATTATCCAGACGGTAAGCAACCGGTAAAAGTTCCCAAAAATCCTGCAAACATTCACGAAGCCGCAAGCGGGCGCGAGCCAGGCGGCTTTTAATAGTACCGAGAGGTTTACGTAGTGAGGAAGACACTTCGTTATAGTCAAGACCTTGAATATCTGCCAGGACGACAACTGCACGATAGTCAGGCGACAATCCTTCCAGACAGTGCTGAATGGCGTGTTCTAGTTCGCTTTGTTCAAACTTTTGTTCTGGTGAAAGATCAGGATCAGCCAACCAACGCGGGGATTCGATCTCTTCTTGATCACTTGTGATTGGTTCAAGAGGAGTCGTTGGGCGGCGTTTTTTACGCCTCAATTCATCATAACAGGCATTCGTGACTGTGCGCAGTAGCCAGGATCGAAAAGAACCTCCTCGAAAAGAGCAAATTTTTTGAAAAGCAGAAATGAATGCGTCTTGTGTGGCATCGGCTGCCTGCTCTTCATCCCCCAGGATCCTAAAAGCTGTATTGTATAAGGTTTCCTGATATGCAAGTACGAGTGTATTAAATGATTCCAAATCACCTTTCTGTGCTGATGAAATCAATAATTGCTCATCCATATGCATCAATTCTACACCACATTATCGATATAGAGATGTTCATAATAAAGAATATTTCTTGTTTCTTTGAAGGAACCTTCTTGTTGGAAACGATCCGCTTTCCTTTGGGAGAAAATAATAAAATAATTCAAGAAGCGAAATCAGTCAATAATTAATCTATTTGTAAAGGAACATTTTCAATCATACGAGGATTGAGAATTTTTTCGAGGGCTGTTCCAAGCATGGCAAATGCCAGGCTTGTTAGGAGCAAGAGGAAGATCGGTTCCAAGACCCAAAAAGGTGAACCGTATAATGCACCCCGCGCCAATCCATCGTAAATAATCCGTCCCCAGGTTGGATAATTAGATTTGATATTAAAGAAACCTAATGTCGCTTCCCAAAAAATAAAACTTGGCACCTGCGAAACTAATTGAGGAATCAACAAAGGCAAGATGCGAGGTAATAAGTAACGTGTAATGATCCTGACATTACTGGCACCATATGCGCGGGCACTTTCTATATAAGGTGCTTCCTTGGCTTGCAATAGAGCGGAACGAATGATCTTGAGTGGAGAACCGAAAGCATTGATAACAACCACGATTCCCAATATGATCCAAATATTCATATTAAATAGTACATTCACCAGAACTGCGATCGTCAAACCCGGAAGGATCATATTGATCTCAGCAACTCTTTGGATAACATTATCAACCCAACCTCCATACCATACACCAATGGCTGGCAGTAACATTGCGACCAAGGTAGTGACGAAAGACCCCAGTAAACCGATGAACAAGGCAAATGGCATACCCCAAAACAAGGGAACCAGCAGATTCCTTCGTGAAAAATCTGTTCCTGCTGGTCCATAGACTTGTCCCAATAATACAAATTGCAAAATAACGTCATCTTCCGGTTCAAAAACCAGGCTATTTACCGTTAGTTGATAGGTCCCGTGCTGCGGAGATGGGTCAGGGGAATTTGGATTGGCGAAGAGTAAGGTAAAGACAGGTTTGGAATATTGCTCGTTTAAATAGAACCAATTACTCCATTCAGGATTCTGTTTTATGAGAGATTTGGGTAGAATACTTGATTCAAAATCATAGCTGGAGCCTGGTTCTGCAATTGATCTTTTTAATTCGATGATCCTTCCATCAGGATACTTCCATTCAAGTGTCAAAAAAGGAAGTTTTTCTTTGTAGATGGGATCGATATAAAGAAAAATATCACTTGGTGCCTCCTTATACGGGTAATCAAAGGAGAAGGTGGTTGTTTTTTCGATCCAGCCATTATCCAATACCTGGATGGAAACATTTGCTCCCTCACTTAGAGGGTTCATAAGGATCGTTGATAACCGCGGCGGATCACTGAAAAGGTTTGTCCATTCAGGCATAGCTGTACGCGGAAGATAACTGCGGCCAAGTGCAGCTTTTTGCCCATAATCTTTTCCAACTTGTTCATAAGGGAATGCGATGACAGCGTACAATGAGCCAGCCATTAAAATGATAATGAAAGCCAACCCGAGAATAGCAGATGGATACCTGCGAAGCTCCTGGAAGAACAACCTAACCCCTTTCCGGAAATCACGTAGAGAACCTATTATATTATCGAGCATAAGGGATGGTGATACTCCTGGTACCGGGGTGAGATCATGAGTTTTGATCCTG
>JBDRQK010000203.1:0-10818 GCA_043826315.1 Chloroflexota bacterium
AGTCCAATATGAAAATATTGTTAAGCCTGAGGTCACGTTACTTTTTCAAGGACTAACCTCAACTCGATGCAACCCAAACCTGCGAAGGGAACATGTGGCAGATATTGTGCGTGTAAATTATACACATTATCTTAAGTTAATTGCTGTTTCCAACCCAAAAGCGGAAAGATGAGGGTTTTCCGCTTTTGGATCGAGTTCATATCTCAGTATATATCATTGACTGTATTATATACATTGAACTTTCCAGTTGGGGTGATCAAACCTGGAATGCGGTCGATTTCTTCAAGGGTGGCATCCTCATAGATCACGATTTCTCCGGTTTCACCAGGTTTGCTGGCATCCCCCCAGATACTGACCCAGACTTCTGTACCCTGTTTGTTGTACTCCATATGTACAGCACGACCATAGTTGGCAGCTTCCCAACACTTATACACTTCTGACGGGTTGTCCTTGGCGATCACGCAGATCGTCCGCGAGAGGACTGGATCAGAATTCAAAACCATATCAGCCCAGACCCACTTGCTGTTTGGATGTGTCTTGATGAACAGGCTTCCGGATCCAGGCAAGGAAGCCGTACGAACTGCTTTCCAGGCAGAATCCGGATGCCCTTCCGGATCAGTTCCAATTGATGTTACGGATACATCTCCTAGATGGGTGGTACTCCAGACCGGTCCAAATTCCGGATCGATCCAGTTCGCTCCCCGCCCAGGGTGTGGAACAGCCGGAACATCGACGATGGCTTCCAGGTCTCCATCCAGGGCATCAATCACGGCGATCTGATTGGACTGGTTGGCTGCAACCATGAAGAAGCGTTTGCTGGAATCCCAACCACCATCATGCAGGAAGAGGGAAGCTTCGATCATTTTGATGGTTGGGTTGAATGGATCAGAATAATTCACCAGCCACACCTGACCGGTCTCTTTGATATTTACAATCCACTCAGGCTTGAAGTGGGATGCCAATATACTCGCCACGCGCGGCTCAGGGTGATATTCACCGGTGTCGAACGTGTAGCTGCGGCTGGAAACCACCTTCATGGGTTCAAGTGTCTGACCATCAAGGATGGCAAAGTGTGGCGGCCAGTAACATCCTGTGATTGCATATTTGTCCAGGAAATCACCTTCAGTCCCTTCGTATTTGCTCACTTCAACCGAGCGTGCGTCGTAGCAAGTCTGGACACGCGCCACAACTTCCGGTTTTTCCATCCATAGATCGACCAGGGCCAGGCGTCCATCGCGTCCAATCACATAGGCATAACGTCCTGAAGCAGACATGCGGGTAATATGCACGGCATAGCCACTGTCCACTGTGTTGACAATCTCGTGGGTGTCGCCATCGATGATGGCAACCTGTCCGGCATCCCGCAAGGTGACAATAAAGTAGTTTTGCCAGTCACGAGTGGTTTGTGGAGAAACAGGACGTTGTTCTATAGGGGTGATCAATTGCCACGAGTCTTTCATTTGTTGCAAGGACAATTCTGGCGGTGCTGGTGGGTCATTTTGCAGGAATTTGGCCAGGGTCTCCGTCTCGGCTTGGGTGAAGAATCCCTGTTTTCCCCAATCGGGCATCCCCCGGTTGGTACCATTGAAGATGATGGCTGCTAGTCCGATTGTCCCTTTAGGAAGGGTAACGTTCGGAGTGAGAGCAGGTCCCGTGGCGCCTTTGCGAAGGGTGCCATGGCAGCCTGCGCAACGTTCGAAGAAGGTTTGCGTTGCCCACTCGAACTCTGTTTCAGAGAGCTGTGGTGTTTCACCACCTATGGGAGCCGCAGGGTCGTCAGGTAACAAATCGACCGCTTCCAAAGCTCCATCTGGTAATGCGGACAAGTACTGGACGGTTGCGTTAAGCTCATCGGCGTCAAGAGTTTGAGCCAGGGAGGCTGGCATCTGACCTTTTGTACAGGGACCGCCGGGGCAATCAGGTGCAACAAATGTATCGGGAGATTCGATGGACTCCAGAAGATATTCAATTACCGTTGTTGCGGTTCCTGTATACTCCACCGATTGGATGCGAGTATCTGCTGTCTTGCCAATCTCACTCAAATCAGGACCAATTGTGCCGACCGCTCCTGGAACTCCCGGGATGACATGACAGGCGGTGCAACCTCCTTTTTTAAATGCCACCAGGGCAAGTTCGTTCTCATACAATCCCGCAGGCTGTTCAGATGCGGTTTGATCATCTTCCAACCCGGCAAGTTCCCCTACGATCAACACACCTTTCATTCCCAGGCGTTCATGAGTTGAGTCAATATATTCAATCGTCATTTCATTTTCAGGAACTGTAAATGTGATGGATGTTGTTTCACCTTTTTTGGTTATAGTATCTGATTGGACTTTGATAGCGGGGAATACAATATCATGGCTGCCATAACCGTTGTTGACCAGCATCACAGTAATACGTTCTCCAGGTTTGGCATGCAAAGCCGGATTGACGACGCCATTTATGTTTCCATCTACGCCCAGAAAAACGAAGTTACCATCCCTCAAGGCAATGGTCAGGATGTATTCAGTGTTCACAACTTCAGCCTGAGAAACACAAGCTGCCATTCCCAATAACAAACTGATTACGATCAGCAACTTTGAAATATTTTTCATTTCCTTACTCCTTGAGAGATGATGATGGAACAAAATTCTGAAAGGATGCCAATATGGTCTCAATAGAAATTTCATAGGACCTGCTCACTTCTTCAAGGGTGCAAAAGCGTTCCAGTCTGCACCCTACACAATCTGTATTCAAGTAGATGAATACTGAAATTGCATGCTGGCAGGCATCCTGGATTTCACGAACAGTCCAATCTTTCGAGATTTGAAACGTCATGGATTGATTCTACAGGATCCAGGCTTTTGTATCTTTGCTCTGGCGCAAACAAAAACATCCGATTCCTTTTTGGGATCAGAAGCAGAGTTTGTATTGTATGTTGCTGTTATTAATTTGCCCAGTCCTGCGCGACGCGTACAAATGCTTGTGATTCGAGCAATGTGATCATTTCCCGACCGGTTGTGATCATCCCCTGCTATTTCCATTGGTTCAAAAAAACGCTGACGGTATTTAATGGTGTCCCCGTCATTTCAGCAAGATCCTGGTGAGAAAAAGGCAATATTAGACCCACCTGTTCCGGGCTGAGTTGCCAGTCGCAGCAGAACCCCCAGCGTCCAGTCGAAGCTTTGTAGAGTAGAGGTTATGAAAGGTATCTTATTTTAGAGACTTGCCTCTGAATTATCAAAATCGAATCTCGATTCGAAATTATTTCTCAATTCGATATTCTTTGAATTGCGAAGTTCTGTAACATAATCTTGAAAGCGAATATCTATATCATTAACTAGATGGTCTGGACATATAGTCAGAGTTTTATTTTCCGAGTTAAAGCTAATTGAGCCAGGAATATCGCACCGAAGAATAACGTTTATTTTAGTCATGCCAAGATGATAGAGACCATTTCTTACACTTTTATAAAGAGTAGTTAGAAAGATTTCTTCTTCAGCTCCTATTTCTTCTAGAAATGTAGCTTTTACACCTTTATGGAAATTAATTCTCGATTTAAAGTTGCCAACATAGCCAGAGCGGTATTTTCCTAACATTTCAAAATAGCTAAAGAGTATTTGTAGGAGAGCATATCCACTATGTTGAATTTCATATTGGATGATCTTTTTTGCGATTCCTATTTGCCAGCCGATAATTCTATCCGCAAAAATGTCGATTTTGTTATCGAGAGTCAATCCATCAGGGAAATCTAAGGTTGTGTATTTTGGGCTTATGGCAAAAACAAGCGGATCACTCATGTCTAACCTCATGTCTTCAATTATCTAACTCGTGCATGATCGGACCGTATAACTACTTTTAAATAGCCCTACATGAGAACAGAACAATAAAATTATAGCATTAACCCTCTTTCGCCAGGAATAAATGAATATCAAATCCCCCTGGTTACTCGATCCTATCCGGCAGTTCGGTCTCGATCTCGCGGATATTTTTATTAAGGTAGGCCAACCCGCTGACCACGACCGCCACCAGGCCAGCCAGCACGAACATCAGGCCAATGCCGCGCCCGGGACCGGTTCCAAGCAGGCTGTCCAAGACAGCGTTTGAAAGCATTCTTTTTTTGACCATCTTTTGCATCACTCAGCTCCGGTTGTGGAATGCGTACGATCAGAAGGGGAGTAACCGCAATGAAGAATGTTGTCAGATAAATCAGGATGATACCTTATAATCCGATGGTCACGAATAATATAACTGCCAGCAAAGGGACACTAATAACATCAAATAACGGGGTTACTTTATGAAAACATAAACCCACCTTTTAGTTGGGTCTAGTTGGGTACCCCCAAGGAAGTGTTGTATTTACGGATCTTAGAAAGATGAGAGGGTCGGGATTATATCAATACAAAAATCAAATTTCCTGCCGGTTTATTCCTTCACATTGGAATACAGCTAAGAAACCTCGATGATCCCTGTTGATGTCACCTCTCCAACTTTCCAGAGAGGAATATTCCTTTCAGCTGCCTCTCGTTCGCATTGAAGGGATTGTTGCGGCAAAACTGCGAATAGCAGTCCTCCACTGGTTTGGGGATCGAATAACAATAATTGTTGATCCTGGCTTATCTCAGGCGTGAATTGGACATGCGGCCCAAAAAAATCGGCATTGTCAAAACCGCCCCCGGGGAAACACCACTCGGCAGCCAGGCTCGCTGCCCCAGGAAAAAGGGGAATGGCATCATAAGAAAAGTGTAATCCAACGCCGGAGGCTGCAGCCATTTCATAAGCATGTCCGAGGAGGCTGAATCCTGTGATATCCGTAGCAGCCCTGGCACCATGATGGAGGGCAAGCGAGGCGGTATCCCTATTCAATCGTTTCATCCAGTCAATCACCTCAATTGCGTCTTCGGGTTTGATCCTGTCTGTTTTTATCGCCGATGTGATCACTCCGCTCCCGATGGGCTTGCTGAGGAAGAGAGTGTCCCCGGGTTTCAGACCTTTTTTGGTCAGGACTTGATCGAGCTGCACAAAACCCAAAGCAGCCAAGCCATACTTGGGCTCTTTGTCCTGCACCGTATGCCCACCCGCTATCACAACTCCCGCTTCATACGCTTTCTCTGCACCGCCGCGCAAGATCTCTGATGCAATTTCCGGAGGCAATTGTGGGGGCATGGCAGCGATGTTCAGCGCCAGGAATGGCGTTCCCCCCATGGCATAAATATCGGAAAGGCTGTTGGCAGCCGCAATTACCCCGTAATCGTATGGATCATCCACGATTGGGGTAAAGAAATCCGTCGTCACAACCAGCGCTCGCCGGTTATCGATCTTCCAGATGGCGGCATCGTCCGGCTGGCTGAGACCGGCCATCAAATCCGGGAAGTGTTCGGGAAGAAATATGTTTTGTAATGGACGCAGAACCTGCTCCAGCGCTTGGGCGCTATATTTTGATGCTCAACCAGAGCAACTTGCCAGAGCAGTCAGACGGACTTTTTGTTCACTGGGGGTCATATTGCCTCGATTGCCTGGTCGTTGATATGATGTTCGATAAACAGAGTCTTGATCGTTTCCATGTCACTATTGAGAATGCGCACGCAGACACCACAGTCTGAACTGAGGTGACGCGGAACCGGGATGAGTTTACAAGCCATACCCTTGCTGACTAACAACTTCTCGATGCGCAGAGCATGGCTGGTTGAATCGACCAGGATGGCAGCGAATTCAGCACTCATATTGCTTCTTTTGCCAGTCTATGAACAGCGTCCAATGCCAGTTGGATATCATCCAACGTATTGAATGCTCCCAAACCAAACCGAACGCACCCATCCGGGAATGTCCCCAATGTGTGATGGGCGGATGGAGCACAGTGCAGCCCAATCCGGCAGAGGATATTGAAATCCTCATCTAGTTGCAAACCGACGGTCGATGGTTCCATACCCTGGATATTAAAGGCAACTGCTGCAGTTTGCCTGGATGCATCTTGAGTGCCATAAACCACTACGCCGGGGATATTAGCCAATCCTTCAAGGAGGAAAGCACAGAGCTGTTGCTCATGAGCACGAATTTTGTCAACTCCATATTCTTGCAGCCATTTCAAAGCAGCCAATAATCCAGCCAGCCCGACTGCGTTGGATGTTCCGCTTTCGCAGCAATCAGGCAGGAAGTCGGGCTGGATTTCGCGCTCCGAACGGCTGCCGGTGCCTCCCTGGCGAATAGGGTGCAGGTCTGCTGGCTGGATGCGCTCGCCGATGATCAAACCACCTGTACCCATGGGTCCGTACAGGGATTTATGCCCGGTGAAAGCCAGGAGATCAATGAAATCCTCCACTATGTTGATTGGGAGGACACCTGCAGACTGGGCGGTATCCACCAGATAGAGCAGGTTGTGCCGGCGTGCGATCTGTCCCACCTCACGAACGGGCAGGATCGTGCCGCATACATTCGAAGCATGATTCAGGGCGATCAGCCTTGTATTCGGGCGAATTGCCTTTTGAACCTGATCGGGCTCCAGGGTTCCATCGGACCCGCAAGGGACCTGTGTGAATTCCACGCCTTGCTTTTGAAGATCATGCAACGGCCTCATGACCGCATTATGCTCCATGCTTGAGGTGATGATATGATCGCCAGGTTTCAGAAGACCGTGCAGCGCCAGGTTGATCCCATCGGTGATGTTCAGTCCAAAGATGACACGCATTGGGTCAGGTGCACAAAATAGACTGGCGATCAGCTCCCGCGTGGCATACACAATACGGGCAGCTTTGATGGACATGCGGTGCCCCGAGCGGCCAGGATTTGCGCCTACTTCATCCAGGAAGTGGCACATCGATCGGGCGACTCCTGGCGGTTTGGGCCAGGAGGTTGCCGCGTTGTCCAGGTAGAGTGCGCCATCCTTCGCTCGCGTAGAAGGGAAGTCTGGCGGAGCTTGAGTCATTTGGTCAACTCCAGTTTGAATTCGTCGCCTTGCTGGGTGATCTTCACCTTGCATCCCAGTCTCTCCGCCATCCGGCGCACATTCTCACGCGAGGTGACTGTTTCAACCAAAACTTCAACAGGGAAATTCCCTTCCATTATCGCTTTTTGAGCCAGGATGACCGGCTGCGGGCAGGAAAGCCCACGGGCATCTACGATTGTATTCATTTCATATCTCCTTTATGCAACCTTTTGCCGCATGGTGAACCCGATGACCAGGCAGGCGACCAGACCTAGGATGACTGCTACCATACCAAAGGATGATATCCCTCCCACTTTGAGAACCCCATCCACAACAGAATCCGCTTTTGCTGCCAGGTTGAAGTTGTGGGCGATGCCGGCGCCGGTGATCATTCCCAGCACAAAGATGGCCGAATCTCCATCTCCCTCACCGGAGAGGAACAACTGCCGACCCGGGCAACCGCCAGCCAGTGCGTAAGCGAGCCCGGCAAGGACCATACCGAGGACATTCCACAGAAGATTGCTGTGTGCGATTGGCATACCCGTATACCCAAACTTGAATTGACCGAGCAGTAAATTGGTCAGGAAAGCAAAGCCAATGAATGCCATGAGGCCGCTCAGCAGGTGGAAGTCACGCATCAGGATGACATCCCGAACAGCACCCATGGTGCAGAAACGGGTACGCTGCGCCAGGAACCCGATCAGTAAGCCGATCCCCAAAGAGGCAATCAGCGGCGCATACATCGAACCAGGACCGCTCTCTGAGAAAAATATGGGTCCGCCTTCGCTGAATACCGGACGGAAGATCAACAAAAGCAGCAGACCTACCATAATGATCGGCAGAATCCAGCCGACCGCCGGATAAGTTTTCTGGCTGCGTCCCAGGTTATACCCCGACCGCAGGAAGAAAACGCCGATCCAAATGCCGATGATCAGACCCAGGATGCCGGTCAGAGCAGTCATATCCCCCCCTGCGAGGCGGAAGCCAGCTCGCCAGGGGCAACCCAGGAACACCAGTGCTCCGATCATGGCAAACGCCCCCAGCACAAAGCGCACGATGGGTGCAGACCCGGCGCGGGCTTTGAACTCCCGGAAGATCAGTGCGGCAATAGTGGAACCCAACACGAATCCGATGATCTCTGGACGGATGTATTGGACAACACTGGCACGATGCAAGCCCAGCGCGCCAGTGATATCGCGTTCAAAACAGGCCACGCAGATGCCCATATTGGTTGGATTACCCAGCTTCTGTAGTACCGGACCAAGAATACCGATGATGGCTCCCACAAGGATGATCCCCCAGCGGGAAGCAAAGAAACGGGTGAGACGGTTTAGCATTTCCTTTACTCCTTTTCATAATGAATATAATAGATGTTTGCGAGCAGAATGCCTGCTTGTGAGTTTGAGATTTAAGTTGGATTTATCAAGATATGTGACGCCTCCTATTAGAAATGAAAAGACCGCCTGTCACACCAGGCGGTCCAGGAGTCGTCACGCTGAGTTAATCAGCGGAGGGGAATCCAATCCTGAGGTGCGCAGACTTCCTCCGGGCACCGACCGGCGCCCAAGAAGCTTGCTCAAACTAAGTGGAATAAAGTATTCTTCATCGGTTCCTTCTATATCTTTAAACATGATTATAATGAATCAAGGGATGGATGAAAGTGAAAATTGGTACTTTCTGGTAGGACATTTGTCCTTTCAGGATTTCCCCGAACCGGACAGAAAGGTGGTAACCACCGGTTTGTCCGGTGAAATCTTTACGGTAATATTCTTCAGGTCGTGGGCACGGGCACAAATGACACGGACAACATCAGGGGACATTGGATTCGCTCTCTGAAACGATGGGATTAGGTTTTAAGACTAAAAGTAATTACACCAAGCCGGCCAGTACAAACATCAGGCTAATGCCAACTAACTTGTTCATCACCTGACTCGCCGGGTCTGGAGCATGTGTGGTCAGGTCCCGTCATTTTCCTACAGCAATTTCAATCCCGATAAAACAATTTCTTGATCCGGCTCCTTGGCATTTGGAATTTCATACATACTGTCTTCAAAACAATGACTCTTATACCGTACCAGGTTTCCTTTGACCACCTGGAACCGGATAAGCATGTAATGATCATCATAGAGTCTGATTTGCTCTTTAATCGGCTCATACTTGCTATGAATTCCCCCTTTATTCTCAATCTCATGGTAGGTGTGGGCATCTGCCAATCCTGGTATCTGCATTCCCAGAAAGTGAACTGAACTTGGTTCCATCTCGACCAGGGTTGTGTTCTTCTTTGTCAACCATTTTCGTTCACTCTTGGGAGGTTTTGCGCCTATTGAAATTAGTTTTAGGGGCTTTTCGATCCAGCAACTGGAAATATCGAATGGTTCTGGATAGGTTTCATCTTCTCTATCTTTTATACTGCAGGATCTGCACTCCCAATATGCCAGGTGTCCACTCTGCAGAAATATTGCGACCCAAAGATGGATTCCCTTTGCACAGGAAAAATTATTGAAGTTATCCATTTGGTCAGAAAAAATCCAGATCGGTTTTTGATTAGTTTCCATCTTCTATCATGTCTGGCAGTTCGGTCTCGATCTCGCGGATATTCTTGTTGAGGTAGGCAAATCCACTGACCACCACAGCCACCAGTCCGGCCAGAACGAACATCAGGCCGATACCGCGTCCGGGACCAGTCCCAAGCAGGCTGCCCAGGAAAGTGTGGGCTAATGCACCTCCTTCCTGCATGAGCGGTTCGAAGATGAGATCTGCCAGGGGGCCGGAGATGATATAAGCCAGGGGTACCACACATTGTGAGATCACTGAGCGTACCGAGAATACGCGTCCCTGGAGTTCAGCAGGGACCTTGGATTGCCAGATTGCCATACTCGTTCCGGAAGCGATGGGGATAAAAAACAGCAGGACAAAAAAACCAGCCCCTGGAAAGAATGGATTGGAACCCCACCCGGCAATAACCAATCCCAGAACTGCCAGTGTGATGTACCCGATCACCTTCGGAATGCGGCGGGTCTTCGGTCCACCCCAGGCGGACATCAGGATGCCACCTGCCAGCATACCAACACCCATAACCGTCTGGATCGTACCCAGGACAGCAGCTGAATGAACAGCCAGAATGAGGGGGTAAATGAGCACGGTGGCGAAATTAAGCAGGAAATTGACCATGGCATAGTAAAGTAATAAACCCATTAAGCCGCCACGCGAACTGATGAATTTCCACCCAATTGCGAAATCTTTGAAGGCAGTTTTCTTTTGTCCATCATCGGCGTCACTGAGTTTTGGCTGAGGGATGCGTACGATCATGAGCGGTGTCACCGCGATAAAGAATGTTGAGAGATCAATCAGGATGATGCCTCTTAATCCGATGGTCACGAACAAGATTCCGGCCAGCAAAGGAGTAATGACGGAGCCAATTGCCTGCCCGGTCTGGATCATCCCATTGGCACGGGCAAAATCCTTTTTGGGGACAAGCATGGTTATGGAAGCCATGTAGGCAGGCTCCTGGAAGGCGGAGAAGATCGATGAAAAGAATACGATGATGTAGATATGCCAGACTTGTAAATTTCCAAAGAAAATTAAAAATGCCAGGGCAACGGTTCCCAGGGCAGCACCTGTATCTGCCAGGATCATAATGACGCGCCGGTTCCAGCGATCCGCCAGTGAGCCAGCGAATGGCATCATCAGCAAGCGCGGCAGGTTGCCGAACAAGACGGTCAAGGCAAAAGGCGTAGCCTGACCGGTTTGCTGGTAGGTCCAGACTCCCAAAGCAAAACTTGAAAGTCCCGAACCCAGTATGGAGAATAACTGTCCAAGCCAGATCAATAAAAAGGTATGCATGCCTTTCCTGATGGAAGTAGTTTCTTCCGGTTGCAAAGAATTATTCATTAAACGGATCTCCTCATAATAAAAAA
>JBDRQK010000204.1:0-3720 GCA_043826315.1 Chloroflexota bacterium
CCTCCTGGTGATCATCCTGGCTCCTTTCCACTGGCTGTCTTTATTCCAGGTATTCGGATTCTCCATTAAGCCAGTGCACAGCTCACTTGGGCGTGTGGGTATTGCTGTTATTCTCGGTGGAAATTATCAGATCTGGAAAAGACTCCTATTTGGGAAATTTTTATTTATTTACCTGTACGGTTTTTACCTGTTATGGTATGTCATTAGTTTATTTTGGACGCAAAACTTAACCTACGCAACTCCACTAATTTTAAAGAATATTGCCTACTTTGGTTGCTTTATCGCATTTACAGTTCTGATCATCGATCTTGTCCATCGAGGCGGATTCATCCAATTGGCCGGGGTTTCCGCTTTGATAGGATTATTGGTCTTTGTTGTTTATATGATCTATGTTTTCGCCCATCTTGGATACAATATCTTCTTTGAATATTACAGGGTCATCACTTCTAAAGATTCATCAAGCTTGTTGCACTGGTTTTACCCAAAATTATTTAATTTCTCCTTGTCAGCCCTCCAGGATAAAGAAAATTACCTGACTGCTTTACGGAATACCGTCATGGGAGGCATCATCATTGATATCATATTACTTTCCATGTGGTTTAAAATCTTAAAAAATAGAGCCTTAAAAATAGTTGTTATATCATTTATCATCCTTGGAATATTATTGGTCCTGGTGAGTGTGAGCCGATCCAACACGATCATACTGGGATTATGTTTGATCTTGCCGGTATTTATTCGAATGAGGTTCCCGGCAAAGAAATTATTCCGCAATAAAAAAATCCTCTTCGCCATACCTGTAATTTTGCTTGGAGTTTTCCTCATTTATTTCTTATTCTTTTCAAATGGCACTTCACCCTTCATGTTTGTTTCATCCTTGGCTGGAATTTTGTCCACTCGTCTAAATGCGATTGCGCAGGATGCACGCTGGCTGATGTATAAAAGTGCATTAACACAGATTTATGACAACGCCATCCTGGGTTATGGTATTGGCGAGCCTTTACTGGTTGCAAAAAATGCCACTACCCGTGTTCACAATGTTTTCCTGGCATCATGGTTCGAAACAGGTCTATTCGGTATGTTGCTATCCGTCTCATGGTACTCAATAATTGTGATGTATCTATTAAAGATGGTCAAATCAGCCAGGCTCTGGAAGGGTCGATTTCCAATCGAATGGGTGGTTACTTTACCCATAATTTCCCTGCTGAGAGTACTGGAATCTGGTGCTGCCAGTTTTTCCTTGATAGAATGGCTTGCCCTGGCATTGTTTTTTGGCATCATAAAAGGTTTGAAGAAAAATCCCGGAAAAGTTGAAGTGAATTTTCTGAATGCATAATTCAGGGTATGATCAAAGAAGGCAGTAATTTTGATAAATGGGAAAACTTTTAGATAATATTTTCCTAAAAATTTCTTTTTTTTACCATCAATATTAAAACAAGGAAACGAAAATGAAATTTTGGTATATTTTGCGCACAAAAATCCGGTCGGAGGTTTCAAAATTCCCGGGGTTATTTATTCCCATTAAGAAGTTATTTAACCCGACCAAACTGGACCGCATCGTGGGATTGGATACAGAATTGGTTATTGAGGGCTACCCTCGCAGTGCCAACACATTTGCTGTAAAAGCATTTCAACTCTCTCAACCACAGGCAGTAAGAATTGCTCATCACACTCATTCCATTGGACAAGTTTTATGGGCGATTCGTCATGGGATCCCAACCATAGTTCTCATCCGCAACCCAAAAGATGTGATCTCCTCTTTGGCAATTCGGTATATCCAGATCCGCAATCTTGAGATACCTCTTGCAATTGCATTTAAAGAATATATAAATTTTTATAAACCATTATTGCATGACAAACATAGAGATAATGTTGTAGCTGCAAATTTTGATGATGTCATTAATGATTTTGGAAATATCATTACACAAACGAACAAGAAATTTAATACCAGCTTTACAGTTTTTGAAAACACTCCCGAAAATGTTCAGAAAGTTTTTGAAAGCATCGAAAAAACCCATTTAAGCATTACTGGTAAGGAAAATGTCAACGAAATTATGATCGCACGCCCTTCCCAGGCGAAGAAACAGGCCAAGGAAAAAGTTGAACAAGCTATCAATGTTGAATTTGCCAAAGAATTAAAAGCAGCTGAAGATATTTATGATCAATTTCGCAGCTATTACAAGATTTGATCCAATAACATTGAACCTGTTGTAATTTGGACGATACTTTTTTCCTCATGAGAATATGGTTGTAAATTATTTATGGATTTGATCGGACCATGAACTGTATGACATTCCCAATATTGACAAATTTAGGCTTCTGTAAAAAGGTTATAAAATTGGAGCCTTATGCTTCTTAATCGTGCGCGAACGTATTTCAACAAAGCCATAAAGTCTCGAATTGGCCGTGAAACGATATCCAGCCTGATATTAAAATTGGTCAGTGTTGGGCTTGCATTCCTCAGCACAGCCATCCTTGCCCGCATCCTTGGCCCGGCAGATTACGGGATCTATTCTTATGTGATCGCGATCGTAACCTTGTTAACCGTTCCTTCTGAATTCGGCTTGCCTGCTCTCATCATCCGCGAAACAGCAAGTGGGATGGCAAGAGAAGATTATTCGGCAGTCCAGGGGGTTTGGGTTTGGTCTGTTCGGACAACCGGGATCATTTCTATAAGCTTGGTTGGTTTGTCAGCAATTGTGATCCTGTTCTTCAGACAGATCATGGCTGGTACTCGTCTGGAAACCTTTATATGGGGATTAGCTTTGGTACCCCTTATTGCCCTTGGAGACCTTCGGGGGGCAGCTTTGCGAGGTTTAAAGCGGATCGTATCTGGACAATTACCAGAATTCTTGCTGCGTCCTGGTATCTTTGTCCTTTTACTTTTAGGTGTGATGTTAATTGGTGGTGGAAACTTCTCTGCCCCAAACTCAATGGTCTTATATGT
The DNA here is from genome assembly GCA_043826315.1 of Chloroflexota bacterium. Classification (GTDB taxonomy): domain Bacteria; phylum Chloroflexota; class Anaerolineae; order Anaerolineales; family Villigracilaceae; genus UBA12087. Next base: position 2,945 of record JBDRQK010000204.1, read on the forward strand.
GATCGCATCTGCATTGGCTTTTACCATAGGAGCCTGGTTGCTCTGGCGGGCAACTCCAGAATTGGTGCGTCATGCAAAACCGCGTATCGAAAATCGTTCCTGGTTGATCAGCGCACTACCCCTGGCTTTTATTGGTGGTATGAACATCATTAACAGCCAGGCTTCAATATTACTCCAGGGTTTCTTTCTTAAGGATGCTGATATTGGTATTTTTCGAGTGGCTACACAAGTATCCTTATTAGCTTCTTTTGGACTCCTGGCTGTCAACCAGGTGGTTGTGCCTCGCTTTGCAGAAATATTTGCCCTCGGAGAAAAAACAAAACTGCAGCGCCTGGTTACGGCAAGTTCGCGTGTCATCCTATTCTTCAACCTGGCTATCACGATCGGATTCGTTGTATTGGGGAAATTATTCCTCCGTAAGATATTCGGAAGTTCTTATGAAGCCGCTTATATCCCGTTGATGATATTGTTGGGCGGGCAGCTGATCAACTCTGGAGTAGGTTCTGTCGGCAATTTGTTAAATATGTCCCACCACGAAAGAGATTCCGCCATGGGATTGGCGGTGGCAGTGGTGTTAAATATCATCATCAATTTATTGTTGCTTCCAATCTGGGGGATCATCGGTTCTTCCATCGCCAAGGTGATTTCGATGGTGTCATGGAATATGATGTTGTGGTGGATCGTGTATAGAAAATTAGGTATAAATTGTCTGGCATTTTATAAGATCCAAAAAGTAATTGATTCTCATTGAAAATAACCCAGGAGTATTAACGTGG
>JBDRQK010000205.1:0-3352 GCA_043826315.1 Chloroflexota bacterium
GCGCCGCCTGCAGGGCAGACAAATGCTGAGCAACCTATTGGTAGCGATTAAAAAACATAGGCTCACCCTACCCCGGCAAATACCCTTGCTGGTGAAACTGTCACCCGATCTGGACCAGACTGAGCTTGACGATGCACTGGAGGTCATAATTGCCACTGGTATGGATGGCATTATTGCCACCAATACCACCCTTTCCCGTCCGGGATTGCATTCACCCCGTGGGACCGAAATCGGCGGCTTGAGCGGAGCTCCACTCACATCGCTCAGCCTGGATATGCTCAAGCATATTGTGCAAAAAGTGAACGGACAGATCCCGGTGGTCAGCGCAGGCGGCGTGATGACTCCCACCGATGTCGACCAGCGCTTGCGGGCCGGGGCAGTCCTGGTGCAGGTTTACACCGGCCTGGTATACAGCGGTCCAGGTTTGATCAAGAACCTGCTTGCAGGCAGGGTTAAATGATCACTTTGCCAACAACGATAAAATCACCGTTGAAAAATAGTCAGCCCTACCAGGCATCAGATGAAAGAATGACGGAGAGAGGAATAAATCCGGTGGATGGGCCGCGGTTACGACCAGAGTGCCAAAAATTACACAAAGCGCGTTATAATCTTCTTCACACCGCCCCAGTAGCTCAAATGGACAGAGTAGGGCACTCCTAAGGCCAAGGTTGTGGGTTCAATTCCCGCCTGGGGCACAAATAACCAGCCAGGAATTCCTGGCTGGTTTGCGTTTTAAACAGAGGGGGAAACTTGAGGAGTTGCCCATCATCTTAAGGTGAGCTCAGAGGATCTTTTCCTAATAGCCCTGAAATTAGTTTTACGAAAATCATAACCACCAAAGATGTATCTATTGATAATGAAGGCAACCTGCAACCTGTCGCGGGGAATTAAAATTAGCTTATTTACTGTGCAAGTTTTAAATATTGGCTGGATTCTCCATCATTAGTAGAAGCGCTTCATATTCTTCCCGACAGTCCGGACACATATTAAGGTGCTTTTGTACCATCGGCATTAACTGGGAGGCGTCCTCGCCGTGCTTGACCAGCTCGGCGAATTGATCGACCAGGGCGTAGACGTCATCACAGGAGAGCTCTTGCTCATCGGTCATGGAGATCATGCCGAGCAGATCATGCATGATCGGATCGGGTACCGGGTTTTTTTTTGGATGACGTTTGAACAGATCAAAAAAGTTTTTCATAATCTTCCATTTGACGATGTTAACCGGCAATTTCTTACCGGGTGAACATTTCCAATAGTTCTTCGATCGGCAGACCTTCCTGTTCCAGACGATGCTTCAGGCGCATGCGTGCATCATGCATTAGTTTGTAGAGGGCGTTGCGGTTGGTGCCCATGCGTTGGGCGACTTCTTCCAGCGGGATACCCTGCAAACCTACCGCCATCAAGACCTGGCGCTGTTTATCGGATAATTCTTTAGAAAGGATCCTTTGCAGGTGCTGAAGAGTGTCGTGTTGATCGGTAATAGATTCCGGCCCGGCTCCCCCATCCCGCACAAAGTCAGGTTCGGTCATGTGGTCCGCACTCTCGGTCATCTCATCGAGTGAGAGATCCTTCCAGCGTTCCCGGCGCAGCTCGGTGAGGGCGATACGCACAGCAATCTTGTAAACCCAGGTAGTGAACTGGCTGCGACCTTCGAAAGTGTCCAGTTTATCGAGCACACGCAGGAGGGTCTCCTGAGCCACATCCTCCACCAGGCTCTCTAAGGCGGGATCACCAGGGGAAAGCCAGCGGGTGAGAGCGCGCGGCAAGACCCGTTGCAGGATGGCATGTAAGTCAATCAGTGCGGCTTGCCTTTCTGCGCTGGTGGGCTGAAGATCGTGGATCCAAGTCTGGTTATCTCGATCAGGCATGATGGCTCGATTATATCCGATGAGGTAAGAAACGTGGAGATGAGTGCATCTGATTGAATGAGAGGGCACTTGCCCACATTCAAATGAAAAGGAGATCAAAAATGAACGTACTTTCTGCAATTGTCGCTGGATTGGTTGCCACCTTGGTAATGTCGATCGTACTAGCACTCGCCCCCAAAATGGGTTTTCCAAAGATGGATATCGTCGGAATGCTCAGTACGATGTTTAGCAAGAAAAGCGTCCCGGTGCTGGGTTGGATGATGCACTTAATGATGGGGGTATTTTTTGCGCTGATATATGCCTTCCTATGGTCAAAGGGGATCGGTGCCACCACCTGGATATATGGCTTTGTCTTCGGGGCCGCCCACTGGCTGATCGTTGGCGTGATCTTTCTGATGGTCCCGATGGTGCATGTCGGCATTCGCTCCGGAACGGTCAAAGAGCCTGGTTTGTATATGACCAATAACGGTGGTAGCTGGAGAGCCTTCATCGGCGGGATGATGGGACACATGATTTTCGGTCTGGTGGTAACCTGGCTATATGCACTCATCTAAATATTATTTAATAATTCTTCCAATGAGCCGGGGTTCCTTGCTTCTTACCCGGCTCTATTTATTGTGTCATAATTAGCCCATGAACATTCCTGCCATTACCACAGACCAGATGCGGGAAGTAGACCGCCTGATGGTCGAAACCTACCATATCAATCTGCTCCAGATGATGGAGAATGCCGGTCGCAGTCTGGCTGAGTTAGCCCGGCGCAGGCTGGATGGAATTGCTGCCGGGAAGAGTATTGCTGTGATATGTGGTCCGGGAAATAACGGCGGCGGTGGCATGGTGGCAGCTCGAGCCCTGCATAACTGGGGGGCGGATGTAAAGGTGTTCCTGGCATCAGACCCAGCCCGGCTCAAGGAAATCCCTGCCTGGCAATGGGCAATCTTGCGGGGATTGGGATTGGATCGTAGAGAGGTCAAGCATACCTCTGCCGACCTGATCCTGGATGCACTGCTCGGATACGGAATTTCCGGCAACCCTCGCCCGCCGGTGGCGGACTGGATCGATTGGTTAAATGAACAACCGGCACCAATATTGGCACTGGATGTACCTTCCGGTCTGGATGCAACCAGTGGAAGGGCATACCAACCAACAGTACGGGCAACCGAGACACTGACCCTGGCACTGCCTAAAACAGGTTTGATAATCCCATCGGCGAAACAATTCGTTGGTGACCTGTACCTGGCCGACATCGGTGTACCGCCCGAGCTCTATGCCAATCATTCACTGCTGTTGCATGTGGACCCCATCTTTTCCGGTGAGTCTATACTCCGTCTGGAGTAATTAGAATGGTTGATTGGTTGCGGCTACGCTTGCCTCGCTGGAGTTTTCTCATTGGAGGATCTGGGAGGTACGCCAGCAGACCAGCCTAGAAACACCAGGCTGGTCTGCTGGTTTTATTTTTTTTTACTATTTCACGTAATAAAAAA
>JBDRQK010000206.1:0-2664 GCA_043826315.1 Chloroflexota bacterium
ATTGGATCTTAAGTTTATGCATTGAAGGTCTTTGACGGGCGATGCAATAATCCGAGGCGTGTGACCAGGTAGGCTGCCACCCAGGTCAACAGGTTGAGGGTTAGGAAGTAGATAATTAGGAAAGAATTTCCTGAATTGAAACTGGGGGAGGGTGGCGGATGCATGATGTAGGTGGTGGTGGAAAAGGCAATCCGTAGGACAATGATAAAGAGGATATTTGCCAGGGAGGTCAGCCAGGGCAGATCGAACAACCATAACCCGCCTTGAAGCAAGATGGCAGTGACGGCAAATATAAGCGCCAGCCGGAAACGAGGTTCCGCCAGGAACAATCCATTCCAGTTGGATTGCATGGCCCACATCGAGAGCGGCAGGTAAGTTACCCAGAAGAGTGTACCTGTCCAGCCAAGAGCCTGGGACCAGGCATGCAGACCTTCTCGGCGGGTCACCAGGGCGACAGCTCCTGCCAGGGCCGATGCCAGAAAGATCACTTCTGCTGTCAAAACCCAGGCACCGTGCAAGTAAACAAGACGCACATTGGCACCCAGGGATTTTTCCTGCGGGCCGAGAAAGGTCATGGCAGCGATACAGGTTAGGGCAAGGATAAGGTAAAGGAGACGTGACCTGGAAGTTTTCAACATGGGCTGAATTTTACCTTAATTATGCATGGTGAACCTCCAAGGTAATAGGGATATGTCCCTCCAAAAGGTCATGGGAGGCGAAAGCTGATGTGGGGAGAATAAAACGAATTAGAATTGAGAGCTGAGCTTGAATCCAAGAGAGAACGTCTGGGGTTTTGGATTCTTTCTTAGCTGATCAATCAAGTCATCTGAAAGACCTAGAAGATCCTGACCACTTAAATAAAACGTAATCCACACAATTTGTCCATAATTTTTTTATGAAGTTTTAATGTTATGCGATTAGAATATCCATCAAAGAAAAGGAGATCAATAAGATGAATAAAACTTGGAAATGGGTACTGGGAACCGTCCTGGTTCTGATCGTGATCGCAGCAATCGTGTGCACCCTCGTATTTATGGGAGGTTTCATGCGCCGTGATGTGTTTGCACAAGGAATGTTCCAACCGGGTGGCTGGGGTGATTTTTACCAGCATGATCGAATGATGAGTGGCGCCAATGGATACTCTCGACCCGGCACTATGATGGGTGGCGGATATGGGTTTGCTGGACGCATCCCTATAATGCGTGGACATGGTTTCTTCCCATTTTTTGGTGGACTGATCCCATTGGTTTTGCTGGGGCTGCTGGTTTACGGAGCTTACCGGTTGGGTAGGAACAAATCTACCACCCAAGTCAGCACAGTGACTACAACCAGTGACGTTGTGGCTGAATCACCTGCACCAGAATCAGTGGAAGCAAAATCCTGTCGTAAATGCGGTGGGATCGTGCAGGAAGATTGGCGTAACTGTCCTTATTGTGGCACAAAACAATCGTAAGAATTTTCTCTCAAACAAAGCAGCCTGGTAAAAAACCGGGCTGCTTAGTTTAATTGCAAGCTCTAACTCTTCAGTCGCTTGGTGTTGATATTGTTGGGAAAAAATTATTTAAACCAGTATAACAGTGGAAAATTAATAAATTAGCGTTTTAATGTGCGATATTTAATGCGCTGCGGTCGATCAGCATCAATACCCAGCCGCGAACGGCGGTCGGCTTCAAAATCTGACCAGTTACCGAGGAACAAGCGAGCCTGGCTGTCGCCTTCGAATGCTAAAATATGGGTAGCGATGCGATCCAGGAACCAGCGGTCATGGCTGACCACCACGGCACAACCGGCAAAGTTTTCAAGGGCTTCTTCCAGGGCTCGCAAGGTGTTCACATCCAGGTCATTGGTGGGTTCATCGAGCAAGATGACATTGGCGCCAGAGGTGAGAGTTTTGGCAAGATGCACCCGATTGCGCTCGCCACCGGAGAGCGTACTGACCAGTTTCTGCTGGTCGCTTCCAAGGAAGTTGAAGGATGCGCAATAAGCTCGGGAGTTCATTTGACGCTGACCGAGGCTGATCGTATCAGCTCCGCCGGAGATCTCCTCCCAGACATTTTTTTCCGGGTCGAGGCTGCGGGATTGGTCGGCGTAGGCTAATTTTACGGTTTCACCAATGCGGACTTTGCCTTCATCCGGTTGCTCCAATCCCGTGATCAATTTTAGAAGGGTGGTCTTGCCAGCGCCATTTGGTCCGATGACTCCCACCAAGCTGCCGGGAGGGAATTTGGCGCTCAGGTTATCGATCAACAGGCGCTCACCATAGGCTTTGCTGACATTATCCAGTTCAATGACGATATCTCCAAGACGTGGTCCGGAGGGGATGTAGATCTCCAGGTTCTCACGGCGCTGCTCGTATTCCTGGCTGAGCAAGCGTTCATAAGCGGTTACACGTGCTTGACCCTTGGATTGCCGGGCTTTGGGAGACATATGGATCCATTCGAGCTCACGTTGAAGGGTTTGCTGGCGGCGGGTTTCGGATTTTTCCTCGAGCTTGAGGCGTTCTTGTTTCTGCTCCAGCCAGGAGGAGTAATTTCCCTTCCAGGGAATGCCATAACCGCGATCAAGTTCAAGGATCCAGCCGGCCACATTATCGAGAAAATATCGGTCGTGGGTGACAGCAATGACCGTACCTTTATAATCGCGCAGATGCCGTTCCAGCCAGGC
>JBDRQK010000207.1:0-14027 GCA_043826315.1 Chloroflexota bacterium
TGGATATCAGAACCCCTAGAGATGGAAAAAACACGTAAATAGTGATGAAATTGAGAGAAGACGGGTTTAGAACTCATAACCCGGAGGCCGCAGGTTCGAGTCCTGCCTCCGTTACTTTTTATTAAACGACCAGAAATGGACGTTTTTGATTAAGCATAATATCTCAAAAAAATTAGTTTTTATCGTTTTAATTTCTAATTTCCTTCAAAATTCAGGTCTTAGAAAGTAATTTCTAATTATCGTCAGAAGACGAAATAATTTCTTCCTTGATTAAATTCCCAGCCCAGTGAGTTTTTTTATACTAATCAATTTAGACACACATCTTCATGATATGATTGGAGTCACGAATCACACTCATCTGGTGTGGGATAAGTTGAATTCAGACAATTATTCGTAAAATACTTGGTTAAATATTCACTGAAAATGGAAAATTAAACTTAATAATACTTTTGGCATATTCGTACCGGGTTGAAAATCCTGGCAGATTCAGGATGTATCCAACCTTTATAAGGAGTACCCATGCGCATACAATTTAAGAAACGACAGAATATCTTTATCCGCCTGATCCATGATCAAGCATCTCTTACTCTGGAAGGGTTGGATGCATTTAAATCGTACATGTATGATCAAACTGAAACTTCTGCGGCATTATTAACGGTGAAGGAAAAACAAGCCGATGAAGCCAGAAGAATTCTGATCGATGAGTTGAACAAGACTTTCGTCACACCTTTCGACCGGGAAGATATATTTACACTTTCCAGGACCATTGATGATGTCTTGGATTATGCCTATAGTACCGTAAGTGAGATGGAATTGTTCAAAGTTAAGGCAACTCCTTATATGCAACGGATCGCAAGTTTATTGCGCGATGCAACATACGAGCTTTTTATGGCCGTGGAGATGCTAGAGGAACACCCCAAGATCTCAGGAGACCATGCTCAACGTGCCAAAGCCCTTGAAAACAGGGTCGAGGATGTTTACAGGGAAGCGCTGGCAGATTTGTTTAGCAATGTAACGGATATCGAGCATGTGCTATCGATCCTCAAAATGCGGGAGGTATATCGTCACTTGAGCAATGCCGCAGACCGCGGTGATGAGGCAGCCAATGCCATCGCAGATATTGTTGTCAAGATCACATAAGAAGAGGTATTTGTATGTCTTCAACCACAATTCTTGTCATCATATTTGCATTGGGATTTGATTTTCTTAACGGGATCCACGATTCAAGCAATGTAGTTGCCACAATAATCTCATCGCGAGCGCTCTCGCCTCGTGTTGCCCTGGGGTTGACTGCCCTGGCTAATTTTGTTGGTCCTTTCATCTTCGGTGTTGCAGTGGCGAATACGATCGGCCATGAAGTAGTGGCTGCTGAGGCGATCAATATCAATGTGATCCTTGCAGCTCTTATCAGCGCTATTTTGTGGAATATTCTGACCTGGGCTCTTGGTTTTCCGAGCAGTTCTTCTCATGCCTTGATCGGCGGGTTAATCGGAGCGGTAGTTATCAAGGCAGGCTGGAGTGTTATCGAGATCCCCGGCATAGAGAAAATCCTGCTTGCATTATTCTTATCTCCTATTATCGGATTTATTTTTGGCTTTATCATCCTCAAACTTATCTTAATGTTCAGTTGGAAAGCAAGTCCGAAGATCAATAAGACCTTCAATAGGGGTCAGATCTTCACTGCCATTGCTCTGGCTCTCAGCCATGGCACCAATGACGCTCAGAAAACGATGGGCATCATAACTCTTGCACTAGTCACCGACGGTTATTTAAAGATTTTTGCTGTCCCAACCTGGGTTGTTCTTCTGTGTGCAGGAATGATCGCTCTGGGGACCGCGGTTGGAGGCAATAAATTAATCAAGACACTGGGGGGAAAATTTTACAGGATCCGGCCTGTGGATGGCTTTGCTTCACAATTATCTTCGGCTATTGTCATTCTGGGAGCATCGTTGATCGGTGGACCGGTCAGTACGACCCAGGTGGTCAGTTCAGCTATCATGGGTGTGGGAGCGGGAGAAAGAGTGAACAAAGTGCGCTGGGGTGTTGCCAGAGAGATAGCTACAGCCTGGTTTTTGACCATCCCTGCCACGGCATTGGTCGCAGCGGGAATTTATTGGGTGATCGCGCGGATCACTTTTTGAGTTAATGATTAAATTGTTTTTTATGAACAACACGAAACCTAAACTAGAATTTCTCCATGAAGAACAGATCCTAAATATTCACCATAATGCCTTGGATATCCTTTCGAACACAGGTGTACGTGTTGATTCTGTTTCTATAATTGAAACACTTAAGAAATCCAGGCAAGTTCAGGTTCAAGATGGAATAGTAAAATTTTCTTCCGAATTGGTAGAGCAAGCCATACAATCCGCGCCATCAACCATCCAGATATTTGATCGCAATGGGAGTCCTGTATTCCTTTTCGGTGATGATCTTTTGCGATTTGGAAGCGGAGTTACAGCATTGTATTATCAGGAGCCAATTGCAGATAATCTTGAGCTGTTCACACGCAAGCATATGCGAATTTTGACCCGGTTGAGTAGCCGCTTGAAGAATATTGATGTAATTTCAACTCTCGGAATTGTGCGAGATGTACCAGGTCCTCTTAGCGATATGTATGGAAATCTGGAAATGATTGCAAATACAACCAAACCACTGGTTGTATTGACTTCCGATGATCATTCCTTGGAGCCCTTATTGGATATGTTCGAAGGGTTGCGTGGTGATTTGGGTCATAAGCCATTTATTATCCCTTATTTCAATCCAGTGACACCGCTAGTCCTAAATGCAAGTACATTACTCAAAATGGAAGTTGCAATTGATCGAAACTTACCATTCATTTTTTCCAGCTATAGCATGGCTGGGGTGACTACACCGTTAACGCCAGCCGGTATTCTGGCATTATTATTAGCCGAATTGCTGGCTGGCTTGACAATTAGTCAGGCAATGAAACCAGGAACACCGATTTCATTAGGAATGCTGCCAGCATATTTTGATATGAAATCGATGGTGAGTTTTTATGACCCACAAAGCGTTTTGATAAATCTCGCCTGCGCAGAAATGATGGCTCATTACCAGTTACCTCATTGTGGGACATCCGGTTCAGGGATGGGGTGGGGTATGGATCAGATTGCAATTGATCCATACTGGATGAATACATTAACTTTTATCTTAATCAAAGGTGGGTTGGCTCCTTTTATTGGGGATAGTTTGGGTTCTAAATCTATCTCACCATGTACTTTAGTCAATATGAATGAGGTTATTGATCAGGCGCGTCGCTTTTCAAATGGGTTCCAATTGGATGACTCACAGGTTTTACTGGATGAGATTTCGAATGTTGGTCCAGGTGGAAGTTTTTTGACATCTCCATCCACCCTCAAGAATTTTAGGTCAGGCTACTTTACTAGTCTGATCTACCCGCGTTGGAGTATGGAAAAATGGCAAATTGAAGGGCAACCTGATGCTCGTCAAGTATTACGCGAAAAGACCCAGGATATGTTAAGTAATTTACCTACGCCGTTAGATTATGAGGAATTGGTCAGGAAAGGTGAAGAATATATCAATTCTCATTAATCACATTAACTATCACTATTTCTAGATAACCGATAATCATTGATAAATACTTGCCACCTAACCAGCCACAATTTCTAAATCTTTACCAAAAAATCCAGATATCTGGCTACCCAGTAAGTTATTACTTAATAATATTTCGTAATCATTTATTTCTCTAAATCAAAAGTTTTCCCCATATATATCTCTAAGATAACCATCGCTCAAAAATAAATTCTTTTAATCCATTGTTATCAATATTATTCTGGGTAAGAAAAAAGAAAAAATTAATATTTGTAGATTGATGATTATAAATATTATCCTAATGTCTATTCTCTAAAGAAATTTCTTAAGCCTTTATTACATCGTATTCCTACTCTATGGCCGACATCTTCTGCGCAAAAATCAACTTCTGCTCCGGTGTATTTAAAAATATTTACCATATCTAGTCCATGATTGATGGAGATTATTTCATCACCGATCCCGTGCGAAACGAATATTTATTTTCCAGCTAACTGGCCCTGCTTCGCAATTTCAATACCTTCTCCTGGCATAAAACCTGCCAAACAGGCTGCCTTACCAATATTTATAATATTTCTCAATAATAAAGCACAAACCAATGCTGCTCCTTGACTGAAACCAACCATATCGATTGATTTCAGGTTAACAGAATATGCAATTGCCCATTCTTTAATAATAATATTTAATTTATCCATTGTCGGATTGAAATCGCTGATTTTTGGTAACTCCCAAGACCCATTATTTATTCCATTCCGCCAAGAATACCCCTTATCTACTATTGAATATGGTGCTCTTGGTGAGATCACCCAGTAATCCAGTGGAATATCCTTTGCAAAAACCCACATTGAATTTTCATCTCCGGACCATCCATGTAACAATAATAAGACACGATCTGATGGCTTATTTGCTGGTTCCCGTATTCTCATTTTCCAGTTATTAAAATCAATCAAATCGGTATTATTCTCGATTTGCATGTGTTACACTCCAGTCAAAAACATAAATTACCAAAGTGATCAAAAGAACTGGAACCATTCCAACAAAAAGGCAGATCAAACCCATCAAACCTGGTCCTTTTCCATAAATTAAGAAAATCAATCCATCTCCTATCAAGAAAATTAGACTTACTGCTCCAATTATGAGCCGAATTTTTGTTTCTCGCATATATTTGTTGAGGTCACGCATTGCCAATCCTTATTACATTTATTTAGCGGGATGATATTCTCTTGATCCGCCGAGATAAATTATGTTTCCATCCAGTTATTTTTTTAAGTTGATCAATGTAAGGAATTACAGCTTCTTCCCCAAGACGGACAATCTCATGTACATCCACTTTATCCAATAAACCTATGTGACCAACATCTGGGCGAATTATTATTTCTGGAGCATCAATTTTTAGACGTAATTCTGTTAACATACGCCCAGCGGCATCAACAGAAAGCAGAAATATATTAAAAGCTTGCGCAATGCGCGTTCTTTGTAAACGATTTGCCAGAGGAGAAGGTATTATTACGGGTAGCTGAATTCCTTTTAATTGCCTCTTTTCTGTGTCTACAAAAGGTGTTAATACAACTGCAACCACTGGGAGATTTTTTGATAAATTTCGAACTACGGCTACTGGTACAGGATCCAATACACCTCCATCCACAAGAAGGTATTCTCCTCTAGTCATAGGCGGAAAGATCCCGGGAAGTGCAATTGTAGCCAATAAGGCATCTACTACCTTCCCTTTTGTGATAACAATTTCTCTAGCTGTTTTGATATCCACGGATGTTATTCCGCAGGGAATTATTAGATCTTCAATTTTTTTATCCCCGAATACATTTTCCAACAAAACCTCTACTCCTCCCAAACCCAAGATCGATGGTCCGTCTTTGGAAGACCGAGCGTATAGTTTGGATTGATCTGCCTCAATAAAGATCTTTTCCATATCATCTGGAGTAATTCCTGCTGAGTAGCATGCAGCTACTAATCCACCTGCGCTTGTTCCGGCTACAGCTCGTATTCTAAATCCTTCATTTACTAAACTTCGGATCACTCCTATATGAGAGTGACCACGAGATCCGCCTCCGCCTAAGGCAAGAGCTATATCCATTTCACCTCACATTTAACCAAATATTTTCTGATATAAATTACAATTATTATACTCTTCTTGTTTAAAGGGATAAATATGATGAAGCAAATTTTTGAATCTAAAGAAAGTTCATCCCCTATTATTACTAGAGCAGTAGCTGCGAATTTACAAGGTGAATACTGTGATAATTACGTATTTCCATTCTGGCAAAAACAACTTTTAATCGCCTTAGGTGCATTACCCCAGGAAATAGCCCGTCAAATAATTAGTCGATTTCAATCGATCTCTGGATTATCATATAGGAATATAAAAGGTTTTAATATAGATAGGTTAATAATAGAAAGGATAAATGACTATGCGCAATTAAAAGGTAAATTTCCTTGTATAGCACTGGGGGTTGGAATGGGAGGTGCTACAGCCTACATTTCTTCATTACTAGGTGGCCCTTATCTTCCGCAGGCATTTGTTATCACCTTAAAAGGAGGTTCACCCACCGGGAATGTGAATCAATACTACAATCGATCATCCAAACAAGCACTTCAAATAGCTAAAAATAATAAGGAAATTATAACAATACAACATTTTGATCCAATCCATGATGGTTGGTTAACTCATTATGTAAATCATCTCAGGTTTAAATTGCTATCCCTACCACCAGCCTATTCTTCCTTTATTCGCGACAAATTAATAAAGGGGGGAACTATTGTCTACTTGGAAGGACAAGCCAAATGGCTTCGCTATCAAGTTGGAGAAAGAAGTTACTTTCAAGTTGGCGGCTGGGGAGATATATCTCCGAATGAATATCTCATTGGAAGTTCACGGATTAGAGAATACGCACAAAAAATCGGGTTGAAATCCATAAATTGGAAATTAGATGGATATCCACTTGAAATTGGAGCAGAATCAGAGTGGGGGTCTGAACCAGGGATGGCAGAAGCCTTGGAAAAGTTTTGTAATTCTGAAGGCTATCAATTCATTAGGATAAGCTTAGAACATCCTAACGATTTTTCTCGATTAGCCTTTAAATCCGTCCTTCACTTATTGGAGAAATCAAATCAACAACCAAGCGGAGTTTTAATAGAAACATTTACTCAATTTGACAGTCAGGCAGCCATTCGGTCTGGATTATTACCTTTATGGTTGATTTTTAATACACGCGACAGTCTGCTTTACTTGAAGGGAATGTGCTTAGAATTTCCTCCTCTCAAACCAGTATTCTTTTCTCCTCTTGTAACTTTTACAATTACTCCCGATATTGTTCCCTGGTCAGATTGGGAAGAAGTTTTATCAAATTGGGATTGGATCAATATTGGAACACGCCCAAGCCACTATCCTTCAGATACGCGTGCTCTTGTCCATTGGACAAAACATTTGCGTAGTTGGGTGGCTGAAAATCCGCAACCTGTGGTGAAGAAAATTGATCCGTTAATATTATTAGAATTAGCGCAAAACCTTCATACAAACTCAGATTAGCATTTATTCAATAAGATTCTTTTAGAATCTAATCAATATGTGTTTAAATCGTTAGCTTAAAACTATAATTTAATTGTGCTAGTTTTTTTTGTAAATTCAAGAAAGAACAAATGCTCCTCTGAAAAAAAAGAACTAATCTGAACCTTGATAATTTAGATACATTCTACCAGTCAGACACTCATCGATGATCTCGCTGAGCACATTGGAAACTAACCGAAGACATTATGACTGGTTTGGGTTGAAGACATGGCTATACCTTATAACTTCTCGGTGACTGCTTTCACCTTGCGAGGTAAGACACCCAGAACGTACATATCTGCCAGGACTAGTAAAAGGGTAAGTTCACTCCACAAACCCTTCTCCAGCACTTTTGGTATAACCTCCGCCTTCTCGCACCTGCGGATGGAGAAGTTGATTCTGCCCACTCGAGTGCACCGTCTTTGGCATGTCCTTGACGTTCTTCGGTATGTTGGTGCTGACTTGTTCCATAAGGTCAGACGGTCGGGTAAAATCATCTCGGTAGGTCATGTCGTTTCTCCTAAGTGATGTCGTAACCTTGAGGATAAAACTTGACCTACTCTTAGAAAATTTCAGAAATACTTTTACCCTACTTGTAGGAGAAATCATGAATCTAATATTCTATCTCATGGCACTTTCACCAATAATACTCATATTAATTTTGCTTCTCTGGAAACGTTTAGCTGCGGATTCTGCAGGCTTAATTGGATGGCTATTCATTTCGATCTTAGCCTTTTTCATATTCAAGACATCTTTCTCTATAATTATTAGATCCAGCCTTGCAGGGTTTATAGCATCCTTTCCAATCACACTCATGGTGGCAACTTCCATTTTTCAAGTTACTATTATGATTGAAACTGGCGCTATTGCCCGAATTGTAGCTGTTGTCAAATCAATTTCTCCAAAAGATCAGGTAGCACAGATCATGATAATAAATATAGGATTTGGAACAATCCTAGCATCTCTTGGTGCAACACCTGTATCGATCCTACCGCCTATAATGCTGGCGTTGGGATATTCATCCCTAGCTGCAATAGCTCTGCCATCGATAGGTTATGATGCCCTTTGCACTTATGCTTTACTTGGTATACCTGTTGTTGTTTTCGCAAATATTGTAGGTAAACCAGTTGGTGAGGTAGGCTTTTATTTTTCCCGTTTTATGCCAATCATAAGTTCATGCATCGCAATTGGAATGTTATGGATAGTCGGAAGATGGAAGCTTGTCTGGAAAGGATTCATCCCTGCTTTGCTTTCCGGATGTACAGCTGGTTTTATTGCTGTTCTTATGAACAAGTTAGGATTGGTAACCTTGACTGGTGTAGCTGCTGGTTTAGGTGTAATTATTGTAATGCTGTTATATCTACATGCTATACGCAAACCAGTTTATGATTCGTCAGTTCTTACCAATAATGATAGAGATGAGGTATCAAAATTATCAATTTATCGAGCAGTATCACCCTGGTTGTTATTAATTGGGTTTGCCCTATTAATAAATTTACCAAACCTTCCCTTTTATTCTTTGACCTTTACCAAATTTGCATTTCCCATCGAAATTATTCCGGGGGCTCCTGAAAAACTAAGAATTTTTTGGCAAGCATATTTTTGGATTCTGATTAGTACAATTTGCGCATTCCCTTTTTTGAGACCTTCGAAAAAACAGTTTATTTTAACTCTAAAAAAATGGGTGAAGCGCGCTCCTCGTCCGATGGTTGCATCAGCTGTTTTTTTCATAATTGCTTACATTTATAACCAATCAGGAAAAGATGCAAACTGGCAATTAATTGGATCTTCAGTAAATATGATCTCAGTTTTGGCTAATGGTTCTGCAGAATTATTTGGCAGATTTTATCCATTAATTGCACCAATCCTGGGGATGTTGGCAGGATTTATCTCAGGTTCGGAAACTTCCGCTATTGCCATGCTCACAAATTTGCACTTATCAACTGCCAGCAAAATTGGAGTTGGTGGATTATTGATAGCAGCTGCTAGTGGTATTGGAGGGGGTTTGGCAAGCGTGATCTCTCCTGCAAAATTACAAAATGCGGCTGCAAGTATAGATCGAATTGGGGAAGAATCATCAGTCCTGAGAGTTACATTCGTCGTTTCGGTGTTAATAACAATTATCTGTGCAATTGTGACATTCTTTTGGTCCTTATAATTTCCATCGCTCCAGGAGGCACATATCGATAATCTTTAACAGAGAGATTTGTCCACAACTTAAATACCAAGGAGGTAATAATGTTTGTAAAACACAATAATCAAGGATATCAAGAAAAAATAATAGGTGTAAAATTAAAAACTCTTGCATATGGAGATAAAACACTTATGGCAAGTATAAAACTATCACAAGGTGCAATTATTCCTCAACACAAGCATTTTCATGAACAAACCGGATTCCTGATATCCGGTAACTTGGAATTCGTTATTGATGGGGAAAACTTCATAGTTGGACCTGGAGATAGTTGGACAATACTCGAAAATGTTATACATGGTGTAAAAGCACTCGAAGAGTCGATGATTGTCGAGATTTTTTCACCTGTTAGAAAAGATTATTTACCTTGATTTCTGGTAATTATACGTTTTATTATAAACATCCTCATTAATTAAATATTTGTCATTTCAATCAAGGAGGTACTAATGCCCGCAAATTCTGCAATCCAAGCACTTTCAATATTACGTGATGGAAGTCAGTTTCAGTGGTATGTAATCCCGTTATTGGCATTTGTTTTTTACGTATATACAGTTGAAGTTGAAAAACGTAATTGGAATCTTGTGCTAGCTGGATTAGCATTCTGGGGGATGGATTGGTTGAATGAAATTATTAACAGCTTGATTTTCCGTTTCACAAATTACGCTCCAATATGGGGTGCACCAGGTAAAACTGCTTTTCTCATCCTGATCGGTCTAAATATCGAGATCATGTTTATGTTCGCCGTTAGTGGCATCATCTGGTCAAAAATGCTTCTACCTGAAAAGAAAACCAAAATCCTGGGAGTTCCCAATAGAGTTCTAATCGCTGTAGTTGGTGCAGCCTTTTGCGTTTTTGTTGAATATTTATTAAATAGCGCCGGGGCTCTAACCTGGGAATACCCCTGGTGGAATCGGAGTGCTCCCTGGTTGATATTCTTGTTTGGTTATCTCACATTTTTTATTGTCGCTTTTTGGGTCCATGACATGAAAGCAATAAAGAACAAACTCAAAGTTATCGGAACGATCTGGGCAATAGTCCTATTTGCTTTGATCATTTTCATTCCGATCCTGCATTGGATCTAGGCATAAATATTTATTAGACAAATTATCTTTTGAATATATATTATCAATAGATAACGTATTCATTAATCCACAAAAAAGATCGGGGTATTTAGAAAGCATCGGTAATTAGCTTGCTTGCTGCTTTATTTCTGAATATACTTATGGCAAATCAATAGGTTCAAGGCTATGGCAGACAAGTATGAAAGTGTTTGTTAAATAATATTTATCTGGAGGAAAAAATGACAAACCAAAAATCCGGTGCACAGATCAGTACAAAAGCATTTCTGCAATCCGTTGCGATCATATTTTTTCTGATGCTCACAGCAGGTGTACTTACAAGGATAATTCCAGCCGGGCAATACACACGTAACTCAGTTGATGGGCGGGAGGTAATTATTCCAAATTCCTTTACGCACACAACACATCCAAATTACCCGATATGGCGTTGGTTCACTGCACCTTTTGAAGTTCTTGGAGCTGATGGGAATATTACCGTCATAGCAATCATATTATTCATTCTACTGGTTGGCATCGCCTTTGCAGTGATGGATAAAAGCGGAATTCTTAAATCTGTAATTTCCCGAATCATAAAAAAATTTGGAGGAAGGAAATATTCCATGCTCTTGGTGATAACCTTCTTCTTTATGGCATTGGGAGCATTTTTTGGTATTTTCGAGGAGGTTATTCCTCTGGTTCCGATCATAATTGCCCTTGCATTTTCCTTGGGTTGGGATTCTTTAATCGGCTTGGGAATGTCTGTGCTGGCAACTAATCTCGGGTTTTCTCTTGCTGTATTCAATCCTTTTACAATCGGGATATCTCAAAAATTGGCTGAATTGCCTTTGTTTTCTGGAGCATTTCCACGAATCATTTTATTTTTTGCCGGATACGGTATCTTGGCATTATTCCTGACAACCTATGCCAAGAAAATTGATAAATATCCGAAAAAGTCACCCGTTTATTCAGAGGATCTAGGTGAGAAAAATCGTTTGGGATTATTTGAAGTGGATATAAACGATGATCCGCGTATGCGACGTGCAATAATCTTTCTAATTTTCTTCTTCTCCCTCATATTAGCCGTTTTAGTTGCATCACCATTTATTGTATTTCTTTCAGATTACGCTTTGCCGATCACCGGATTACTATTCGTATTAGGTGGAGTTGGATCCGGATTAATTGCCGGTGCGGGTAAAGCAACCTGGAGAGCTGCCTGGGATGGTTTTTTGGGAATAGCACCAGCAATTCCTCTGTTACTAATGGCTGCTTCTGTTCGATATATTGTTCAAATGGGGGGGATTTTGGACACTCTACTTCATTCAGCATCTTCCCTAACTGCTAATCTCACGCCATTTTCTGCCGCCCTGGCTATTTATGGTCTTACGCTAGTTTTGGAACTTTTCATCACATCAGGTTCAGCCAAAGCACTC
Organism: Chloroflexota bacterium; assembly: GCA_043826315.1. Classification (GTDB taxonomy): domain Bacteria; phylum Chloroflexota; class Anaerolineae; order Anaerolineales; family Villigracilaceae; genus UBA12087. The sequence goes on from JBDRQK010000207.1 coordinate 11,812, forward strand.
CTATTAATTCCCATACTCATTCCTTTGGCTGATCTTGCAGGAGTAAACCGTCAAATAGCTGTGAGTGCTTATACTTTTGGTGATGGCTTCACAAATCTTGCTTACCCGACTAACGCAGCGCTTTTGATAACCCTGAGCTTGACAGTTGTACCATACACCAAGTGGTTAAAGTGGATTCTTCCTCTTTGGTTCTGGGTACTTTTGACAACCATCATTTTTCTTGGCATTGCTATTTTGTTGAACTATGGACCCTTTTAATAAGCCTCCAAGAATAAGAAGTAGGTACTCATGTATATTACTCCTGAATCTTTCCAACATTCCCGCGGTCTTTTCATAAAAGATCTTCCATTAATCCATTCGTATTGGAAATTGGCCAAACATTCCTCTTTGGTTGTATCTGATAAAGAAGACCTAACGATCGATTGGATATCAGCTGATGCAATAAAAGAACCCAAAAAACTATTCTTCCTTTCAACTGGACTGCATGGAATTGAGGGATACCTTGGCTCCATTATGATGCAGCTATTTGTGAATGAATTTTTGCCTCTGCTGAACCCTTTATATGTTGGTATTCTATTGGTTCATTGCATCAATCCATCAGGAATGCAACGACGTTACAGAACAAATTCAGCAAATGTGGATCTGAACCGAAATTTCATCGATAATTTTAAAGAAATGAGCAATACAAATCCAGATTATCCAAAATTAGATTCATTTTTTAATCCCAAATCCCCTCTTAGAAATGAAAAGGTGACAAAATTTATATATGCTCTTCAAACAATCAAATGGCTTACACTTTTTGGGCCAGGTAAGATTCGCGAAGCAGCGCTGATGGGTCAATACAATGATCCTTCTGGTATGTATTTCGGAGGCCTCGAATATCAACCCGAAACGAAGTTTATGATGAACCTGATCGATGATTGGATACCTCGCCATCAGCAAACTCTACACCTTGATATGCATACTGGTTATGGTCCACGGTACCAAATGACTCTTGTTCAAACGCCTTCGGAACCAATGACATCCCTTGAAGCACAAGAAAAATTTAATGTACCCCTTGTTGCGGCTACCAATCCTGAAGAATTCTATCAAATTCACGGGGAAATGGCTGATTATCTCTATCAAACTGCAAACAAGGCAAATAAAAAAATCTACTCAGCTGCTTTTGAATTTGGAACCTATGGTAGTGGTCTTTTACAAGGAGCACGCAGCCTGTTGACAACAATTGCTGCCAATCAGGCAATATATAATCAAAATCCTCCATTAACAATCAACTGGCTGAGCCGTGATTATAATGAATTATATTTCCCATCCGAACCATCCTGGCTTGATACAGCCATCCATAATGGACGCCAAGCTTTTCGAGGGATATTGGAAGGCGAGGGTTTTATCTGATATTCCACTTTTAATAAATTTGGATGAAAATTGAGCCAATATTTTGTTTATGAATATTCGGGAAATCCATTCACATTATTTGGCGTCTGGCATATTCTAGCTTTGCTTTTTATTGTAATTCTCAACATTTCCATATTGGGGTTAAGAAAATCGTCTGAGAAAACGCGTATTGTTTTTCGCTGGACAATGGCTTTTTTTCTATGGATTGATGAACTATCCTGGCATATCTGGAATTCATATTGGGGACATTGGACAATACAAACCATGCTTCCACTTCATATTTGCAGCATCCTTATCTGGTTGGCAGGATTCATGCTGATCTATAAAAATTACCGAATTTACGAATTTGCATATTTTATTGGCATAGGTGGGGCTATGCAAGCTCTTCTGACACCAGATGCCGGAATTTATGGTTTTCCACATTACCGAGTCTTCCAGACGATGATCTCCCACGGATTACTTATTACCTCTGCAATATATATGACTATCATTGAAGGGTTTCGCCCAACATGGAAATCTTTCTGTCGGGTTGTTTTCGGTATCAACATTTATGCAGCCATTATTTTCCCTATCAATCGAATTTTAGGCACCAATTACTTATTTATAAATGGCAAACCAACGACAACGAGCCTGCTGGATGCATTACCAGCATGGCCATATTATATAATTTACATGGAAATAATCGGTCTGGTTATTTTCTTTTTACTCTATTTACCTTTTTTATTGAATGACCTCAAGAAGAAGCGGGATCTCCAAATTCATTTATAAAAGCGTTATTTAATTAATCTAACAGAATATTTTATATTATTGATTTAATTATT
>JBDRQK010000208.1:0-5174 GCA_043826315.1 Chloroflexota bacterium
ACGCGAGCTGGGTTCAGACCGTCGTGAGACAGGTCGGTCTCTATCCGCTGTGGGCGTAAGGGATTTGAGAGGAGCTGCTCCTAGTACGAGAGGACCGGAGTGGACAGACCTCTGGTGTGCCAGTTGTCGTGCCAACGGCATTGCTGGGTAGCTACGTCTGGCAGAGATAACCGCTGAAAGCATCTAAGTGGGAAACTCGCCTCAAGATAAGATCCCTGTATCCTTTTATGGAATAAGACCGCAGGTAGACTACCTGTTATATAGGCAGCGTGTGTAAGCATAGTAATGTGTTAAGCTAAGCTGTACTAATGGTCGAAGGCTGATCCGCGTGGTGCGGAGAACTTGATACTTTTCAACCACAAAAAAATAAAATCAATTATTGTTCAGTTCTAATTTGTGAATAAGTCTCTTGGTGATCAGAGCGGCGAGGGTACACCCGGTCCCATTCCGAACCCGGAAGTTAAGCTCGTCAGCGCCGATGGTACTTGGTGGGCGACTGCCTGGGAGAGTAGGTCATTGCCAAGAGACTTTTCTTATAAATTAAAACCACCTAACGTTTTCGTAGGTGGTTTTTTTTGTTATGATCGTTGGGCGAGTTCTTTATTTTTTATCATAGAACCCGATGATCTGCTCTGCATAATCGATAAGGCTCTTCCGAAGGGCTTCCGGCTCAAGTACTTCCACAGCATGACCCAGTCCAAGCAGGCTGGTGCGAGCCGTGTTGAATGATTCAAATGGCAGATTAAGTTGCAACCACCCATCCGGATAAAGTTCAATGGTTTTTATGACCGGGAGTGGATAACGCTCACCCATGTGAAAAGGTAGCACTCCTAAGACTTGAGGAGAGAGACGAACACGGGCAATGAACGGGGGTTGTGCCTCGAATTCTACACGCCATTGTCTCCAGAATTCAGCCAGTTTGAAATTGATTGGACGCACGAATGTTTCTGACATGATCTCAACTGATATCACATTTGAAACCCGTACCACACGCACAATCCCTTTCCAGGCATATATCAGGTGCCAGATGTTTGCCTTGGCTATCAAACCATATGGTGAAACAACTTGTTCAACCGGGCGGTCAAAGTTGGAATGAAAGTCCATCTTTATGTATCGATCTGTCCATACAGCCTGCTGCAGGATCGGTAGGTTTGGTATATCCTGTTCGGATTGGAACCACCAGGAAGAATCAAGATGAATACGCTGACGGGCTTGCTCCTCTTCTTGACGTTTCGATTCAGGCAGCGCGGCTGCTAGCTTACGCATGGCTGCCTTGAGGTCTGCATCAAAACCCAATTGGGTCAGCGGAGCCGGGATGCTCAGCATGAATAAAGCCCGCGCCTCTTGGGAGGTCAATCCTGTCAGTGTTGTGCGGTAGTTCTCCAGTAACTGTATGCCACCACCAGGACCGCGCTCACAGTAAATTGGAATTCCTGCTGTTGAGAGTGCTGTCAGGTCACGATAGATGGTACGCACGGAGACCTCAAGTTCTGAAGCAAGCACCTCAGCGGTCTTCCGGCCGCGTACCTGGAGCAGCATCAGCAGGGAAAGCAATCGGTCTGCAAGCATGAATCCATTATAGCTGAAAATGCTGACATAAGATGTCAGGTATAAAGTGATAAGATGGAAACCTCTCCGGAGGTTTTATTCTTCATCCTTGCAGGATTTTCGGCCGAAACCTGAAATTAAAATAATTCTAAGGAGTCTAAAATGAGTGATCTGAATGTTCGTATTGTCAATTTGCCTGCCATGCGGGTGATTTGTTTCAACGGTTTTGGGAAAAACCCGGAAGACCAGGCATATACGATGGCCAGCAAATGGTTAAAGGATAACGGGATGTGGGAAACACGCAAAGATCATCAATTCTTTGGCTATGATAACCCCGATCCTTCTCCTGGCTCTCCGAATTATGGATATGATGTCTGGGTGACAGTTGACGAGATGGTCCAGGCAGGAGGAGGTGGTCGTATCATCGATTTCCCGGGTGGCTTGTTCGCAGTAACTCATGTTGATGCAGGTCCGAATGGCGAAGGGATTCATGACGCCTGGCAAGCCCTGGCAGCCTGGGTGGAGAATAGCAAATATACACCAGAGTTTCATAAGCGACATTACCTGGAAGAATCCCCGGATCCTTTCCAAGGTTCCCCGAATGGATTCGCTATAGAGCTTTATGAACCGATCCGTGAGTAGTTATTGTTTATTCGTGCAAGAATAATGGTGGGAGGGTTACGCAAGAAAAAGCAAAGATCAATTGCTGTTCAGAACTTATTTGTGAAAAGTCTCTTGGTGATAAGAGCGACGCGGGTAATCCGGTTCCTTTCCGAACCCGGAAGTTAAGCTCGTCAGCGCCGATGGTACTTGGTGGGCGACTGCCTGGGAGAGTAGGTCATTGCCAAGAGACTTTTCTATTGAACATAAAACCGTTTCACTTTGTGAAGCGGATTTTTTAATTCAGATGGTCTGTCATGGACGATGGTAACTCCTATAGGTAATGATTGACTTTAGCACCATTTTCACTATATACTACGATGTAGTTTCGTAATCCGTTCCTAAACCCCATCCCACAGAGAGGTAACATGGACCAAAAATTGACGCTCGGCAGCAAGGTACGTTACGGTTTAGCCGATCTGGGCTTTGCCCTGATCACATCCGCCATGCAGTTCTTCCTGCTCTTCTATTACACCGATGTGGCTGGGATCAACCCGGCCTTGGCCGGGGTGGCGCTGATGGTCGGAAAGTTAACCTGGGATGCCATCAATGATCCCTTGTTCGGATACTGGTCCGACCGCACACGCTCCCGCTTTGGTCGCAGACGCATCTACATGCTGATCGGTGCTGTCCCACTGGGCATAGCCGCCTGGATCATGTTCTCCCTGCCGAAAGGTCTGACCGGTGTACCCGCATTCCTGGCTGTGTTGCTGTCCTTCTGGCTGGTGGACACCTTCCATACCATGACCACAACCCCCTATTATGCTTTGACTCCGGAGTTGACCCGCGATTATAACGAACGCGCCAGCCTGACCTCGATCCGCATGGTTTACAGTGTGTTTGGTTATATCCTCGGAGCGGCACTGACCACCATCCTGGCTGGCATCTTCCAGGGTTTCGATATGAACTTGCAGCAAGCCTGGAGCACCACCGGTGCAATCTTCGGCACGGTTGCCGTGATCACAACCTTGATAACGACCCTATCGATTAAGGAACGTCCCGAGCTGGCCGGGGAGCCGTCCACCCTCCCCCCCGTAAAGGCATTACTGACTTCCTTCAAGAACAAACCATTCCTTGTTTTGATGATAGCCTTCGTTCTGAGCAGTTTCAGCTTTACAATACTGACTGCCCTGGTACCGTATTTCATCCAGTATCAGTTGAACATGGGTGACCAGGTTTCCTTTGTGCTCCTGGCAATGCTTCTAACCGTCGGGATCTTCCTTATCCCGGCTAAACTCGTTTCAGACAGGATCAATAAAGGTCCTGCCTATGCCCTGGGGTTGTTTATCGCATCGCTGGCATTAATAAGTGGTTTTTTTCTGCCGCATGAACCCACCCCTCTGATCTACGTGGTAGCCATCGTGGCAGGATTGGGATTTTCAGCCCAGTGGGTTTGCCCCTGGAGCATGCTGCCGGATGTGATCGAGTATGACGAAAAGATGACCGGCGAACGGCGTGAAGGTGTCTATTACGGTTTGTGGGCTTTCCTGGGTAAGTTTACAGGTGCGTTCGGGGTGGCTGTCAGCGGATGGGCATTGGGATTGTTCGGTTACGTACCCAACGTGGAACAAACTGCCCATGCCCTGTTCGGTATCCGCTTCTTTTTTGCCATCGTCCCGGCTATTGTTCTTTTGATCAGCCTGCCATTCCTGATCAAATATCCGATCACGCGCCAGTCCCACGCAGCACTTGTTAAGGAACTGGCGGATCGCAAAACAGCACAAACCCCGGAGTAGAATATGAAAATCGTCATCATCGGCTCAGGTATGGCTGGTCTGACAGCCGGAGCCTACCTGTCCAAAGCCGGGCATTCTGTCACTGTATTCGAACAATTCCCCACCCCGGGTGGGGTGACCGCAACTGTAACCCAGGATGGATACGGTTGGGATATCGGTCCACTGTTGCTTGAGGGGTTCGCTCCGGGTGACAAGGGAAGGATCATCTTGGAAGAGCTTGGCGTCAGTGAGCAGGTTCCCTCGGTACATGAAGACAGGGGTTTGTCGATGTCCGAGTTCACCTTGTGGAGACCGGATGATTACGAGGGTCCCTATTGGCGGCGAGAGCGCTTGAAGAAGCTTTTCCCCGAGGAAAGCAAAGCCCTGGACAGCTATTACCGCTTCTACGATACGATGATCCAGTTGATGTCACTCGGACGGCAGGCAGAGACTACCCGGGGGTTGACTGCACTTTGGCTGAAACTGCAGATGTGGTTTGCCTTCCAGCAGGTCAAGGATAAGGTGGATTGGAATGGCGGGCAGTTAATGGATTATTATTTCAGATCACCTGTCCTCAAAACTTTCTTTCTCGGGATCGTTGCTGATTTCGTAACTGCGCCAAGTGAATTCCCGGCATTGGGAGTCCCTTCCATTCACCTCGAAACCGCGTTCGATAAACGCATACCAACCTTTCCTGGTTCCCGAAGTGCTCAGACGGCTTATACCTATATTCTTGATGGTTGCCAGAGCCTGGTTGCTGCAGTCATGGGTGTGATCCTGAAAAACAACGGTAAGTTGTTGACGAACACAGCCGTTAAACGAATTGTGATTGAGAACGGGTGTGCCACGGGTGTGGAACTGGTTAATGGCAAAATCGAATTAGCAGATCTGGTGCTGGCTTCCGGGGGAATGAAAGAATTATTCTTCGACCTGGTCGGTCGTGAAAAGATCCCGGATGATCTGGTGGCACAGATCGGAGCCAACCGCATGATGGAATCGGTCCTGATGGTGCAGTTGGGCATTGATTTCGACCCAACCCCCCATCAACCAGCCGCCCTTTGCTATTACTACAAAACAAATGATCTGGAGGGTTCCGTCCAGCGCTTGAGGACAGGTATCTACCATGAGGGCAAGGAAGGTTTCCTGATCTATGTCCCCTCCTTGCATTCACCTTCGATGGCACCAGCCGGAAAGTATGCCGTAACCATCTACACGATCGCACCGGATACGTTGGCTGAAGGAAACTGGTCT
>JBDRQK010000209.1:0-11299 GCA_043826315.1 Chloroflexota bacterium
TCGGGATCATGGGTGACAATGATAAGTGTTGTGCCGTTTTCTTTATTCAAATTTAGCAAAAGATCCATGATTTCTTGACCGACCTTGGAATCCAGGTTACCTGTAGGTTCATCAGCCATCAGGATGGCTGGCTTATTCACCAGTGCACGTGCTATGGCTACGCGTTGCTGCTGACCTCCGGATAATTCCGATGGTTTGTGTTGGATACGATCTCCCAACCCGACTGCTTCGAGAGCTTCCTGGGCAATTAATTTTCTACCACTTGAAATTCCTGCATAACGCAGAGGTAATTCAACATTTACCAATGCAGTGGAGCGAGTGAGAAGATTGAAACTTTGGAATACAAAGCCAACTTTACGGTTTCTAATGCTGGCCAGTTGATCATCATTTAATGTTGAAACAATTTCGCCATCCAGCACATAATCCCCTTTGGTGGGGAGGTCAAGGCAACCCAGAATGTTCATAAGAGTGGATTTCCCTGAGCCTGAAGGTCCCATTATGGACACCACTTCTCCACGATTAATCTGGAGAGATACATCCACAAGTGCATGGACATCTACTTTGCCCATGGTGTAAATCTTTGCAAGATTATTGGCGACGATAACAGGGTTATCCACCGAACATTCCCCCCCCATTGCCACTTCCAGGGCCAATTTTTAAGGATGGGTTTAGAATAATGAGATCTCCTTCTTTGAGGTCTCCAGAAAGAACTTCGCTGTCAATTCCCGAAGTTGCACCCAGGGTGATTTCAACTTCTTTTTCTTCGCCATTCACTAAAATATAGACGACACGGTGATTATCCACGAGTCTGACAGCGCGATTTGGAACAAGTAAGACATTATTCAATTGATTGACAACAATTGTTACGGCTGAGGTCATACCTGGTTTGACGCGGGAATCAAAATCTGTTAATTCAACCGTGACCGTGAAAGTGACAGCACCTTGAGTTGTATTTCCAACTTGAGCGACTGAAACAACTTTTCCATTATAAATTTCATCAAGAATGGCATCAAAAGTAAGGGTTACGGGTTGATCCATTTTTACACCGTTAATATCCACCTCGGATACTTGAACATCAACCAGCAATCTGGAGAGATCATCAATTCTAAATCCAGGAACTCCGGGAGAGACCTGGTCGCCAATAATTGACTTCACTTCAGTCACCGTTCCTGAGAATGGGGAAAGAATAGAAGCAAATTTGAGTATGGCTTGAGAGGCTGTTACGCGCGCTTGCGCTGCGGCTATATCTTCTGGATCTGGTCCATCTTTTAAACGATCCCATTCTCGTTGGGCATCCTGTAGTTGTGCTTCTGCCAGGGCTAGTTTGGCATCTGCCTCCGATATGTCTTGCGAGTTAGCTTGATTTTTATACCAATTCCAGGCATTCAACCTGGATTTTACGACTTGCTGCGCTGCATAAAGTGTGCTGTAAGCCTGTGCTTTGATGGGATTATCATCTGCCAGGCTCTCCAATCGATCATATGCTGCCTGGGCAGTTTCAAGAGATTTAACTGCGATGATGTATTGAGCTTCAGCATTTGCAGCAGCATCAATATTATTTCGACCCGTTTCAAGGTTTTGACGGGTCCATTTAGCATCATCGTAAGCTCCTTGAGCATTGGCAAGTGCCAATTGAGCTTGCGCTTGGGCAGTTGTTGAATTCAATAAAGATTCCAAAGCCCTCTTGGCATTCACCACATCTGCTTGTGCCAGGATAACATTTTGGGGAAGTGAATCAGAGAGAAGCGATGCGAGAGTTGACCCCTTTGTAACATTATCTCCTAATACCACCTGGATATCGCCAATTGTGCCGGAAGTCTGCCACGATAACACTGCTGATTGATTGGCTCGAACAGTACCGGTCGCACCTATTGTCGCCTTAAGTGACCCTACCTGGGCTTCCACAGTTTGATAACCATCCTGGGAAGATGCCTGTTTCCGATTTTGAATCCAGAAAAAAGCAATTGTTAAGACAAGTAAGATAACAAGCACGATTAATAATTTTCCATATTTTTTCATAACAACCTCCATAAGTGATAAATTTTACTTTAGATAACTTTATGCTAATAGGTTTTTAGAGCAATGATTAATAAAATATAGATAATCCTTGTTTTATGATTATCGTCGCTTTCATTGATGACATTTACGCCTGTGAGTATACGGTAAGTTTGAGTATCATGAGATTGAACGAAATGTTTCATGAACTATTAGGAGTTTGCCAATGCAAAAAATCCCAAGTGAAAATTTGGAAATCGACCGAAAAGCCCGCGTTTATATGCCTTTTGAGCATTCTGCATTACGGCAGCCAACCGAGCGAGTCTGCGATTTTGGCGATGTGGTCATTCCTTTAGATTCTAATCGTGCCATGTTGGAGGCCTCACGATGCATACATTGTCCGGATCCAGCCCCCTGTATGCTGGCATGCCCAACTCACAATGATATCCCATCTGCCATGTGGCTGATCGAACAGGGAAGATATGTGGAAGCATCTCAACTCTACCGTCAGACCAGCTCCTTACCTGAGATCTGCTCGAGGGTTTGCCCTCACGAACAACTTTGTGAGGGATCTTGCGTTCTTAATAAAACTCACGAACCAGTCCTTTGTGGACCTCTCGAAACTTTTGTCACTTGCTTTGAAAGAAAACAGCATGGAGTATCGATTCCAGTCGGACCACCAACTGGGAAAAAAGTTGCCATGGTCGGTGCTGGTCCGGCTGGCTTGGGATGTGCAGAATATTTACTGACAAAGGGGCACCAGGTCACTCTTTATGACGCAAAACCTGCTCCAGGTGGATTGCTTATTTATGGTATCCCTAATTTCAAACTCACAAAAGAAGTTGTCTTTTGCCGTTGGGAAGATTATGAAAAAGCCGGTGCTAAATTTATTGGGAATACATTTATCGGAAGAGACTTAACCATTGAAGATTTATTCCAAAAAGAAGGTTTTGATGCCGTATTTATTGGTAACGGAACCGGGATTGACGCAAAAATGGAAATTCCAGGGGAAGACCTTCCAGGGGTCTACGAAGGTACCGACTTTTTGATCCGGGCAAATACGGATATTGACCTGTTACCCGAAGATAAGCGTGATCGACCTGTGATCGGTAAGCGCGTCGCTGTTATTGGTGGTGGCGATACTGCCTCAGATTGTTTGCGAACAGCATTACGCATGGGTGCCGATCAGGTTACATGTTTATATCGCCGAACCGAGAAAGAAATGCCCGGCGGAGCGAAGGACCGTCATATGGCAAAAGAGGAAGGGGCTCAGTATCATTTTCTGACCCAACCAGTTAAATTTATTGCAGGTGATGATGGGCGCTTGGCAGCTATCGAATGTATTGAGATGCAATTGGGAGAACCTGATGCCAAGGGACGTAGAAAACCAGTTCCAGTTGAGGGATCAAATTTTTCCGTAGCAGTGGACACAGCAATTAAAGCTTTGGGGTATTGGCCTGATCCGACGATCGGAAAAACCACGGAGGGTTTGGAGACTCATGATTGGGGATTGATCAGTGTGGTCGATAAGGAAACTGGTGCAACAACTCGGCAAGGTGTTTTTGCCGGAGGTGATGGCGTGACTGGTCCGGATCTGGTGGTAACCGCCATGGTGGCGGGTCATAAGGCAGCAATTGCAATTGATGATTATCTAAAAAATCTATAACATATAAATATTAATTTCGAACCTGGAAAAGCTGGGCTGGTGACATATTACCAGAAATGCATTATCCAGGTTTTTTTTAGTTACTTGGCGGAGGTTATAATCAAAAAATGGTTTCGCGTCTTTGGATAAGATTTAAACTTTTGGTTCTTGCTCTGGTAGTAAGCATTTTATTAAGTGGAAGCACATTAATTATTGCGAACCAAATAGCAGAAATCAGACAATATACAAGAGCGCTGGAATTTGATTATTTGGATTGGACCCTTAACGCGATAGGAATAAAGATCTCCCAGGCATCTATATCATCCCCCTATTATTTTGATGAAAAAAACCAGCATCTAATTGTCTTGGATTACTTGGATCTCACTGCCAGGATCACTGAACAGGAAAGGCAACTTGGACTGATATTCAGTGACCCATCAATTCAGGACCCTTTTACTCAATCTAAAGAAACAAGAGCTCAGTTGGAACTTTTAATCGAATCTCAGGATCAACTTGCTCCCCTGGCAGAAGCGGTACTTGAGCATCAGATAAGCGAAGTTTTATATTCTCAGGGATTAACTTCAATGGGGTACCCAATACCACCTGTTTTGTTTCACATTTCCCCATTACCTTACAATATCGTCATTTCTCCCCGTGATAAGATCCAACAAAATGATAGTATTTCCCTTGTCTCGGAGCTACCGGTAAATGAGCAAGTGGAGCTTGAGATTAAAATTGACACTGCCTTGAATGTTTCGTCATTGGTAGTGCCTGTTGGTGGCATCGGTTCCTACCCAACCATGATCGGGCGCAGCACATCCTTGGATTGGATTTCTAATACAATTGCCCATGAATGGATCCATAATTGGCTTACCCTACGACCACTTGGTGCTCGATATGACAAAAATAACGAGTTAAGAACGATGAATGAAACTACAGCTTCAATCGCTGGAGATGAAATTGGTGAAATGATGATCCAAATGTTCTACCCGGAAATGGCAAAACAAAGCGAAGAGGTCCTTCTTATTGGTAATAATTCAAGCCACCCTGATCCGAATGATCTCCCAAGGATTCTATTTGATTTTCGTTCCGAAATGCATATCACCCGTGTCCAGGTGGACAAGCTTTTGGCCGAGGGAAAAGTTGAAGAGGCAGAAAGTTACATGGAATCCAGAAGACAATTATTTTGGGATAATGGATATGCCATCCGAAAATTAAATCAAGCTTATTTTGCTTTTTATGGTGCTTATGCAGATGAACCAGGTGGAGCTGCAGGCGAGGATCCTGTTGGTCCCGCAGTCCGTGCTTTGCGCGCCCAGAGCCCAACCCTGATTTCTTTTCTAAATAAAATTTCCAAGATGACTTCTTTTAAAGACCTTGTCACAGCCATTTCCAACTAGACCTGGTGATACGAGATTCGAGGATAGCATGTGTGTAAACAGATTGTTAGGTGGGTATCGTTGGATTATTCTGATTTTAATTTTAGCGGCATGCGGAAGCGAAACTCCCCCAACTCCAATTGCTTTATTGGAGACACCAACAAAAAGAGCAACATTACTTCCGGATGACAATTTCTCGATGTGTCAAAGTATTCCAGCTGCTGCTACTTCGGGTCCTGAGGAGGTCTCACTTTTTCCACCGGTAAACCAGGATGACCATATTCGAGGCATGGACAATGCTGATGTAACCATAATTGAATACGGAGATTTTCAATGTCCGGGTTGTGCAGCCTTATCAGTAGAATTATCAAAATTGGAAGAAACATTTGCAGCTGAACTACGGGTTGTGTTTAGGCAACTCCCTCTCTACGACATTCACGATAAAGCATTGGTGGCAGCTCAAGCAGCAGAAGTTGCCAGTGATGAAGGAAAATTCTGGGAAATGCATGATCTTTTTTTTGAAAATTATGGATTATGGAATTCAATGACAACAGAGGATTTTAATAATTGGCTTGTGATGGAGGCGGTAAATATAGGATTAGAGCCAACGATTTTCCATAATAAAATGAATAGCCAGGAAATTATTGATCGGGTAGAAAATCTCCTTGAACAAGGCTTGAGTATAGGTTTAAGGTCCACGCCATTCCTTTTAATAAATGGTCAGATTTATAATGGACCTAAAGACTATAACAGTCTGGCGCAGATTATCAGGCTTATTTCATTAGGCAAACGTCAGTTTACAGCTTGTCCGGATATGTTCATTGACCCGTTAAAACAGTATATTGTCAATCTTCAAACAGAACAGGGGGATATTATTATTCAATTGTTTGCTGACAAAGCTCCAGTAACGGTTAATTCATTTGTTTTTTTAGCTCGTAGTGGCTGGTATGATAACATCACCTTCCACAAGGTTGTTCCAGGGATAGCCCTGACAGGTGATCCTAGCGGAACAGGATTGGGTGGGCCAGGTTTTTTATATCAAAATGAGATTAATCCTGGTCTAAATTTTGATCAACCCGGTATGGTGGCAATGATGAATTCTGGAGTGAATACAAATGGAAGCCAATTCTTTATCACATCCAGCCCTCAAGAGGAATTGAATGGGTACTATACAATATTTGGAGAGGTTATTTCCGGTATGGATGTTCTTTCAAGATTGACTCTTAGAAATCCTGATGTTGAAGCAAATCCTCCTCCAGGAGACTTGTTGATAAAAGTAACAGTTGTTGAAAAATGAATATTTCACAGAATAATTATCAATGAAGGGTTCCAACCTCTCGTCAATAATTCTAACAATCTTCAGTGGATTTATTTTTACACTGCTGATTATTTTTGCTTTTCTCTTATTATTAGTTGGGTCTTTTGAAATTTTTCCCCGGGAATTACCAAACGTTCCACTGGGGCAGTCCTTATTTCAAGCGATCAGTCTGATGATTATTGGCGTGTTGGTATTGCCGATGGGATATTTTAATATTCGCCGGTTACTTGGGCGCCTGGATGATCAAGCAAAGTTAAGAAATCTATCTGGTTGGTCAATTTGCTTGCTGACAATCACCTGGTTCTTGATTATTTTTTTTGATGAAAGGATTACAGCTCCAGTTGGTGAGTGGACTTGGTTTGTGGAACTTCCTCTTTACTTGTTATCCATAGGCTTGCCCTTCATCATCATTATTTGGATTAGTTTAAGAGGGATCCCTTTGGGTTCAAAACTTCGCTCGTGGACGATTCTTGGACTCGGTCTGGTTCTAGGACCAATACTTATCCTGATAAGTGAAATAACGCTGCTATTATTTTCAATTTTGGTTGGATCAGTATATTTAGCAAAGAACCCGGTTTTAAATCATGAACTCATTGCTTTCCTCAGGCAGTTGCTTAATAATAATTCATTTGAAGGAGTCCAGGAGTTTGTAATTCCCCATCTATTGAATCCTTGGATCCTGGCAATAATATTAACGTTTGTATCAGTAATAGTGCCTTTAGTTGAAGAGTTCATCAAACCTGCAGGAATCTGGCTGATTGTTAAAAAGAATATGAAACCTGTTGAAGGGTTTGTTATGGGGGTATTAAGTGGTGCCGGTTATGCCTTGTTTGAAACACTTGCTGCATCGGGAAACATGGGCACTGGTCAAAGCGGGTTCTTATTAGGTCGTGCTGGAACAGATCTTTTGCATATATTCAACACAGGCATTGTTGGTTGGGCAATGATCTCGGATTGGAAATTGAAAGGATGGTTCAAACTTGCTACGGTTTTTATACTATCCGTGATCATTCACGGGCTTTGGAATGGTTTTGCTTTAACTGTTGGGATTAGCTCTTTTATTAAGGAGTTCAGTGAGGATTACAATTGGGCGCATTCCTCTGGAATTGGGGGGGCTTTTGGATTGGTTATCCTATCACTACTATTACTAAGTAGTTTATGGATGATTAACCTCAAATTTCAGAATAGTGGGATGGAGAAGGAAAAAATTATTGATGTATAATCGCCCAGAATTTACTATTAACTGAATAACAAGGATGATCATGGATATTATTATTAAATTTGTAGATATTTTTATTCATTTGGACGTCTACTTGAGTGACATAATTTCAACTTATGGGATATGGACTTACGCGATCCTTTTCCTGGTAATTTTCATGGAAACAGGTTTCGTGGTGACACCCTTTTTACCCGGTGATTCCCTTCTTTTTGCAGCTGGAGCATTTGCTGCACTAGGTTCATTAAATGTGTTCTTGTTGGCAGGATTGCTGATTCTCGCGGCTGTGGCAGGAGATACACTCAATTATTGGATCGGTCATAAACTTGGTGACAAGGTATATACCAGCGAAATTAAATGGATTAAAAAAGAATATATAGATCGTACACAAGCCTTTTATAAGAAACATGGTGGAAAAACCATATTTCTTGCGCGTTTTGTACCCATCATTCGCACATTTGCACCATTTGTTGCGGGTGTTGGAAAAATGCCTTACGGGTACTTTATCTCATTTAACTTTGTCGGTGGAATAACATGGGTTATGTTATTTACTTTTGCGGGATTATTCTTTGGGAACATTCCATTCATCAACCATAATTTTTCCTTGGTGATCATGGCAATAATCTTGATATCGATTATTCCAATGTTGATTGAAGGATTGAAATCATATCGCGAAAAACGTCATACAAAAGAATCTGATGTTGATGCGATTTAAATTCATCAATATATTTATCCAATAAGGAAAACAAACCAATGTACAGGAAACTGATTTTATCTTTGGTATTTTTGGGATTGTTATTGGCAGCCTGTCAGTCTGGGAAAACCACAGAAGAAACAAGCTCAATTATTACCGGATCTCCGAATGTGGAATCAACGAATAAAGTACCTGTAATGATCCGAATTGTAGTTCTGCCTTTGATTGATACATTGCCTATGTATGTTGCTCAGCAGGAAGGATTGTTCGCAAATAATGGGATAGAAGTAGAGTTTATTCCCGTTGCGTCAGCTCCAGAGCGGGACCAAATTCTGCAAGCTGGTCAGGCAGATGCCACAGTAAATGAAATTCTTTCTGATATGTTTTTTAATAAGAATGGCATCCAATTGCAAGTTGTGAGATATGCCCACATGGCATCTTTAAAATCTGCTCATTTCTTTATACTTGCATCTGCGAATTCAAAGATTCTTTCAGTAGAAGGTTTAAAGGGAATTGAAATAGGCATTTCGCAAGGAACGATCATTGAATATGTCACTGACCGGTTATTACAAGCCCAAGGTTTCTCCTCGGATGAAATAAGAACCATTTCCGTACCTAAAATGCCCGATCGTATGGCTTTACTGGCGTCAAGCGAACTTGATGCGGCGGTTCTACCCGATCCTTTGGCGGATTTGTCTGTTCAGCAGGGTTCAACTATTATCCTGGACGATTCGCAGTATCCAACATTTGGGGCAAGCGTAATATCCTTTAGTAAGAGATTTATAGATGAAAATCCTCTGGCAGTAAAAGGTTTTTTGGCAGCGATTGAAGAAGCAACCATTATCGTAAATGAGAATCCAGAAAAATACGCCAACCTGCTGAGTGAAAAACAGTTGGTGCCTCAACCATTGTTGGGAACTTACCAAGTACCAGCATTCCCAATGGCAGGTATTACCAGCGAAGCGGAGTGGAATGATGCATTAACATGGGTAATGGAAAAAGGCTTACTAACAGTAAAAATCCCCTATTCAGATTCGGTCAACCCTGGTTTTCTGCCTTAATTATCAAATCTCGATAAAAGGCATAATCCTTCTTACAGCCATACAATTATGATTAAAGTATCCGACCTAACCGTTACTTACCCTTCAAATTCTGTTTCCATATTTAAGAAATTCAGCTGGGAAGTCCAAAAATCCGAATCTTGGGCTGTACTCGGACCATCCGGTTGTGGTAAGACCACCTTACTTTATTTGCTGGCAGGTTTGCTTCAACCTGTCAGTGGTACCATTCAGATCGATGCCAAGCCGATATTGCGACCACGACCAAAAAGCGGATTGATAATTCAAGATTACGGATTATTACCATGGGCAACAGTTCAACAAAATTGCGATCTGGGCTTGAAAATCCGTAAATATTATGGGGCGGATGGAATCCATGCACCTTTTGAAAAACAATCAAACAGAATTGAAAAGAATTGGCTCCAGGAATTGGGATTAATTCAATTCGCAAATAAATACCCCTCTCAGTTATCGGGGGGACAACGCCAACGTGTGGCGATTGCACGAACTTTATACCTTCAACCTGACTTGTTATTGATGGATGAGCCTTTCTCCTCATTGGATGCGCCAACCCGGGAAAGTTTACAGGAATTAACTACCTCTCTTGTATCTGGGCAAGGGTTAACCCTGATATTGGTTACTCATTCAGTTGAAGAAGCAGTATTGCTCGGTAGGAAGGTATTGTTATTGGGTGAGCCTCCAAATGAAAATGCTATGATCATTGATAATTCAGGATCTTCAAAACCGGATTATCGGAACACAAATCAATATATTGATCAATGTAGGGAAATACGGACATTAATGGGAGCCTCCGCATAATGCAACGTAAAAGCATAATAATTACAATGCTGATTGTTGTGATTATTTGGCAGGTAGCTGCATTAATTATTCGACTCCCTATATTCCCGGGTCCAATCGATGTGTTTGCTGCCTTTATTATTGAATTGGTTAATGGAAAACTTGGTCCTCATTTCTTGGCAAGTATCTGGCGGGTGATGGCAGGAATGGGTTTGGCAATAATGACTGCATCTCCAGCCGGATTGCTGCTGGGACAATCAAAAAAAATTAATAAAATTCTTTCCCCTTTTATATACTTACTTTACCCGATCCCAAAGGTTGTATTTGTACCTATCATCATGCTTTTCTTTGGAATTGGTGATCTGGCAAAAATTATTATTATCTTCATCATTCTCTTTTTTCAGATCTTGGTACTTGTCAGAGACCAGGCTGCAAATATCAGGCCTGAACTTATAAATAGTGTCCGCAGTCTGGGAGCCGGTCGCAAAGCCCTCTATCGATTTGTCTATTTTCCTGCCACTCTACCAGCTATTCTTACAGCAGTCCGGCAATCGGTAGGTACAGCTGTTGCAGTTTTATATATCACCGAATTATTTGCCACACAAAAAGGTCTTGGTTATTATATTTACTTTCAAGGGAGTACATTGTTTAATTATCCAGCCATGTACGCTGGAGTAGTTGCCATGAGCTTGATGGGGCTGGGTATGTATTTTGGTATTGATTGGATTGAAAAGCGAGCATGTAAATGGTTGTTCGTCAATTAATCCTGATTTCCTAATGGATGAGAAGAATTCCGACAGAAAAAAGAAGTGCGTATAACAATGCCAATCGAGCTGTAACAGTCAGGGTTTGGTTTAGATCACAACCAGAGAATTTGAAAAGTTCCCGGGTTGCCCTGATGGCAAGTGGAATCGAAAGCCAGGAAAAAAAACTGCCCGAATATGATCTATCAATAAAAAATAAAATGATCGGTATGGCATAAGCTATCATAAGACTTAGTAGATACTCCAAACGGGAACCTCTCACACCTAACCGGACTGCCAGTGTAACTTTCCCTGCTGAACGATCAGTTTCGATATCTCGTAGATTATTAACGACCAGGATATTTGTGATCAATAAACCTATACCAAAACCAGCCCAAACGACTGGTATACCAATAGTGTGGGTTTGTACAAAATATGTTCCGCAAACTGCGA
>JBDRQK010000210.1:0-10889 GCA_043826315.1 Chloroflexota bacterium
GTTAAAGCAAAATTTGGGCGGAATATTCGCGATAGCTGGATCATGGGAGGGTATGCAGTTATCAACACAGCTGCCAGGAGGCCGGCTTTTTGGTTGCCAAGCAACTTGCCGATATTAAATATGGAAACCAGCAGCAATACCTGGAAAACCAGGTTAAGCATCAGTCCCGAATCCATGGATCGACCCAACAGGGCGATGAAGGGAATACTTAATAACTGGTATAAAGGGGGGCGCCCACCATGACTCAATTCTTGCAGGTTTTCAAAAAAAGAATTCTGACTGCCATTTTCCATCTGGTCCATGAAGACAAGTGTCTTGGATAAATAGACTTTTGAATCGATCTCAGGTCCAAGGCGATTATCTGCCCGGATCCAGGTGATATTCGCAGCGATGGAAATAACGATCAGAAAGCCCAATGCTATTTCGCTCAAATGCTTGAAAAGAAGGTCTTTTCCCGTCCGAATATTTTGCAAAACGGTCCTCCTGGAGATTACGATTCTGAATTGGAAAAAAGATAATGATAATTAATTTACACTCGATACCGCTCATTCAAGATCTGAATCTTGGATGCGCTTATTAATGGACCTTAAATTTATCGGAAATTTTAAGATATATTCATGAGCTGGTTAGATTTTACCTTAAATTGATGATTGAGCATTTTGGTTGTGAAGAAACCTGAAAAATTATGTCTCAACCAACTTCATTCACACGATGAAAACAACCTTTTTAATAACGAGTGACAGACCAGAATAAGGACGGAAGCAGACTCTCCCGGGGAATATCCTTATTGGGTGGTGTTATAATTTTATGAATTGTGCATGACCCATATATTGATGAATTTGATGGCTGAATGGATGTTCACCAGCATTCATTAAGCATAGCAGTCACAAAGTTTTTGCCAGACGATCTTAATATCTCACACTTTCTGTCATTTTGGTTCAGCGGGTTGATAATTGATCATATCGGAAATGATTAAATGATGCAGAATGTTCTGGTTACAGGTGGGGCAGGTTTTATAGGCTCAAACTTTATACGCCACTTATTAAAGGTGGAGCCTGCCTTGAAGATCATCAACCTGGATGCACTGACCTATGCAGGCTCCCTGGAGAATATTAAAGATCTGCCAGACCCCGGCAGACATCGATTCGTGGAAGGCAATATCTGTGATCATGACCTGGTTGAAAAATTATTACAGCAACATCAGGTCGATACCATCGTCCATTTTGCCGCAGAAACGCATGTGGACCGGTCGATCAAGGACCCTGGCGCCTTCATTCAAACGAATGTCCAGGGAACACTCTCACTGCTCGAGGCTGCCAGGCAGGTTGGGTTGCAGCACACGCCAGGACCAGGTCGATCGCTACGTTTCCATCATATCTCTACCGATGAAGTATACGGCTCATTGAGCCCAATCGAACCGCCTTTCAGCGAAGAGTCACCTTATGCTCCGCGTTCTCCATACTCGGCATCCAAGGCTGCCAGCGACCATCTGGTACGAGCATACTTTCACACCTACGCTCTGCCGGTGACAATATCCAATTGCTCCAATAACTATGGTCCCTACCAATTTCCCGAGAAACTCATCCCCCTCACGGTACTGAATGCTTTACATGGCAGGTCATTACCGGTTTATGGCGATGGAATGCAGATTCGTGACTGGCTCTTTGTGGAAGATCATTGTCAGGCGATTCTCAGGATATTGGAGCATGGAAAACCGGGTGAAACCTATAATATCGGCGGGAATAACCAGCCGACGAATATGGAGATCGTGCAAAGTATATGTTTATTACTGGACGAATTGCAGCCTGGAACGCAGCCATATGCAGAATTGATCAAGCATGTTGCTGATCGACCAGGTCATGATCGCAGATATGCCATGAATATTGATAAAATTAGATCCACGCTGGATTGGCAGCCTCAGCATGATCTTGTTTCCGGGTTGCGCACCACGATCCGATGGTACTTGGAAAATCCACAATGGTTGCAAGCCATTGAAAACCAACCCGGTTACAAACAGTGGTTGGGAAAGAACTATCCTGAAATTGGAGAAAATTAATGAAAGGTATCATCCTGGCAGGTGGGAGTGGCACCCGCTTGTACCCGCTCACCCTGGCTGTCAGCAAACAGCTCATGCCTGTCTATGATAAACCGATGATCTATTATCCCTTATCAACTTTAATGCTGGCGGGTATTCGGGAGATCCTGGTAATATCAACGCCTTATAATCTCCCTTTGTTCAAGCAGTTGCTGGGAGATGGCAGCCAGATAGGATGTTCATTTTCATATTTGGAGCAACCTAACCCCAACGGTCTTGCCGAAGCATTCTTGTTGGGAAGGAATTTTGTAGATAAAGATCCGGTCTCACTGATCCTGGGCGATAATATTTTCTTTGCACAGGGATTAGCCCAAAAATTGCAGAACTCTGTCACGAGGTTGGATGGAGCCACGATCTACTGCTACCGGGTCAAAGATCCCGGGAGCTATGGGGTGGCAGAGTTGGATTCCAACCACAAGGTTATTTCCCTGGAAGAGAAACCTGAAAACCCCAGATCCGATTGGGCTGTTACTGGTCTCTATTTTTATGACAACAGCGTCCTGGATATCGCACGGGATGTAAGACCGTCCGAGCGCGGCGAATTGGAAATTACCAGCATCAACCAGGTCTACCTGGAAATGGGTAAGCTGCAGGTGGAATTACTGGGTCGGGGGGCAGCCTGGTTGGATACCGGCACACACGATTCGATGCTGGAGGCTTCCCAGTTTGTCAGTGTCATTGAGCGCAGGCAAGGGATGAAGATCAGTTGTCCGGAAGAGATCGCCTGGCGCATGGGTTATATTGATGATCGGCAGCTTGGAAGATCAGCCGAAAAATTAAAGAACAGCAACTACGGGCTTTATTTACAGGCGCTTCTCGAAGAAAAAGATTGATGCCTGATTTTACAATTCTATAAAGGATTATTGTCACTCCCTCAAGAAAATATGCCGATGAACAATCAAAACCCACCAACAGATTTGTGCCCAGGTTTGTCCGTCATCATTCCAGTTTTTAATAGCGCTGCCGGTTTACCTTTGCTGATCGAAAAACTTATGATGATCGTCCCGGGGATTTCTGAAGATTATGAAATTATCTTGGTAAATGACGGCTCCAGGGATAATAGCTGGGACATAATTGAAAACATGATACAGCAACATCCAGGAATCATTGGGATCAATCTGATGCGGAACTATGGGCAACACAATGCTCTCCTGTGTGGGATACGGGCTGCCCATAAGGAAGTGATCATCACCATGGATGATGATCTCCAGAATCCACCTGGAGAGATACCGAATTTATTAAAAGAACTCGAGAAAGGTTTTGATGTGGTCTATGGGATCCCAAACAAGCCGCAGCACGGTTTTTGGCGGAACCTGGCTTCACGCATCACGAAACTTGTTCTCAATTCGGCTATCGGCAGTAAGAATGCAAAGATGGTCAGCCCTTTTCGAGCATTTCGTACCCATATCAGGGCTGCCTTCGAAAATTACGATGGTCCGGCTGCCTCGATCGATGTATTGCTTGCCTGGGGCACAACTTCCTTTGGCTCGATCCCTGTAGAACATAAGCCTCGTGAAGGAGGAGTTTCCAATTACACCTTTTGGAAATTGGTTACCCATGCCCTAGATATGATGACAGGCTACAGCACGGTTCCATTGCGACTGGCCACGCTGATAGGTTTCAGCTTTACCCTTTTTGGAATGTGCGTCATGATCTACGTGGTGATTAGTTTCCTCCGGGAAGGAGGCAGCGTACCCGGTTTTCCTTTCCTGGCATCGATCATTTCGATCTTTTCGGGCGCCCAATTATTTACACTGGGGATCATTGGCGAATACCTGGCTCGGATGCATCAGCGAATTTTGAAACTCCCCTCGTATATTATCCGAGATACCTCTATCTATCACCCCGAATCCAAATGAGCACGATTCAAATAACTGTTCTTTCTTCTGGAAACCTTCAAGATATTAAGCCTTTGCTGGCGGATGGATTTCGAGTTCCCTATCGTTTTCTTAAAAATACTCCGGGGATTGACCTGGAAAATTACCTTTTTGATGAGATCAAAGAGGCCATGCAGGATATTAACACAAGAGTATGGGTTGGTATCTATGAAGACAAGATCGTTGGAGCGCTGGTTTTTGCAGATTTGCCCTGGGAAACCCGGATTTTTAAAAAGAAAATGGGGACAATAAAATATTTCCTTATCAATAATGGCTTTCATCAAAAAACCGAATTGGCGGATAAATTACTTGATCATCTCATCAAGTGGGCATCCACCTCTAACCTTGAATTCCTGCAATACAAAGCCTATACAAATGACAGCCTTATGATTCATTTACTGGAATCAGGGGGTTTTCTTTTGATGGATACAGTCCTCGATTATGTCTATGATCAAAATAGATTTCCATTTGAAAGCATTCCAAAACCGCAATCAAGAGATGATGTTAACCTGCGTCTTTCTAAACAAGAGGATGAAGGAGAATTAATTGAAATTGCACAGAGATCCTTTGGAAATCATTTTGGGCGATTTCATGCGGATGAAAGCATCCTTCCCGGTCAGGCGACCAGGGTTTATGAGGAGTGGATTACATCATCCTTAAAAGGGTATGCGGATTATCTTATTGTGGCGGAAATAAATGCTGAAATTGCAGGTTATTCCATCTGGAAGAAGCCATCCTCAAATGAACTCAGGCATGGTCTGGGGATCGGGCATTTCAGCATTTGTGGAATTCACCCAGGTTACCAGGGCAAAGGGTTGTTTGGGCTCCTGACATGGGATGGAATGCGACTCTTGAGCGATCAAGTGGAGTGGATGGAAGGACCCACGCATGTCAATAATTATCCAGTGCAAAGGGGCTATGCAAAATTATCCTGGCAGATACAGGATGCCCGGCATACTTTTCATAAATGGTTGCAGCGCTAGTATCTGCATTCGAGAACGATTTTTGGCTGATGTGATCTTTCAAAGGATGGATGGATAAGAAAGAAAATCTATGATCGACCTTCATAAGGAAAACAATTTTGGTACAAGACATAAATTTAGGTAAACCTGGGAAGGTCAGTTATGATCCTGTCTATTTTAAATACCTGGCCGCGATTGAAAAAGAGCATTTCTGGTTTCGTACGCGCAATACCGTGATCCGGGAGCTGGTTCGGCAGACTGTCATGAAATTTCAACCGGGATTCCGTGTCATGGAAATTGGTTGTGGAACGGGCAATGTGCTGGACGAGATCACTAATGTCTGCCAGGATGGCCTGGTGATTGGCGTCGATTTATTCCTGCAGGGCTTGAGGTTCGCCCGCGATCAAGTCACCAATCCGTTGGTACAGGCGGATCTATTTGCCATGCCTTTTCATGAAAAATTCAATATGATCTGTTTGTTTGATGTCATCGAACATCTCCCGAATGATGAAGAGGTCTTGAGAAAGATGATGCAAATGCTGACCCCCGGCGGTTACCTGTTCATCACGGTCCCTGCCCATCCTTCCCTTTGGAGTTATTTTGACGAAAGCGCCCATCATTGTCGACGTTATGAACTTGCAGAATTGCAGACAAAACTTGCTAACACCGGGTTCAAGATCGAGTTCCTGACACATTATATGAGTTTGAGTTTCCCCCTTGTATGGTTGTCTCGAAAACTTCATGGAGGCATTCGTAAACCTGATACCATATCCATGAAACGCGCCAATGAACTGACCATGGCGGAATTAAAGATAACACCTTTGGTCAACCCGCTTCTAACCTGGTTATATCGCAAAGAAACTGATCGATTAGCGAAGAGGTATGAACTTCCTTTTGGGACCTCACTCCTGGCGTTGGTCCAGAAACCAATGGATTGATATGCTCGAAAATTGAGATCAAATAGGTAAAGAACCAAATTAATTTTTTCTTTGATATCCACAATTGTCATTATTAATAGAGAAAAAAAGAATTATATTTAAGTCACTTGGTAATGTTCGAAATATTTTGTTGTATCAATGGATATTTAATTCAATTTTGGAGATCGATCAATTAAGGATTAACCATGTCAATCCCTTTTAATCGTGCAGTTATGCTTGGAAATGAAATCGAATATATGACTCAGGCGATTGCCAACGGGCATATCTCCGGGGATGGTCTCTATACAAAAAAAGTGCACTCGCTCCTGGAGACCAGCCTTGGGGTTCCAAAAGTACTATTGACCACTTCATGTACCCATGCACTTGAAATGATGGCGATCTTGTTGAATATCAATCCTGGGGATGAGGTCATCATCCCGGATTTTACTTTTGTCTCGACAGTCAATGCCTTTGTGCTGCGGGGCGCTAGGCCTGTTTTTGTTGATATCCGACCTGATACCCTCAACCTGGATGAGGGTCATTTGGAGGCTGCCATCTCATCCCGCACAAAAGCCATTGTACCGATACATTATGCCGGTGTTGGTTGCGAGATGGATGCAATAATGCAGATTGCCAACCACCACGCTATTCCGGTCGTGGAAGATAACGCCCACGGTTTATTCGGAAAATATAAGCATAAATTCCTGGGTTCTTTTGGTGTGATGGCATCCCAGAGTTTTCATGAGACCAAGAATTTCAGTTGTGGGGAAGGCGGAGCACTGATCATCAATGATCCGGGTTTTTTTGAGCGGGCAGAGATCATCCGTGAAAAAGGCACCAACCGCTCACGGTTTTTCCGCGGGCAGGTCGATAAATATACCTGGGTGGATATCGGCTCATCCTACTTGCCATCCGACATCCTGGCTGCTTTTCTTTATGCCCAACTGGAGCAGCGCCAGAAAATACAGAAACACCGTCAGCAGGTATGGGAAACCTACCAGGCTGGCTTGATCGATTGGGCCTCACAGAATGGCGTCCGTCTCCCGGTGATCCCTGCGCATTGTGAACAGGCTTTTCATATGTATTATATGCTCTTGCCAGACCTGGAAACCCGCCAGCGTTTCTTGCAGCACTTGCGCCAACAGGGTATCCTGGGAGTTTTCCATTACCTGCCCTTGCATCTATCCGATATGGGAAAAGAGTTTGGAGGCAAGGTTGGAGAATTCCCGGTTACAGAGCAGGTCAGCGATCAATTGGTGCGCCTGCCTTTCCATAATGGTCTGACTGGGTCGGAACAAGAACAGATCTTGGAATCCATTCACGCTTTCAAATCATAAATTCAGGAAGAAAAGTTGGGCATCATATTTCTCACCACATTTTAGAGATAAGATCGACACATTTCCCCCTGGTAATTAACCGGAAAAACCAGCTCATTCCCGGGCGTGTTGATATTCTGGAACTCCATACCTCTCCTTTTAAAAGAGGCGCTTCTTAATATTCCATCATAATAGATAGATTTCGTAACCTTCGTTGCAATTCAGGTACTTCTTCAACCTGGTTGAACAATTCAATCAGAAAACAAGGATCCGGATCTATATGCTTTCGAGGTGAATATGGTATTTTTCGATTACAATAGGGTTTATGTCCTCAGATACAGAATTCAACATCTTCCGTCCTGAACCGCTGCTGATCATCCTGTCAGGTCCGTCCGGTGTTGGCAAGGATACCATTCTGCAAAGGATGCAGGAACGCAAACTTCCATTTCATTTTGTGGTCACTGCCACCACCCGACCGATCCGACCGAACGAAGTACATGGCAAGGATTATTTCTTTGTCAGCCACGACGAATTTGCACGCATGATCGAAGCCAATGAGCTGCTGGAATATGCCATTGTCTATAATGATTACAAGGGTATCCCCAAGCAGCAGGTGCGTGAGGCGATGGTTTCCGGCAAGGATGTCATAATGCGCATAGATGTACAAGGTGCAGCCTCCATCCGCAAACTGGCACCCGAGGCGCTGCTGGTCTTTTTGACCACGGAGAATGAGAATGAACTGGTCAACCGCCTGAAGGAACGCAAGACCGAAACACCCGAAGGTCTGAACTTGCGCATTGCCACTGCCCGCCAGGAATTGAAGCGGATTGATGAATTTGATTACGTGGTCATCAATTCTGATTTTCAGCTGGACGAAACGGTGGATATTCTCACGGCTATCATCCAGGCTGAGCACCACCGCATCAAACCCCGCAAAGTGAACCTGTAAATAAAAGTCCCATCCTGGATCACAAGATGGTGATAAGGCGGGCATCAATTCTTACAAGCATGCTCCCCTCGCCATCCTTCTCCCGTTATTGTGATGAATGGATAATAAGTTCGTATAAAGGTACCTCTATGAACCCTTTCCGACCCCCGACCGAAACTCCGCCCGAAACACCTCCCCCGGGGAGTGTGCGGGTTGCCATGCCTGATTCAATACCGTATGCCACCTATTCCCTGATCGCTGTGACTGTGCTGGTTTATCTGCTGCAGATCCTCAGTCAGAATGTTTATGGAATTGACCTCCCGGCTCAAATAGGCGTTAAGTATGGCGCTTCCATCCGTGCCGGTCAGATCTGGCGCCTGCTGACGCCGCTCTTCTTGCATGGCTCGCTATTGCACATTGGCTTTAATATGTATGCCCTCTATGCCTTTGGGCGGGGCATGGAATCCCGCTTTGGGTGGCTTCGTTTCCTGGCATTGTACTTCCTGGGAGGATTTGCCGGGAATGTGTTTTCATTTGTGCTCACACCCGAACCTTCGTTAGGCGCCTCCACGGCAGTTTTTGGCCTCCTGGCAGCCGAGGGAGTCTTCCTGTTTCAAAACCGGGCCTTGTTGCGCGACCAGGCCAGGCGTGCCATCTCGAATCTGGTCTACATGGCGGGCATCAACCTGCTGATAGGCTTCAGTATTTCTGGTGTGGATAACTGGGGTCATGTTGGCGGCATGCTGGGTGGTTTGCTGTTTGCCTGGTTTGGAGCACCTTCCTGGAAAGTGGAAGGCTTTTATCCCAACCTGCACATGGTGGATGAACGGAAGGGTAGCGGTCTCCTGGCTGGCAGCCTGGCCGTGCTGCTATTCTTCATCCCGCTCGCTGCCATGGGTTTCATCTGGCCGGTGAAATAACCCTTCATTTATGTAAACCCTGAAAAAAACCTTTAGGGTCTTTTAAAATCTACAGAGGGGAAATTATGCCATTCTCCCCCTGAACTTCAGGTGTGAGACAATTTCCTGTTATTTGATTTCCAACAAACGCAACAATTGCTGAAAATTCATATCGGTCGGGATGCCATCCTTATGCCAGTGATAACTGCACCCGCAGTAATCCAGCAGAAGCCCCTGGGCGGGTACCCCCAGGCGCATCATCTCCCAGCCACCGGCGGCATTGGTCAACGGGCAGGACACTCCCACAAGTCCGATCGAATGCTTGCCGGATGGATTGCTGTCCCCTGCCGCGAAGGTCTTTAACTCATCAGGGATCATGAAGACCTGGAAGCCGTGCTTTTCACCCAGCCGGGTGAGCTGATTGACCCTGCAGCCGGGGGTACAGTTGGCGCAGCAAGCGCCGTACGGTGTGGACGTAGCCAGGCAGTCATCATCGCTCTTTGCCTTCATGCAGGGCGGCACGATCACGATCCTGGCAGTTGTCTTCAGAAAATCCGCCCGTAAGCAGCGATTGAGGATCTCAGTACCGAACATGTTCAGGTGATATTCCACCCGTTGCCGGCCGGTGAATAGATTGTCCTCGCGCCAGCGGTAATTGGGATGGGTAGCGGACAGGAAGTTCTCAACGTCCTTGGTGAATTCGCCCAGTCTCTCCAGGCTGGTTGTTTCAAACCAGCCTGCCAGGTCGATGGCTTTCTGCAAAGCAGATGTCGCCGTGCCGGGAGGCAGGCTGGCCAGGTGATCCCGCCATTTTGTCAGCCGATTAACTTCCTCCGTAAATTCTCCGCTGGCAGACAGCCATTCCAGCAGGATATCCAGGTGTTTGAGCGTGGACACAACTTCCCCTTGATCCATTTGTTTGGCGAAAGCCAACCATCCACCCAGCCAGCCGCGCAGCAGGTCAACACCAGGTTTTAAGAATGGATCGCGTTTACGCAGGACTGCCAGCCAGGATAAAATTCGCCGCGCACCGGACCTGGACCTCATGGCTGAGCTTGCATACACACGCCACAGTACACCCAGGGTGAGCAGTTCAAAAACAACCTCATCCCGCTTGCGTGGGGAAATGTTCGCAGGGGGGTCGTTCCGGGATATAAAAGCTGCCAGTAGGTCCGACACCTGCCCAATGGCATGCCTCAAAACTTCAGTGCTGAATGCAGAAATGGTCCGATAGTCTTCGTCAGAGTTGGGCTGGGTGGAGCGCAGAGAGTAGGTCAGTATTTCTGGCATGGGGGATCCTGAAATTTTGGGTAATAGTGACAGGTATACCATCCTCAGAATGGCCTGTAAAGAGAGATTTCGAGGGGCTGGCAGGTCACCAGGATTTGATTTCGAATGGTTTAGAATTTAATATATATATAACCCTTTACTAGTTCGTTAAAATGATCTTTAAACCCCTCCAACCAGGCTTCAATAAAAGTCCTTTGCTCAAACAAGGATAAAAGATCCACTGCCAGGTCAGCAGGTTTCAGGGAACCAATTTTATCTTTCAAGGTTTGCATTGCAGAGAGTACGGTATATGGTTCTGATCCATCTTTCTGCAATTTTTCTTCAAGAGGTTGGATTCGCTTTTGCATGAACCAGAGCAGGTCATAAAAATCCCTGCCTTTTACACTGACTCCCTCCTTACCGAGCTGGAAGTTTCTCTCCAGGCAGGCCAGCATTGTCCCTGCCATCATTGTTTCCAGTGAAAAATGAGCGCTCACAAAACTGTGACCGTATAAGAGGATCGGGGTCTTTTGAATGATTGAAACTTGTTTGTGTTGACTGATTTCAACCTTAAGGTGGAGGCTTTCATTTGGGTAAGAGGTTAATCCCAAATCATAAAGGATGGG
>JBDRQK010000211.1:0-4439 GCA_043826315.1 Chloroflexota bacterium
CTGTTGGAGATGTAACCGCTGGCATCCAGTACCAGCAGGGCTAGCGGTATGGCGATGGAGGAGGCGATCTTGGCAGCCAGCGTGATGAGACTGTAGAACATACCCTCATGGCGCTCACCGGTTTTCCACTCACCCCATTCAATGGCATCCGGCAGGATGGACCAGGGCAGGACATGGGCGGCTGAAACACCGATGCCTGCCAGTACACACAGGAACATCAGCAAAGGCAGAGGTGAGGTTGGTCCAAGTGTGATGAGAGCCAACTGGACGATCGCCCAGAAGGAGATACCCACAATGTAGGCATAGCGCTTGTTCATCTTTTTTGAGATATATTCCCAGAGAGGCAGGGCAATGATGGCAACCACGAAGATGGTCCCCATGATCAGGTCAGATTGGGACTCGCGCCCGACCACCCACTTAATATAGAACAGGAGAATGGTCTGCAGGATATCCATTGATACCATCGTGAAAAGGTAGATGACCAAACCAAAGACAAAGGGCTTATTCTTTAGGGCAGCATGCATGGATTTGAGGATACCTGGTTGTTTCAACTGGCTGAATTCATTCCGCTCCCTGGTTGAAAAGAAGACCACCAGGAGAGGAATGGCAGAAACCAGACCGAATGAAGCACCCATTAAGAGAATACGCCCGGCATTGTCAGGCCGGAAACCCTGCACAATGATCAGCGGCAGGGTGAAGGCGATCAGACCTCCCAGGATGGAAAAAAACATGCGCGTGGTGGTTAGAGAAGTACGCTCATCATAATCTGTTGTCAATTCAGGGGTTAATGCAAAGTAGGGCATATAAACAAAAGTGGCGGCGATGTCAAAGAGCATGTAGGTCAAAGCATAGTAAGCTGCCAGGGCAAAAGGATTTTCAAAGGGGGGGATCCACCACATCAGGATGTAGACCAGGGCAAAGGGGATGGCACCGAACAACAGGAACGGACGCCTGCGCCCCCAGCGTGAGCGTGTACGGTCTGAAATATAACCGATGATGGGGTCATTGATATAGTCGGTGGTACGCCCGATGAAAATGGCTGCTGCGGCAATGGCCGGAGCCAACCCGACCACGTCTGTTAAAAAGATGGCGAAATAGGCAGCGATGATGGTGTACGTCAGGCTGAATCCCAGATCCCCGATGCCATAACTCCATTTGTCCCGGCGGGTCAATTTTCTTTGCATTGGCGGCTCCTGTGATGATGATTTGAGAAAACTTTGTGGAATTCACCCTTTGCTTTAGAGATTCTCAACTGCATGAAATGTTATTTTAACTTTTATGACGAACAGACCGGGAATTTATTATTTATATTATTAAACCCTCAGGACGGGTAGGGTTGCGATAGGTTTTGTAAATTAAAGCGAGATGAAAACCAAAGCGATCAGTGCACACAGGATGCCAACCACCTGCAAGGGAGAGATCTTTTCTTTTAAGATAATTCGTGCCAGGGCAACAGTAGAGCCGGGATAGAGGGAACTGATGAGAGCAGCCAGATCCAGGCGCCCGACCCTGGAAGCCAAAATATAGAACAGATTTCCGGCTGTATCAAGCAGACTGATCAGACCAATGCTACCCCAGTGTTTGCGCCCAGGCAACCAGCGCTGGTGCGTCATGAATGAATACAGCAGCAGGCTGGGGATCGACCCGATGCGGGTAGCTACCACGGGCCAGATGACTGCGTGTGTACCTCCTTGTGCCATTCCCACAAAAAACAATCCAAAGAAAATACCGGATATAAAAGGCAGACGGATTTGTGCCAGGATGTTCACCAGGCTGATCCTTCCATTTTGAGCGATCAACCAGATGGCAATCAGCGCCAGGGCGAACCCGATCAGCATGGTTATTTCGGGCAACCCTTGTGTCCATAAACCAACCATGACAGGAATGGAGGCTGCCACCAGGGCTGAGACAGGTGAAGCCAGGCTCATCTGACCTTCAGCCAGGGAGCGGTACAACAGGATCAAGCCGATGCCACCAGCCACTCCAGCGAGAATGGCAAATAATAGATCTCTCCCCGGTGGCAGGGTTTCGCCAAGCAGCAACGCAAAAAGAGCCAGCAAAAGCAGACTGCCGATATGACCGAGTATGACAATTCCAAGACTGCTGGTGCGTTTGGCGATCAGACCACCTGTAAAATCAGCTGCACCGTAGGTTAATGCGGAGAGCAGACCAAACAGGATGGAAATGGATACAGAACCCATCAGTTCTTCTTTTCGGCTGCGCTGGCACGCAACAGGACAGAACGGGCTGCTTTGACCAGCGGCATGTCGATCATTTTGCTTCCGTCCAGGGCAAAAGCCCCTTTGCCATATTTCAGACTGGCTTCAAATGAATCCACAATGCGCTGGGCGTGCTGAATGGCAGCCTGGTCCGGGCTGAAAGCCTCCTGTACTGGTGCCACCTGGTTGGGGTGGATGACCTGTTTGCCGGCATAACCTAATTGTGCCCCAAAGAGTGCTTCGACTCGCAGCTTGTCCATATCTTTAAAATCTATGCTGACCATGTCGATAGCCTGCAAACCATTGGCAGCAGCGGCGATGACGATGGCACTGCGGGCGTGAAAGACCTCCCATGCTTCGGATGTACGTATGGCACCGATATCGGCTGCGAAATCCTCGGCACCGAAGATGATGGCATCCAGGCGCGGCTGTTCAGCGATCTCAGCAAGGTTGAGCATACCACGGGCGGTCTCCACATCCACGATCAGTCGGATGGAATTAAGAGGCCAGCCTTGGGTAAGTTCAACCGATTCGACCTGCCCGTTGACCCATGCCACCTGCCTGGCATTCTCAACCTTCGGGATGACGATACCATCCGGATGGGCTGGCAGTATGGCTGCGAGATCGTCCGCCTCCAGACCGGAGCCAACCGGGTTGATGCGCACCAGTTTTTCAGATGACCCAAAATCAAGTTCGTGCAAAGCGGAAAGGATACTGAGACGTGCCTCCTGTTTTCGGTTGAGGGCGACGCCATCCTCCATATCCAGACAGATGCAGTCCACGTTCAGGGTCAGGGCTTTTTCGATCTTGTGGCGGTCATCGCCGGGTACATAGAGCAAGGCGCGTCGTGAGTGCATGTGGTCTCCGGGTTGGGGATGCAGGATAACTTTATTTGAAGAATATTACCCTAAAAAGCTCTTTTTGGCATGTGATCAATGTGAACAGGTTGGCTGGTTGGAGTAAGGATCGTTAAACCAGTTGCAGAATTAGAAAAATTTTCTCCTGAATTACTCCTTACCAATATGAGTTGTAAGAGGAGAATCTTCTCAAGATATGCTATGATATATCACGTTGGGAGTGGTTTTTCTTTCTGAAAGACTTTTTTATATTTGATCTGGACGGAATTTATTTCACCCGGTTTAAGGAAATTATTAATATGAAAGTTTTCAAGAGAGAAGCACAAAATACATCCACAACAGGTTCGTCCAAACAGACTTGGCGGCAGGTGGGTGTCTTGGTGTTGGTTGCATGCGTATATTGGGGTGTGGTGCGTTTAGGGCTTTTGTTGGTGGCACAACCCGAAGGTGTTGCCTCGATCTGGCCAGCAAGCGGACTTGCACTAGCGGTCTTATTACTAAGCGCAAAAAAACAATGGCCAAAATTACTGGCAGTGATCTTTTTTTCCAATATTGCTGGAAACCTTAGTGGAGGAAATACGTTGGTGGTCAGTCTGGGTTTTGCCATGGCAAATAGCATCGAGGCTTTTCTAGCTGGCTGGCTACTGACAACTGTTAGTGATTCCAAAATTAATTTTCAGAACTCCAGACAAATTTTCACCTTGTTCGCAGCAGCCATCTTCGGCAACGGCTTGACGTCCCTGTTGGGGGCAGCTGTCCCCACTCTGGTATCAGGTGCTCCGTTCTTTAAAACCTGGCTGGTATGGTGGAGTGCGGATGGGTTGGGAATGATCCTGATCGCTCCCTTGATCGTGACATGGGCTACCAGCCGCAATTTGTTCCATGCGAAAACCCCGCTGAAAATCATTGAAGGCACATTGCTCGTGGTTGGACTGGCTGGCTTCAGCTGGTTAATATTCGGTTCCTTTTCGATAACAGAAGGTCCAGCCTTTGGCAATTACATCTTTTTTCCCCTATTGATCTGGCTGGCTTTCAGGTTCAGCCCGCGAGGCATGGCCAGCGACCTGATCATAATGGCGGTCATCGGATTGTGGAATATATTGAATGGCGACTCCAATCCGGCATTCGGGAATATGACTGTTACTGAACAGCTGGTAAATTTTCAGATATTTCTCAGTGTGCTGGCTTTTTCTGGTTTTCTCATGAGCGCTATTATCACCGAACGCAAGCAAACCGAGCAAGCTCTCCGCAATGCCGAGGAATTCAATAAAACCATTATCGCACATTCCCCAATTGGCATATCCGTGCGCAGCCGTACCGGCGGTCTATTGTCTGCCAACTCTGCCTGGAAGAACATCTGGGG
>JBDRQK010000212.1:0-12771 GCA_043826315.1 Chloroflexota bacterium
CACCTTCCGCTTCGAAAGTGGCATAATTCATGCCCGGGTAATCTTTGATCTCCCATTCGAAAACGTCCGAATAGAATTTTTTTGTCTCTTCCATATCTTTGGTGGAAAATTCAATATGAGTGATAAGATGTTTATGAGTCATATGAACACATTTTCCTTATAAAATTTTAGAAGTAAAGCAGATTGATAGGATTCAGGTGAGTTTTAATTATTTTAATCGATCCAGGATGGGTCTATAAGACTACATACCAGGCAGCCACATAACCAACTTTGCCATCAGGAGCTTTTACATTCAGCCATTCATCGACCACACCGATCTTTGGTCGGGCTGAAGCAGCCTGTTCCAACACGAGCAAGGGAGAGTTCGCGGGAAGTTTCTTTACTATTTTTGAACTGGTGTTAGGTGCCGAACGTAAATTCAAGTTTGATTTCCCTAGCGTGGTGGAGACATAGACCGTCAGTATTTCTGGAACAATAAAAGGTGGTAATTTCACTTCGGAGGGCACCAGTTCTACAAACCAGGCGGCAGTGTAACCAATATGTCCAAGATCATCCTGAACGTTCAACCATTGATCAACGACACCTATCTTTGAACGCGCACTGTCTGCCGGTTCGATCACAGTCAGTTTTGAGCCTGCCGAAAGAACGGTCAAAACCGCGCCATCAATTGGGTTGGCACGCAAACGCAAACCCAAACTGCCCACCGACATCGAAACCATCACATCCAGTTGATCCGGGATCGGTTCGGGTTCAGGGTCAGGGTCCACTGGTGGTGGAGGGGTACCAGGCAATACCACATGAAAAGAAGACCAGAAACCAATCTCACCTCGAGATGTGCGAACATTGATCCATTGGCCGCGAACACCGATCTTTGGGCGGGTGATTTCAGCATCTTCCAACACCAGCAACTCTTCATTGGCTGTCAAAATTGCGATCTTAGTTCCTTTGAGATCCGGTTGGGAACGTAATAATAAGCCATTGCTGCCAACATTTGGAGAGACATTGATGATAAATTTTTCAACCGGATCCGGTCCAGGTTGTGGTTCAGGTTCAGGGATTGGCTCTGGTTCCGGAATAAATTCGGACAATTTTTCCAGGTACCAGGCAGCTGTATAGCCTTCGTAACCCTGGGGGTCACGCACTTTGATCCATTGACCATTGACACCAATTTTGGGAAGAGCAACGCTGGATTCTTCCAAAACCAGCAATGGAGTGCCTGCGATTTCCACAGTAACAATTGTAGCTGTCGTGTTGGGTTGAACACGCATGCGCAAACCTGATGTGGTTGAAGCAATGACCCGCAAATACAAGCCCGGTAGTTGCGGTATTGGCGGATCATCGGTTCCGTTATCCCAGCATTCATAAAAAGCCACAGCAGTAATGACCTGCTGAACAGGACGACCGAATCCATAGCGCTTCGTTAAAAGAACATCCGTATTATCAACAGGATAAGGCCAGGGGTCCAGCATCACATAATCATCGCCTTGTTTTTTGGTAAGCAAAACCCAGTGAGATTGCTCACCAATCGCCGGAGAGCGATCACATTCAACCATTACTGTCTGACCACTGGCAAGCAAAGCATCGATCCGTTTTTCGGGTACGGGTTTTACTTCACTGCAAACATAAATTTCTTTGATACCAACCTTTGGATAGATACGGGTGAGACCTGCCCAGACCATTAAAGGGCCGATGTAACCATTTCCAGAACCAAGATTGATCAATTTTTGATTGAGGGTCTCGGGGGTTTCTTTATAACCATAACCCGTAGCCATCATAGCCAGGCAAGTTAGAGCACAACCTTGTGTACCGATGGTTACATTGGTTCCAAAACCCAGTTTAATATCTTTCCAGCGGGGATCATTTTGAGAGAGAAAATTTGGTGTGAAAGTCATGTAGCACCTCGTTTTATATGATCCTGGGAGCAACCTCAAGAATCTCCCCGGATGATATTTACTATCCTATGATACCTTATTTTTTTATTCGCAACATAGATTTCTGCTTCGAGTATCTGTTCGTTCTGGATAAAAAAGTGGTAAAAATATTTGGTAACGGAGGTAGCGATTGAAGGTTTGATCACCCAAGGAGATATGTTCAATTCAGAGATTGCTTCAACTGACTGGATAAGCCACAGACAGAGAGTAATCATTTCATTTCTGCTGATCGATCCAAGACTTTCTGAAAAAATACTTTACGGCCGGATCATATACATCCCGTTTTGGCCGAGAGTCCACATCGATTCGAAGGTCTTCTCAGAGAAGCGCAGTTCTTTGCCTGACCAGGGATCATTGAGGATCACCTCATCCGGGTTGAACCCCTTGACAACCATAGCGTGGATGGTATCCCCCGGACCCTGGACGAAGCGTGGACCATGATCTGCCAGGGTCACACCCATAGTAACGATCAACGGACCCTTGGCTAATTCTGATCTCAGGTCTCCCATACTGGCATGAATTTTTTCTGAAATGTGCTGATAACCAAGTGATAAAAGTTCGTCGGTGACATTGGACAGTGACATACCTTTGCCTGGTGTGCCATCCCCAGGATCAAGCATAGTGATCAATTGACGGGGAGTGATGGTTTGATTGAGTGGGTCGAGATGGTGATAGTATTCCAGAAGCATGCAGGCAGAGACGGGTGAACAAGCAGCACTGTCATACAATTCATCCTGCGAGAGGATTGGCACATGATGAATTAGTGAGGTTGCAGGTGGAGGAAATATCTTTGGATTTTTTGGGATGGTTTCTAATGCCGGCAGAGGTGTCAACTCGGAAGAGGTTGAAGATTTATGAGGAGAGCCTTGTGACTTTGAATCTGCCAATGGTTCAAGTTCGGATTGAGGTTTTTCGGTAGATCGGATGGTTTTTGATGGTGCATAAGGAAATTTGGATAACTGCTTCAGTTCCGGATTTTCCTGTAAACGGGTATCTGAAAAGGAGTTAGCACGTGATGCAGCCGGAGGCAGCGGGTTTCTTGATTTCATCAATAACCAGGCAGCGCAATAACCAGTTTGTCCGTCTGAATTCTTTACATGCAGCCACTGTTCTTTAACGCCAAAACGATCCTGAACGGTTTTTTCTGGTTCCAGGGTTTCAAGCATCTCTCCTGCTTGAAGGATTGCAACAATTTCCCCAGTAAAACCGGGTTGAGAACGCATTCGCAAACCACGATCATCAACTTTTGGGGAGACGAATAGTTTCATATATTCCTCATGCTTCACATTACTACATTAATATTATCTTAATTCCAATAATTTTGAAACCTCTTTTTATAAAAACAACAACCTGGCAGATTGAAACTTCGCCAGGTTGTTGAAAGCAGAGCAATTTGAGTATTCTTATTTCAGGCTACCTGTCATTAATGCTTTTTTGACTTCACCAATGGCCCTGGTGATCTGAATCTCACGCGGGCAAGCCAGGGTACAGTTAAAAACCGTGTGGCAGCGTGATACACCCATGACATCATTCATGATCTTCAAGCGCTCGGCTGCGCCGTGGTCACGGCTGTCAAAAATGAAGCGATGGGCATTGACGATGGCAGCTGGACCCAGGTATTCATCGTTAGCCCAAAAGGATGGGCATGAGGTGGTGCAAGCGGCACACAAAATACACTTGGTGGTATCGTCAAAGCGTTCACGATCTTCCTGAGACTGATAACGTTCTTTTTCCGGTGGCGGGTCATCGTTGATAAAGTAAGGCATCACCTTGCGGAAGTTATCAAAGAATGGCTCCATGTCGACGATCAAATCTTTGATGACACGCAAACCCAGGAT
This sequence comes from Chloroflexota bacterium, assembly GCA_043826315.1. Lineage (GTDB taxonomy): Bacteria > Chloroflexota > Anaerolineae > Anaerolineales > Villigracilaceae > UBA12087. The sequence continues at coordinate 3,770 of JBDRQK010000212.1, forward strand.
CGGCTCGACGGTGATCTTTGAGCCGAAATCTTGAACCAGGGCTTTACAAGCCAATTTGTTGGAGCCATTGATCCGCATGGCATCAGAACCACAGACCCCATGAGCACACGAGCGCCGGAATGAAAGGGTACCATCTTCATAGCCTTTGATCTTTTCCAATAAGTCCAATACCCGGTCAGTAGGATCGGCTTCCATCTTATAAGTGACGTAGTGAGGTTTCTTATCTTTTTCGGGATTATATCGGAAGACTTTAATGGTTACCTGCATAGCGACCTCCTAGTAGACCCGTGCTTTGGGTTCGAACCTGGTAATGGTGACTGGCTGGTATTTCAATTCGATCTTCCCAACCTCATCCATCGTTGCAAATGTATGCTTCAACCAGTTTACATCATCACGCTTCGGGTAATCTTCGCGCGAATGACCACCACGGCTTTCGGTGCGTGCCAAGGCTGAAACAGTGGTGACTTCGGCAAGGTCCAACAGGTTACCAAGCTCCCAAGCGTTGAACATATCCATATTGAATATCTTACCGGTATCCTGAACACGAACATGCTTGAAGCGTTCCTTCAGTTCGCGAATTTTATTGAGCGCATTCTGCATGCCTTTTTCATCACGGAAAACACCCATATCATCGAACATGACCTTCTTCATCTCGGTGGAAATATCAAATGCATTCTCACTGCCATCACCTTCCATAATTTGAGCCAATTGCTCCTTAACAAAAGCAGTCGGATCGTCCGGTAAAGGCTGGTAATCGGCGGTCTTTGAATATTCTGCAGCCCGCAAACCGGCATGCTTTCCAAACACGATCAAATCGAGCAAAGAATTTGTGCCCAGACGGTTAGCGCCATGCACCGAAACACAAGCACATTCACCGGCTGCATACAAACCCGGGATGATATTTTTATTCTCATCTTTCCTGACTTCACCATATTGATTGGTGGGAATGCCGCCCATGGCATAATGGGCTGTGGGCTGGATAGGCATGGGTTGGGTGATCGGATCGACTCCCAAATAGACACGACAGAAATCCACGATGTCAGGCAACTTGGCGAGGATCTCCTCGCCGGTCACCACAAAGGGTTTGCCATCCGGTCGCTTACGCCCATCTATGGCGGCGTAATGATTAACCGTTTCTGGACGAATATCAAGGTACATATAATTCTTGCCATTGATGCCATTGCCAGCGCGGACTTCAAGGTAAATGGCCCGGCTGATGACATCCCTGGAAGCTAGATCTTTTACGGTGGGGGCGTATTTTTCCATAAAGCGTTCACCCTTTCCGTTAATAAGAACCCCTCCTTCACCGCGCACTCCCTCCGTGATGAGAATTCCAAGCTTGAAAATTCCCGTGGGGTGAAATTGAAAGAACTCCATATCTTCTGCCGGGATTCCACGACGGAGGGCAATCGCTATTCCATCACCCGTGTAAGCATATGCATTGGATGTGATCTCCCAGATACGTCCATGACCACCTGTGGCAAATATAATGGACTTTGCCTGAAAGACATGCATCTCTCCAGTAGCAATCTCAATCGCTACAACACCAGCCGCTTTTCCATCTGCCAACAATAAGTCTACAACCTGGAATTCATCATAAAAGTTAACATTGTTCTTGATACATTGCTGGTAAAGGGTTTGCAAGATCATGTGACCGGTACGATCGGCTGCATGGCAAGCCCGCATGACCGGTTTACCAGTATCATTATTAGTATGGCCTCCGAATGGACGCTGTGAGATCCTGCCTTCCGGCGTGCGATCAAAGGGTAAACCCATGTGTTCCAATTCATATACAGCTGCCACTGCTTCTTCGCACATAAATTCAATGGCATCCTGATCACCCAGGTAATCACTGCCTTTGACCGTGTCATAGGTGTGCCATTCAGGATGATCTTCTTCTGAACTACCCAGGGCAGCACCTACTCCACCCTGAGCAGCTCCTGTATGTGAACGGGTGGGATAAAGTTTGCTGATGATGGCTGTTTTAGCTGTACGGGAGGCGTATAAACCTGCCATAAGACCGGCGCCACCTGCACCAACGACCAGTACTTCAAATTGATGTGTTTTCATCGGGTTGCTCCTATGAAGTCCAAAGTACATAAATGCCGATGGTAATCATAGCTACCAAGATAACGAAAACCAGCAGACGTAATATTCTGCGCCAACCAGGATGGACCAGGTAATCTTCGATCACGCTCAAAACTCCATGCAACCCGTGGGAGGCAGCAAAGAGAATAAAAGCACTTCCGGTAAGTTTCCAAAAGGTCGTGCTCCAAGGACCCAAATCTGTTACATTGGTATTGAGTACGTGATTAGGATTGGACATAAAAGCCCAGCGGACGAGATCTGCCATGTTCATCTGGGTGCGGGCACCCATGAGAAGCGCACCAATGATAGCAATGATAGCAAACAGGTACATTGCCAGAGCTGAAAGCCGGGTGAAGACCCACATGGTTGTTTCGAAATCAAAACCACGTTTACCCAGGGATACGGTTCGAGATTTCATCAATAAACTCCTATCCCGCCAACGCCGTGCGGATGATGACGATAACAACCGTAGCAACGATCGGCAACAAAACCAGCCATTCCAGCCAGATGGCTTCGCGCTGATATTCGATCAATTTTGGCCACAAATCGAGGATGACAATCCTGAGACCATTGACGGCATGGAAAAGTCCACAGAAGATGATATAGATCTGAAAGATCCAGCTTTCATAAAGATCATTAATGATGGTTCCAAGGTTGCTGCCAAATTGCTGGCTTAGAAATGCTGCCAGAATGTGAAGCCCAACAAAAAGCACGATACTCAAGCCACTGATACGATGCAAGATAAATGTGAGCATCGGACCTTTGCCTTGATAGCGCAAGCCATCTTTCAGGCTGACATTTCTCTTAAGACCCATCCACGCCTCCTATGAAAGATAAATAATGATCAAATATCTTCCCGAAATTTCCGGGTGAGGGTGAGATTGTGGTTTTGGCAGCGGATTTTATCGCCAAAACCATCCCTCCTTCCTGGATCTCAGGATAGATTTAATGTACATTTTTTACGAGAAACTTTCCAGAGTAATTATCCTTAGCCGATTATAAAGGTAATAGTGACAATACTCATGGATTATTGGTTCCAGACATCCTCTTGGGGAAGATGAAATCATCTTTATAATCGTAGTGTGGGTTATTGTATCATTACATGATTTTTCCCGTATAATCCACACAAATAATTTCTCTTAATCCAGGGAACAGTGCTTAAAAGGAGAGACAACCTCCCAGAAAGCATCTGAATTCTTTATTCGTAATGATAAGATATTGCGCAGAGCGAATTAATTTTCATCTTCCTTTAGGAGGTTTTTATGGCAGGTTCCCATAACATAAATCGGAGGGATTTCGTCAAACTGACGAGCGCGGCAGTTGGCACAGTAATAGGTGCAGCCATCGGACTTCCAGCCATCGGCTATTTGATCAGCCCAGCATTACGGGCAGGTGGCAAAGATGCCTGGGTGCCCATTGGCTCACTGGAGAGTATTCCGGTTGGTGAACCTTACGCCTTCTCCTTTACACGCACACAAGTCAACGGTTGGGAACGCACCGCTACCAGCTATGGAGGCCATGTACTGAGAAGATCTGAATCAGCTGAAGATATCCTCATCCTTTCAAGCCGCTGCACCCACTTAGGCTGCCAGGTCAACTGGAATGCAGATACCAAAGCTTACGTTTGCCCCTGCCACGATGCTTCGTTTGACATTAATGGCAATGTACTTGGCGGTCCTCCTCCCAGGCCATTGGATGTTTATTCTGAATTCAAAGTGGATGAGACAGGCAACCTGCTGATCCATATCAAGGAAGGTTAAACATGTGGAAAAAGCTGTATACCTGGCTGGACGAACGTCTTGGTTTGAACGATATCTACAAAGCCACCCTTGATCGCCCTGAACCACGCGGAAACTGGTGGAACACGTTGGGAAGCGCCAGCCTGTTCCTGTTTGTATTGCAGGGGATCACAGGGATCTTCCTAAGTGTCTATTACACCCCATCGCCAGATCATGCTTACGACAGCATCCAATATATTATGACAGGTGTTTCTTTTGGATGGTTGATCCGCGGAATACATCACTGGGGCGCATCCTTAATGGTCCTGGTGGTCTTCATCCATATGCTGCGAGTTTTTGTTACTGCTTCGTATAAGTACCCACGCGAATTGACATGGTTGGTCGGTGTCGGATTACTCCTTGTGACCGTCTTCATGGGTTTCACAGGTTACCTGCTCCCCTGGAATCAGAAAGCGTTCTGGGCTACCACAGTAGGCACTCAAATCGCTGGTAGTGTACCTTTCATCGGTGATTTTATTTTGAAGGTGTTGCGAGGTGGTCCAGCGCTCAGCGCACTGACATTGCAACGATTTTTTGCAGCCCATATCTGGATTCTACCTGCCATGCTGGCAGGGTTGATCGGTGTCCACCTTTACCTGATCATCAAGCACGGTGAATCCCAATTCCCGGACAAAGAGGACTAGGAGGGTTGCCATGAAAGATGAACAAAAGAAAATCATCAAGAAACGTTACGAAAAGTCCCTCCAAAATGGCGAACGCTTCTGGCCGGACAGCATCTACAAAGATGTTCTCATGGCCCTGGCTATTTTGATTATCCTGGTGCTACTGGCCACTTTTATCGGCGTGCCATTTGAACCCAAAGCAGACCCGAGCGATTCCAGTTACGTGCCCCGCCCGGAATGGTATTTTCTGTTCCTTTTCAAGTTCCTGGCTATTTACGGGCAGATCCCACTGATAGGGAAGATCGAATGGCTGGCTACCATCATCATCCCGGGTATCTTCATCGGATTATTGGTTTTCCTACCCTTCATAGACCGCTCCCCTTACCGTTATTATGGAAAACGCATTTTTGCTCTTGGTTTCATGGCTATATTTGTCACCAGCATGGTGTGCCTGACCTATATATCAGATGTTCCAACAACACTAGGGGAGGGATTCTATCTGCCCGGACTTCTGCAAACAACAGGCGGCTTGATCGTACCAATCCTTGGATATGCTCTGCTGGCATTAATGAACTTTGTTTTCAAGAAGACCCCTGTCAGAGCCATGGTCTGGACAACGGTTGTCTCTGCTGTTTTGATGATCGGTTTGACCGGAGCCACCCTGGCGCTGGCTCCAGTTGCTGAAGTTGAAGAAACCAATGTTGCAGCTACGTTAACCGATCAGATCATCGCCGGACAAGATCTTTACTCAGTGAACTGTGTGGAATGCCACGGAGATGATGGCAAAGTTACAACCATTGAGGGTGTTGAAGGATTGGAAGGCACGATCGTCATGCCCATCAATGGCCATGATGTGCTTTATACGTTAAATGACGCCTCCCTGGCTGAAGTAATTGATTACGGAAGACCGGATGCCGGCATGAATCCCTTCGGTAAAGCTTACAATGCTGAAGGCATGACAAAGAGTGAGATCGATTACATTGTTACCTTCATGCGCTACACCTGGGATGACCGCTTTGAACTGCCGCCCATGGCTCCTCTTTTCCCGGCCCTTGCTGAAGGTGAAGTGCCATCTTATGATGCTCATATTGCCCCCATTGTCAAGCGTTACTGCATCTCCTGCCACCGGGCAGGCAAGGATAATGGCAATTACCTGATGACAAGTTATGAAGAGATCTTGAATACCGGGGATAATGTACCCCTGATCACCGCTGGAGATGAGGACAGCATCCTGCTCAAGGTGATCCAAGAACAGGTGATCAAAGATGCCAATGGTGAAGAGATCATCGGAGTGATGCCACCCAAGAAAGTATTGGGAGGGGATATTGTGGAAGTCTTCCTGCGCTGGATCATGAATGGCATGCCAGAGACTGCTGACGATGCAGCCCTGTTATTCACAGCACCGACTGCAATTCCGACACCGTGAAAAATAAATTTATGTAAATTATAAAGACCTCCCGGTATTGATCCGGAAGGTCTTTATAATTATACGATTGAATTGGTGTCTCAGACTGCAGAGAATTATTAAATTTCCAAGTTCCAATGGGCATAGCGCGGATCACGACCACGGACGATATCAGCAAATAATCGCCGTAACTGACCGGTAACCGGACCCATGACGCCTGTTCCAACCGGGCGATGATCAACCCGGGTTACTGAGGTCACCTGCACAGCAGTTCCGGACATAAATATCTCATCACAAATATAGATCTCGGTACGATCAATGGGACGCTCAATCACTTTCAGGTGAAGTTCTTTGGCAGCCAATTCCATGATCGAACGGCGGGTGATACCTTCCAAAATATTTTCGGTGGCTGGAGGCGTGATGAGATCACCATCTCGCAGCATAAAGATGTTCATGGCACTGCCTTCCGAGATATGTCCTTCCTGGGTCAGGACCAGGGCATCATCAAAACCTGCACGGACGGCATCGGTCTTGATCAGGGCTGAGTTGGCATAAGCACCGGTTACTTTGCCTCGAGCCGGGATCATATTATCATCCACTCGCCTCCAGGAGGAAATGGTGAAATGGGCGTTGTCATCATTCTTAATGTATAACCCAAACGGGATCGCAAACATGGTCAAATCATCTACCAGCCCATGTAACTTGACCCCGATCGATTCATCGCCTTTGTAAGCCAGTGGACGGATATATATGTCCTGCTGATAAACATCTGTATGCAGAAGATCCAGTAGAATTTGGGTCAGGCTTTCAGGGGTTTGCTCCAACTCAATGCACATCATCCTGCAAGAATTTAGAAAACGACGAAAGTGATCCATAGGCCGAAAGGCAAATAATTTTTTCTTATCTTCGTTCCAATAAGCGCGTATACCCCCAAAAACTCCTGTTCCATAATTTAAAGCATGTGTCGCCACTCCGATCTTGGCTTCGGAATAAGGGACGATCTTACCGTGGAAAAATGCGTACCTGGGTAAATCCACTGTCACCTCCATAATAAAATCTGACGGGCAGGTTCCTTCTCGAGATAATTATACCTCCATCACTAAGGGAGAAATTCTGACAGTATCTCTCGAAAAGATAAATTTATTCTCCGGGTAAATCATCTTCAAGAGTGATCTTCCTCTTTTGGAGATCAGTTCTTTCAAGCACACAATTGCCATGAACGCAGAAAAAATCATTCCTCCAGCAAGGTAAACAAACCAGCGATCTGTGGGGGAATAGCCAGCAACCTGCCCGTGTGGTTATCCACAAACACCCAATCTGTTTCACCATTAACCAACACTTTGCCGTCTGAAACCCTGGCAAATTGGTAGCGGCGCAAGGAACGGACTTTTCGAATATTGACCACCCAGGTGCTTGCCTCGATCAGGTCGCCTTTAAAAGCCGGGTTTTGATACACCACATGATGGGACCTGACCACCCAGGTGGCACCCAGCGCTTGAGTAGGCTCGACTCCGCCAATCGATTCATAGTGGTTAACAGCAAGATCCTGCATCCACTGAACATAATATACGTTGTTGACATGCCCGTTCGCGTCGATCGCTTCTGCTGGAACTTTAAATTGGATGCGAAAAATTGAGAGGTTGGTTTTCTCTTCCATCGGTTCTATTGTATCCTAACGCAGATCCAGAAAGCATCTGAATTAAAACTCCAATCGAATATAAAATGCCATGTGTCACATTAACTCTGGCGTTATGTAAATTGAATTTATTTTATTTGGGTGTATATTTAATGAAGGATTTCATTATAGGAGACGAGTATGCAAGACTTAACCGAAAACATCCTTGAACTTATCCGACGTACATCGACCGATCTGCCTGCAGATGTTGAACAATCCCTGCGCAATTCCATCGAGAATGAGGAGCCCGGGTCTGCTGCGCGCGGTGCGTTGGAAACCATTATGAAGAATATTGACCTGGCGCGCAAGAACGCAACACCTATCTGCCAGGATACCGGCACACCCATTTTTTATGTTCATTATCCCGAAGGTATGAGCACCAAAAAATTAAGAGAGCAGATCCGCACGGCGATGGTGGAAGCTACCAAGCGTTCCTATATGCGACCCAATGCGGTGGATGTGCTGACCGAGAAGAACAGCGGAAACAACCTGGGAGGAGAAAGTTTCCCCTATATCCATTTTGAGGAAGTCGAAGGGGAAGAATTAAGCATCGAATTGATGCTCAAGGGAGGCGGCTGTGAGAATGTTGGTGCCCAATACTCGCTACCCGATACGCGCCTGGGTGCAGGTCGAGACCTGGCAGGTGTACGAAAAGTAGTACTGGATGCAGTTCAGAAAGCCCAGGGAAAAGGATGTGCTCCGGGCATATTAGGTGTCTCCTTCGGAGGCGACCGCGGGGCAGGTTACCTGGCATCGAAGGAAGTCCTGTTCAACAAGATGGATGAAAGTAATCCTGACCCCAGACTGGCTGCTCTTGAACAACAGTTGACGGACGAATCCAACCAGATGGGTATCGGACCAATGGGTTTTGGTGGTAAAACTACAGTGCTGAACACCAAGATCACCGGTTTACATCGACTGCCAGCCAGCTATTTCGTCTCGATATCCTATATGTGCTGGGCTTACCGGCGGCGCAAGATGACCATCAAAGGCAATGAAGTCGCCTACGCCTGATATTGCGAAAAGAAAAATGGAGCGAACCAATGCAAAAGATCAATATTCCAATCAGTGATGATATCATTCGCGGCCTGAAAGTAGGTGACCCTGTTGTTCTGAATGGGATCATGCTGACCGGTCGAGACAGTGTTCATAAGTGGATGATCGATACCTTCATCCGCAAGACACGCGATACACAAGGCGATGACCGGCAGGTATATGAGGCAATTAAACCATTACTGAAAAATAGCGTTATCTACCATTGCGGTCCAGTCGTTTCGGGGTTGGACACCCGGCAATACAAATTTGTTGCTGCCGGTCCCACCACAAGCATCCGTGAGGAGCCCTACCAGGCCGAGGTGATGCAACATTTCAACATCAAAGGTGTGATCGGAAAAGGCGGCATGGGTCCCAAAACGCTGCAAGGCTGCCAGGAA
>JBDRQK010000213.1:0-8601 GCA_043826315.1 Chloroflexota bacterium
GTATGATTGTAAAGTGATTGAGTTTCAAAAAACCACCCGTACATCAGCGGACGCTGCAGAGCAGGTCGGCTGCACTGTTGGACAGATCATCAAATCTTTGGTTTTTAGAGGTCATCATTCCGCAAAAGCTGTGCTCGTACTAACGAGCGGTGCAAACCGTGTGGATGTAAAAATACTCGCCAACCTCATTGGTGAACCAGTCGATCGTGCTGATCCGGAATTTGTGCGTGCTATTACAGGGTTCGCCATTGGAGGAATTCCTCCCATTGGACATGCAACCAAGATCGAATCATTTATAGATGAAGACTTGCTTAAATATGGAACTCTTTGGGCTGCGGCAGGAACTCCAAATGCTGTATTTGAATTGACCCCTGTGGATCTGCAGACAATGACATCCGCCAGAGTTGTTCATGTTAAAGAAAAGGTACAATCCCTTTAAAGAAAATTAACCCTCTCCGTTTTCATTTCTTGGAGAGGGTTTACTACTAAATAACCTGCTAAAAAAGGAGTTTTAGGTTCCTTCTTTCCAGGAATTCAAATACTTCATTTGTTCATCTGTTAACTTATCTATCAAAATACCCATACCATTCAGTTTCAAACGTGCAATCTCGGCATCGATATCTTCAGGAACTGAATAAACTTTCTTTTCCAGATTTGCTGCGTTCTTAAGCATGTACTCAGCGCTCAATGCCTGATTTGCAAATGACATATCCATCACTGAAGCTGGGTGCCCCTCTGCTGCAGCCAGGTTGATCAAACGACCTTCTCCAAGGATATGAATACGACGTCCATCAGGCATATCATATTGTTCAACAAAGGGGCGAACCAATGTTTTCTTCGTTGCCATCTTTTCCAAAGCAGGAATATTAATTTCCACATTGAAATGACCAGAATTGGCAATTATGGCACCATCTCTCATTCCCTCAAAATGTTTTTTATCGATCACATTAAGGTCACCTGTCAGGGTCACAAATATTTCCCCAACTTTAACAGCTTCTGCCATTGGCATAACTTGATAACCATCCATTACTGCCTCAAGGGCTTTCAATGGATCAACCTCTGTGACGATAACAATTGCACCCATCCCCCGTGCACGCATCGCGAGTCCACGGCCACACCAACCATAGCCAGCAACCACAAAATTCTTGCCTGCCAGCAAAATATTGGTCGCTCGCACGATACCGTCAATTGTTGATTGACCAGTTCCATATCGATTGTCAAAAAAGTGCTTGGTCATGGCGTCATTAACTGCTATAACGGGAAAGTTCAACATGCCATCTGCTGCCATGGCACGCAATCTGATTACACCGGTTGTCGTCTCTTCAGTTCCTCCAACAATTTCAGGAAGTAATTCGCGCCGGTTTTTATGTATCGTACTGACCAGATCTGCTCCATCATCCATGGTCATGTGGGGTTTGTGGTCCAGAGCTGCCGTAATATGCTTGTAATAAATAGTGTTGGTTTCACCTTTGATCGCAAAAGTTGGGATTTCAAAGTGATTCACCAAAGAAGCAGCCACATCGTCCTGTGTGGAGAGGGGATTGGAAGCTGTCAGCACGACATCAGCACCACCGGCGTGCAAGGTCCGCATTAGGTTTGCTGTTTCAGAGGTCACATGTAAACAAGCTGATACACGTAAGCCCTTTAATGGTCTTTCTTTTCCAAAGCGCTCACGGATCAAACGCAAAACTGGCATTTCTCTCTCCGCCCACTCAATCCTTCTACGTCCACCTTCAGCCAATGAAGGGTCTTTGATATCAAAATTTTCCATATTTTTTCTCCTAATTTAGTTGCGTTTTTCGCATCCAGCAGAGATTGATTATCCATCATATGCAGGAAACGCCAATCTTATGGGTAGATCAATTCATCCAATAATCCATCGTCATTAAAATGTTTGCGAAACCTCCCCACAAACTCATCCATGGTAAATACATGATTTTGGGTACCTTTCTTCTCAAGGCAGAATGTTGCCGCCAAAGCACCCATTTTTCCACAAACATCCCAATCCCAACCTCTCGAGTAACCTGCAAGAAATCCTCCCCTGAAGGCATCCCCTACACCGGTAGGATCAATAATTTGGATGGGTGGCACGATTGGCAAATCAATCTCTTTCCCATCCGCATAAATACTCGTTCCTTTTTCACCTCGAGTAACCACCACAATTTTTACAATCTTCAGGATCTCATCCAAGCCCAATCCTGTCTTCTTCATTATTAATCCGCTCTCATAATCATTCACAAAAAGAAAATGAGCGCCTTCCATATCTCTCAGAATTTCTTCACCCGATAAACGTAGAACCTGTTGACTTGGGTCATATAAGTACGGGATATCTATCTCGCGGCACTCTGCGGAGAATTTTTTCATCGCATCAGGATCATTGGGTGACACAACTACAAGATCAGGTTTATTTTCAATGGTTTTCAGGCTCTGTTCTGCTGCATAAGCCATGGCTCCTGGATAAAAGCTGGCAATCTGGGCATTAACCTGATCTGTTGTCGCAAAAAACGAGGCAGTGAACACCCCCGGGACGACTTGAACCATTGATGTATCAACCCCTTTACTCTCCAGCCAATCCCGGTAATCATTAAAATCCTCCCCAACTGTTGCCATTAAATAAGGTTGTTCACCAAGCAATGCCAAGGTGTAGGCGATATTAGGAGCTACACCTCCACGTTGGCGGGACATTGAGTTCACCAAGAAAGACAAACTGATCGATTCCAACCTTTCGGGTAATATTTGTTCTTTAAACAAACCCGGGAAGGTCATTAAATAATCGTAGGCAACTGAACCGGTTAGAAGTAATTCCATTAAAAATTTCCTGTCATCATATTCTCACAAAAAAAATCACTAGCATTTTATAAACTTCTGCAGATTTTGCTTATAAGGAGGATAAACCAAACCTTTTTCGGTGACAATCGCTGTTATCAAGCGATTGGGTGTTACATCAAAAGCTGGATTTCGGGCGTGCGCCCCTATTGGCGTTACTCTTTCACCCTTAAAAAATAATTCCAAAACTTCTTCCTCAGGACGCTCTTCAATTGGAATCATATCACCATTTTCCAAGGAATAATCCACAGTGGAAGTAGGTAGAATGGCGTAAACAGGAACATTGTTTTCTCTTGCCGCTAAAGCCAACATGTACGTACCAATTTTGTTGGCAACATCACCATTGGCTGCAACTCGGTCTGCGCCAAATAAAACCTTGTTTACTTCCCCGGATTTTAGAAAGAAACCAGCCATATTGTCAGTGATTATCTGATAAGGAATATCATATTGTTCCAATTCCCAGGCTGTCAGTCTAGAACCTTGTAAGCGCGGTCTGGTCTCGTCTACCAACACATGTATTCGTTTTCCCCGCTCATGTGCAGTACGAATTACTCCCAAAGCTGTTCCCCAGTCAACTGTCGCAAGAGCACCGGTATTGCAATGATGGATTATGGTATCTCCATCATTAATTAATTCTGCACCAATTTCAGCCATTCGTTTATTTAGGATTACATCATCATCAGCAATCTCTTGCGCTTTAAGCAGGAGACTTCTTCGCAAATTGTCCACCGATCCATTGTAACCAACCTTCACTTCCATCACCCGGTTCAACCCCCATGTAAGATTGATTGCAGTCGGTCGCGAATTATTAAGTATTTTTTTTGCCACTTCCAAGTCCGAAATCAATGCATCTAGATCAGAAGCAGTAGATTGTTGAGCAGCTAATGCTAATCCAAAAGCTGCACTCACTCCGATCGCAGGTGCACCTCTGACTACCATATTACTTATTGCGAATACAACCTCCTGATATGTGTGACACGTAAAAATTTCCAGCGCATTCGGTAATCTACGCTGATCGATCATTCTAATTAGATTATTGTCATAATCCCAATATACAGATCTCATCGATTGGTTTCTTCTTCGGGCACACATGAAAAAGCGCTCTCTATCGAGAGCGCCATTGCTCAGGTAATGAGTTTAACACGCTAGGTGTAGTTTGTCAAAACATTGACATGGGTTAATTTCAGCATTATAAGCTTGTATATGCGAAAATTTCAAATTGCATTGGTATTTTTGATCGCCATAAATTCGATGGGATGCAATGGATCTGCCATAACAATGGATCCATCCGAAACACCAACCTTGGCTCCTGCGACAAACTCTCCAACCTTCGTTGCCGAACTACCTACTCACATTCCAACGCCTACTTCAACCCCCAAGGTTCAACTATCCAACGGTGATATATCACTTTTTAATGGTGATTATGAACTTGCAAGGCAGTTATATCAAAAAGCTTTTTCAGCATCCAATAATGATGAACAAGTCCGCGAAAGTGCCTTATGGGGTTTAGGGAGAGTGGAATATCTATCTGGAAATTATGATCAATCATTGGTATATATTCATCAATTAATAACCGATTTTCCAGATTCCGAACATACCAAGCATGGTTATTTCCTCTTAGGTCAGACTTATGATGCTCTTCAAAGATATTCCGAGGCAACCAATTCCTATTCGGAGTATCTATCATCCAACCCCGGTGTGATCGACACTTATATTCAAGAATTTCGTGGAGATTCACTTAATAATAGTGGTAATTATTCCGAGGCTTTGACAGCATACCAAGCTTCATTAAATTCTCAGCGAATAGGAGAGACTTTTCAACTTGAGATAAAAATTGCCAAGATGATTACCGCAATTGGAGACATTGCCACAAGCGTTGCCATATACAAAGATATTTCCACGCGCTCCAGCAACGATTATCTAAAAGCACAAATGGATTTTCTAATAGGTCAGACCTATCTAGCACAAGGTCAAGCAGACCAGGCTTATCCTTATTTTTTGGATACAGTTTCAAAATATCCACTTTCCTATGACTCTTATTCTGCACTGGTTGCCCTGGTTGATGCAGGTGTTCCTGTTGATGATTTTGAACGAGGTTTGGTAGATTATTTTGCTGGTCAATATGGGGTTGCATTGGCTGCATTTAATCGATATCAAATAAATTATCCAGATCATGACGGCACTGTTCTCCATTTTATAGCGTTAATATTGCGTGAAAATGGCGAATATCAACAAGCTGTTGATAATTGGACTCGTATGATCAACAATTATCCCGATAATCGTTATTGGGATTCTGCCTGGGATGAACGTGCTTACACTCTTTGGGGTTATATGGATGATTACTCAGGTGCGGTAGAATCTTTATTAGATTTCACAATTAATTTTCCCACTCATTCAAATGCTCCATATTACCTCAATTCTGCTGCCAGAATTCTTGAACGGGACGGACAACTTGAATCCGCTTCATCCACATGGCAGCAATTGGCTGTCGATTACTCAACCAGCGAACTTGTTCCGGATGCACTCTTCAATGCAGGTATAAGCTTGTATCGATCAGGTGCTTACGACCGTGCACTGACAATATTTCAAAAAAACTTGATTTTTTCAAATCTCCTCACAGACCAATCACGAGCATATTTATGGATCGGTAAAACCCAGCAAGCAATGGGGGATGATAACTCTGCCCAACGATCATTCCAACTTTCCGCAGGTCTGGATCCTACTGGATATTACAGTGAACGCGCTCGTAATCTGATTCTTGGTATACCCAACTTCGAACCTCCTGTAGCTTTCAACCTTACTTATGACATAGCCACCGAACGATCTGAAGCCGAGGCCTGGATCCGTATTACTTTCAATCTACCTCCTGAAACTGATTTGTCTGGAGTGGAAACACTAGTAACAGATGGTCGATTTGTTCGAGGAACTGAACTCTGGGAGTTGGGTCTTTTTGATAAGGCGCGTCTTGAATTTGAAGACTTGAGAATGACTGTTGCCGAGAATCCAATCGATAGTTATCGCTTAACGAATTACCTCGTAGAGATTGGTTTGTACCGGGTAGCAATTGAATCTACCAGACAATTGTTGAGACTTGCAGGTTTGCAAACTTATACACAAATGTTGACAGCTCCCCGTTTCTTTATTCATATCAATTATGGCTCCTATTTCAAGGATTTGGTGGTTCCTTATGCGAATGAATTTAAAATTGATCCGCTTTTTTTATTTAGTGTCATAACACAAGAAAGTTCGTTTGAAGGTTTTATATATTCAACCGCTGGCGCGCGTGGATTGATGCAAATCATTCCCTCTACCGGAAAATCTATTTCGGACAACCTAGGTTGGCCACTTAATTACACCTCAGATGATCTTTACCGGCCTTATGTCAATCTCCGCCTGGGGACATCATATCTAGCCTCAAACATTTCTTATTTTGAGGGAGATCTATATGCCACCCTGGCAGCTTATAATGCCGGCCCTGGGAATGCCAGCATTTGGAAGGAACTTTCAGGAAATGATCCAGACTTATTCTTAGAAGTAATCCGGTATTCTGAAACTCGTGATTATATACGTCATATTTTCGAAATATACATCGTTTACCGATCCACCTATGGCTCTAACCCCTAGCAATTTTTTTTATTAGGCAGGTTGATTTGAATATTTCGATATTTAATGCTCCAAATACTATCCCCCATAGTTCAATGATACTAAATAGTTACGCCTAATTTCAGTAAATAATTTTCGTTGGTTTTTTGGGCGATACTACCAAGTTACACTCCAACTACTATCCTGTTATTCGGTAATAACAAATTATTAAGGACTGCTATTCTTTTTCAATCAACTCCAGGATTTTTTCATATAAAGATTCAGCCTCCAGATCTAAAAAAGAAACCAGTTTATCCCGCCCGGTACTACCTCCCACAATCTCAAGGCGACTCTTTGAAATATTCAATTCTTTAGCCAAGAAACCCAGCAAAAATTCATTGATAGTCTCATCAGATGGACCAGCCTTGATTTGAATTTTTACAGTTCCATCACTTAAAATATCAACGATTTTATTCTGTTTGGCACGAGGAATAATCCTTATTGCCAAAGCCGCGCCTTTCTTTCCATCATGTAATTTGAACTTTCGCTTGTCCATTTATTTCACCTCAATGCTGAGAGAAGGCTGATCAAGGCATAAGTTAGTATTTGAACCAGAATAATAAGTACAAGAGGACTAAAATCAAACATTCCAACTAAAGGAACGACACGTCGAATAGGGACAAGCAAAGGCTCTATAATCTGATCGATAGTACTTCGTACAATATGATAAGGAGGCATAAAAAAAGATAGAATTGCTGAAAGAATGACAATCCATATCAAAGCCTGAGAAATTACTTGCACCAATTTTATAAAAAAATCTATCATAAAAATCAACCTCGTTTTGTAAAACGTTTTCCTAAAATCGCCTGACCTACTCGAATGAAAGTGGATCCTTCTTCTATGGCAGTTTCAAAATCAATACTGGTTCCCATTGATAGTTCATTCCAGGTCGTTCCTGGAAATTTATCAGCTAAATAATCACGCAACCTCTTCAATTTTGAATAAAAGGGACGAGATAATTCGGGATCTTCATAATATGGAGGCATCGTCATTAAACCTCTTACCCTCAAATGATCTAAATCCACGATTTGTTTCAATTCAGGCAAGAGTTGCGACCAGGTTTTTTCATCAGAAGCCTGCCATCCATATTTGCTTTCTTCACCACTAACGTTGAATTCCAAAAGAACTGGAAGTTCTTTACCAGATTCATCTAATGCTCTATTTATTCTTTTCGCCAACTTTAGACTATCCAATGAGTGAAGCAGGTAAAAATTATTGGCCACCAGTTCCGCTTTCCGACTCTGAACATGACCTATCATATGCCATTCTACCTTAGATTCATTCTCTAACGCAATAATTTTATCTACCCCTTCTTCCGCATAATTTTCACCCAGCATAGTTGCTCCTGCTTTTATAGCTGCAATAACTATTTCCAAGGGTTGGGATTTGGTAACAACGATCAAGCGAACGTTATCAGGATTCCTTCCTGAATTTATTGCTGTCCTGATTAACTTTTCTTTCACATTTTCAAGGTTGTTTTTTATGCTTCTTACAAACTTATCATTCATCCAAATTCTCCAGAGAAGCCAATACCCCAAACCTGCCCGTTTTGCCTTTTTCTGCCCGGTGTGAAAACCAATCATCAAGATTACAAGCAGTGCATAGACCTGCGACTTCGATCTTTTTCACTCCAGCACCTAATAATAACAACTTGTTTGCTTCCCACAAGTCAAAATGGAATTTCCCATTGAATTGTTCAATCAATACATTGTTGATATCGCCAAAGATTTTCTGCACATCTTTAACAACATCAACTCCCACTTCATAATGATCTGGGCCAATCGATGGTCCAATTGCTGCTTGAATATCCTCTGGCCTTGAACCATAGTTTTCAACCATTGCTTCAACGGCAATCTTTGCAGCCATTTTCACTGTGCCCATCCAACCAGCATGTACCAACCCAATAACCTTGTTCGCTGGATCGTACAAAAGAATTGGAGCGCAATCTGCAAACCTCATCATCAAGGTTACGCTTGGCTGATTTGTGAGGATAATATCAGCTTTTTTATATTCCTCATTCAATGCTCGAGGTGCAAATGCCAAGGCTACGGTCGCGCTGTGTACTTGCCAGGCATCAAATAGACTCTTAGAATCCAGTTTCATAACATCAAACGCTCGTTGGCGATTCTGTGC
>JBDRQK010000214.1:0-4595 GCA_043826315.1 Chloroflexota bacterium
ATTAGCATTTCACGTCAGCCTTGATCAATGCACTGGCTGCAAAGCCTGCCAGCTCGCCTGCCAGGATAAAAACGACCTTGATGCCACGACAACCTGGCGAAGGGTCTTGGAATACAGCGGCGGAACCTGGATCATCGATAAGGACCTTTATATACCGAGTGGAAACTTCACGTACTTTACGCCTGTCTCCTGTATGCACTGTGAAAACCCGCCATGCATGGAAGTCTGCCCGGCTGGAGCCATTACCAAGCGCGACAGCGACGGTGTGGTTCTGATCAACGCAGATCAGTGCATCGGCTGCCGTTACTGCCAATGGGCCTGCCCCTATGGAGCATTATGGTTCAAGGAAGAAACCGGCAAGATGGCCAAGTGCGATTTCTGCGTTGACCTGCTGGCGAAGGGTCAAAAACCTGCTTGTGTGGATGCCTGTCCGTACCGCTCGCTTGACTTTGGCACACTCGAAGAACTTCAAGCCAAGTATGGTGATCTGGCTGATCCGGCGCCTTTGCCGGACGCATCCATGACCGGACCATCCATCGTCTTCACACCACACAAAGACACCCAACCAACCCAGGCTGGCACAGGCAAGATCATAAACCTGGAGGAGGTATAAGATGCATCTAAGAGATTGGGCACTAATCACCTTTACCATCCTGGCCCAGATGTCCGTCGGCTCCTTCTTAGTACTGGCACTGGTCCATCTGTTCGCAACCCGTAAGGCAGGCTTGGAAGAAGCTGACAGGTTGAGCGACCGTTCACTGCTGGCTATTATAGTTGTGCTGGCGTTGGGGTTGATCGCCTCGTTATTCCACCTTGGCAATCCCCTGACTGCCTACAAGGCTGTGACAAACTTCGGTTCCTCCTGGCTCAGCCGCGAGGTGCTGTTCGGTGTTACATTTTTTGTGCTGGGTGTTATTTACACCTTCATGCAGTGGCGCAAGATCGCCAGCCCTGGATTACGTAATATCCTGTGCTGGATCACCGCACTGGTCGGTCTGGTCCTGGTCTACTGTATGAGCAGTGTCTACATGCTGCCGGCGCAGCCAGCCTGGAACACACTGGCAACACCCGTCTTGTTCTATGCGACCACCCTGCTGTTGGGGTCGCTGGCGATGGGCGTCGCCTTCGTGGTCAATTATGCCTATGTACAGCGCAAAGAGCCCGGCTGTGCGGAATCCCAATGTGGTCTGATGCGTGATGCCATGCGCTGGATCGCAGTTGCCTCGATCGTGCTGCTGGGCGTAGAACTTGTGGTACTACCCATCTACGTGGCTTCTCTGGCTGCCGGTTCGGCTGCGGCTGTGCAAAGTGCACAGTTGATGACCGGACATTTCCTGTGGGCATTTATCCTGCGAATCCTGCTGGTGTTCATAGGAGCAGGCTTGTTCGCATTGTTCCTGTACCAGAATGCACTCAGCCCCGGGCAGGAAAAGCTTCTCGGAAAACTGGCTTATTTTGCATTTGCCCTGGTTTTAATCGCTGAAGTGCTGGGCAGGTTCGTGTTTTACGCCTCAGCAGTCAGGATCGGTATCTAACACGGCGAAAACGTCAGATTCCAACAAGCTGTATAAGTAAGTCAATGGGAGGCGCAATCTTTAAATGCGCCTCCCATCCATATTCCTTTCTATTGCAAGGGCCAGAAGATGAAAATCGGTAAAGCGGTGTTCCTGATCATCGCCATCCTGCTCTTATTTATTATTACCATTAATACCACAAGCCAGGTTGTGCTGGCAACTCCCAATTCCATCTACACCCCTTCACCCAAGCCAACCCTCGAGCATCGACCGGCTACTGCAGATGAATTGGAATCCATCATGACCCTGTGGTCGCAATCTGGTCATGCCGACACCTACGACGAAGGTATGGGAGCAAACACAACCTGTGCCAGTTGCAAGTCTCCGATGAACTGGGATCCTGCAGCACCGGCGGTTGAGGAGTCACACAATTGCGCCTCCTGCAAGCGCGTGGCTGGTATGCCGAGACCTGACCTGTCTGAAGGGATCCCGGTGTCGCAGGTTGATTGGCAGAATATCTCCTGCAATATCTGCCATGAACCTGTGGGGGATTCTTATTACATAACCGCCAGCTTATGGAACAATCAGATCCAGGCTTACGAGCCAGTTTCCGATACAAATGAATTATGTGCTCATTGTCACGAAGGGCGCCATGGTTTCGAAGTGATGGAGGAGCAATCTTCTTCTGTTGTACATAAGGGTTGGGAATGCATACAATGTCATGGCGCACACTCCAACCCGGTCACATGCCAGGAATGCCATGATCCCACCCAGGGTGATGGTGCGGCTGAACACGAGAGGCATACAGGTATCAATTGCACAGCCTGTCATGATGCGAGTCTTCTTGGTATCTGGCAGGAAAGCAACCCCAATTCGCCCCATTTTGGTGAGATCATCACAGTGAAGTTCGCCCACACAATAACATCCTGGCCTTCGCACGACCTGCAAAAGGAGGTTGCCTGCCAGCGCTGCCACCACCCGCGCGGCAGCAATTTTCCTCCAGTGGCAGCCGAAGTACCCTGTGATGAGTGCCATGTGGATGGGGCTGTGCTGGACTGGTGCACCGATTTCCAGCGCGATGTTGATCCCAATGCCGACTTTACACCTCAACCCTGACAGGAGAATAAGAAAGAATGAAACTGAATCCCTGCAAGTTCTTTAAGCTTAAACGCCCGGGAAACCTTTTTCTTGTCCTGGGTGTATTAATATTAGCTGTATCTGCCTGCGCACCAACTTCCGAAGTGGAAACCAGCGGACCCGACCAGGCAGCCATCTGGGAGGCATGGCAGAACAGCCCGCACGCAGATACCTACGACCTGGAAAAAGGTCCAAATACCTATTGTTCCCGCTGCCATTCTCCGCAAAACTGGGATCCGAAAGCCATTGTCGATCCACCACCCAACTGTGTGTCCTGCAAGTTCAGTTTCGAGTCTTCCCCCAGGCAGGCGGTTGGAAACAAGTTAATACCCGAAAGCGAATGGCTGAATATCGACTGCGAGATCTGTCATCAAGTTAGCAATGGTGTGGCAGACCCCGAGATAACCTGGCTGGATACATCCACAGGAACCTATGAGCAGGTCGCAAGCAACAACACGATCTGTGAAAAATGCCATACGGATACTGATACACTACGCCATCACCGCACCCTGGGAACCAGTTCTCACAAGGATTTTGGTTGCACCGACTGCCATGATGCTCACTCCACCACGGCGAGTTGCTCTGCAACCAACTGCCACCCGGACGCATTGACCCAGGAAAATCCTATACCCGGGCATGACAGCAACCACCTGTCAGTAACCTGCGTCGCCTGCCATGACGCCTCCAGTTTTGAGGTTGGACCGCAGGAAGACGGCATCTGGGTGACATGGCGCACGACTGAACTGCTCGGTAGGGAAAACACGGAGCCTTACCAATCCCATGATCTTGTATTGGCTGTGGCATGTGTGCGCTGCCATTTTGCAGGCAACCTCTGGCAGTTGAATCCTGATGTTGAGGCAATCTCACCTTGAAAAAACATAAAAGATTCCTGGCTTCGATAAGCTTAATCTTATTTTTACTTCTCCTACTCCCCGGGAACAGGCAGATCGTGCGGGCTGGATCGGAAGGGTTGGCTGTTATTATCACCTACCCGAGTGAAGGTGAGACTTTCTATGCTGGCCCTGATGCCTTGATTTACAGCATTCAAGTCAGCGGTTACATCACCGGTGGCGATAACACGGCTCCTTACCAGGTGAGGCTGGAAATTCTTCAGGGGGAGTTATTATACGGAACGCAGGACATCCTCACACAGGAGGATGGGTCCTTTAAATTCTTTGTAACTGCAAATCCGGATGGGGTCCTGCGCGGCTTCGTCACCTTTGAACGCGACTGCCCCCAGTGCCACTTCAGATCTGAACTGAACTTCCCACCAGGGAGCGTGTTGCTGCGCGTTCGTGCAAGCAGCAATTCAGGAGAGGAAGCCCTGGCTGAACGAAACATCGTCATCGATAAGTCTGGATTTAAGAATGTGAATGTCCAGATTGTACCGGCCGAAGCGGACGGTATCCTGCCCCCGGATTTGGACGTGGTCGCCTCAACCTGGCTATATTTGTGGCGG
Organism: Chloroflexota bacterium; assembly: GCA_043826315.1. Classification (GTDB taxonomy): domain Bacteria; phylum Chloroflexota; class Anaerolineae; order Anaerolineales; family Villigracilaceae; genus UBA12087. The sequence goes on from JBDRQK010000214.1 coordinate 4,111, forward strand.
GCACGCAGCAGTTCAGGCATCACGGATGAATTCGGAAAGGGGCGGGTTCAAGTCGAAGCTCTGTCTGAAGCGCCCACACGCTACGTATTCAGGCTGGAACCGAAACTGATCAACGGGCAACTCTTCGAAGGTGTTAACGGTGTGGAAGTCATTCTTAAGCCAGATACTGAAACGATTGACCCCGTCTTACTCCAGGTCCGTTCCCGCTGGGGGAGCATTGAAGGAGAACTGGCAGGTGAGATTCTTTCCAATCCGGTAGCCGTCGATGCCATCTACCTCACAGATGGGCAACGCTTCACTACCGAAACATCCTCTTCCGGTTCCTTTCGTTTTGAAAATGTGCCGATCGGTCCCTACCTGGTGTTTGCGAATCCAGAAGCGCTGAACATGCAATCCCTGGCAGCCGATGTGCAGGAAGTTGACCTGCGTCCAGATGGAGCAGGGAGTGTCAGGCTGAAACTAACGACCAGCCGGCAAGCCTCCAT
>JBDRQK010000215.1:0-2743 GCA_043826315.1 Chloroflexota bacterium
TTATCAGTTCTTAAATTGGGTCAAGGATTTGTTTAAAGGTGATCTCGGTAATTCATTTGTCAGTCAAGCCCCGGTTGGTGAGATCCTCTTCCGTGGGCTAAAGGTTACCTTTGTTTTATCAGCGGTTGCACTCCTGTTCTCGATCCTCATATCCATCCCTTTAGGTGTACTATCTGCTCTTTCTCCAGGTAAGTGGATGGATAACCTGATAGCCTTCCTTACCCAAACCGGGGTTGCCATCCCGGAATATTGGTTTGCACCTGTTTTGGTCCTAATTTTCGCTCTGAAATTAGGTTGGCTTCCATCGGCGGGTTGGCGTGGACCGTTATTTATCATCATGCCTGCTCTCACCCTCGCCCTCCGACCAATTTCTTATTTTACCCGTTTGACCCGCGAGACAATGATTGAAGTAATGCAAAAGGACTTCATACGCGCTTCCAGGGCAAAGGGATTGTCAGAATTTCAGGTGATCTGGCGTCATGCTCTTCGCAATTCACTCATCCCGGTGGTTACCATGATCACGCTCTGGTTGGCAGGTCTTTTGGGAGGCTCGGTAATCGTTGAAGTGATTTTTGCCATCCCGGGAATAGGCAGGGTAATGTATGATGCTGTTCTTGCCACTGATTTACCGGTTATTCAATCGGGAGTGGTATTGATCACCGGTCTAGCGATTGTCATTAATACCTTTACAGATCTTGGATATATCATCTTAAACCCTGCAATTCGCTTAAATCAAAATGATGCCTGATGATTCAGGCTGCCTCTTAAATCTCGCTGGATAATGGCAGGAGAAAGTAAATGGCGCAATTCGTACCTCCAATAGAATCGATCTCTGGACCTGAGTGCTTGCGGGTCACACCACGCTTTCGTTGGCACTCGATGGCACTTTTCGGGCTGATTACCTTTGGAATCATTATCTTTATATCGGTGTTCGCTCCAATGCTAACCAGATACGATCCAATAGAGCAGGAATTGGGCAACAGGCTGCAATTCCCTTCTGCGGAACATATTCTGGGAACGGATTCGTTGGGAAGAGATGTTTATTCCAGGATCCTCTACGGGGGGCGAGAAGCGCTGGTTATTTCCTTTGTTTCAATCCTGATCTCTGCCACGTTCGGGACAATTGTTGGTGCCTTAGCCAGCCGGCATGCGGGTAGTTTTCTGGATGAGATCCTGATGCGGTTGATTGATCTTTTCTTGTCTTTTCCAGCCATTATCATAGCATTGATGATTGTCGTCATGTTGAAACCCGGTTTCTGGCCGCTTGTTCTGGCATTGACCATAACCGGTTGGACACCCTATGCTCGACTGGCACGTGCAGTTGGGCTTGAGATAGCCAATCAAACATACATCGAAGCTGCTGCGGCTATAGGGGAATCAGAATTCCTGACCATGCGTAAACACATCGTTCCAAATATCCTGGGACCTGTCCTCGCCCAGGTATTTCTGCGCTTTGGGCATACCGTACTGACGATCTCAGGACTCTCCTACCTGGGGATCGGTATACAACCTCCGATACCAGATTGGGGTTCTATGCTGGCAGAGGCGCAGGCATATATGGTAAGAGTCCCCACATTGATCCTTTCTCCCGGGTTGATTATTTTTATCACAACCTTGGGTGTAACAATGGCCGGCCAGGGTTTGATGTTAATGTTTGATCCACAACAGAAACGCACATGGTAAATTCTACTTTTAATATCGAAGGGAACCCTATGGATATGATTCCTGAACAATCACGAGAGAAATTACTTGAGATCAAGAACCTGAAAACGTATTTCTATACACGGGAAGGCGTCGCCCGAGCAGTCGATGGAATTGACTTGAATGTGCGCGTAGGGGAAATATATGGTTTGGTCGGCGAATCTGGGTGTGGAAAAAGTGTAACATCTCTATCTATTGTTCGCTTGGTGAATAGACCTGGGAAGATAGTGGAAGGGGAAATTATATTCCAGGGTCATGATTTGTTGAAATTAACCAATTCTGAAATGGAGAAGATAAGGGGGGATCGTATCTCGATGATATTTCAACAATCCCTTCCGTCTCTTGATCCAGTGTATCGAGTAGGAGACCAGATTGTCGAAGCCATCCGGATCCATTGTAAATTGGATAAGAAGGAGGCGTGGAAAAAAGCGGTTGATCTCTTGAAGTTAGTCGGTATTCCCGATCCGGAAAAACGGGCAAGATCTTACCCATTTGAATTCTCTGGTGGAATGGCTCAGAGGGTAATGATTGCCATGGCTCTCACCTGTGAACCGAACCTCATGATTGCAGATGAACCAACCACTGCCCTGGATGTGACAATCCAGGCACAGATTTTGGAATTGATACTTGAACTCCGTGCCAAGTTGGGAATGGCTGTGGTTTTTATAACCCACGATCTCGGAGTGATCGCTGAAACAGCTGATTGGGTGGGCGTCATGTATGCTGGCAAAATGGTCGAAGAAGCATCCGCCAAGGACCTTTTTGAAAAACCAATGCACCCTTACACGAAGGGGTTGATCGCCTCCATTCCCATTTTGGATGAAAACAAAGATAGACTGGCAATCATTCCAGGTGTGGTTTGTGATTGTATAGAATTCATTCCCGGGTGTAAATTTGCGGGACGTTGTTCTGCGCGCGTCGAAAATGATCTTGGAATCTGCGATGAACGTGAACCAGCTTTAGTGGAAGTTGATAAATTCCACAAAGTGAGGTGTTGGTTATATCAGGATTATCAGGATCATCCGTAGCACTGGATGAGATC
>JBDRQK010000216.1:0-8973 GCA_043826315.1 Chloroflexota bacterium
TTTTTTACTTCTCTTATTCTAGTTATTAAAAGTCATTTTGTTTCTTCATCATTATTATTTTCTGAGGCATCTTCTTTCTTCACATTCTTAGACCTTAATCCATCACGAAAAGAACGGATTCCATTGCCCAACTCACCTGCAATTTTTCCGATCCGCCCAGGACCAAAAAGAAGAACAACAACCAATAAGATAATTAGTAATTCGAGTAATCCAGGTTTCATAATAATCTCCTACATCAGTTATTTTCTATGGTTTATTATTTTCTATTTCACTGTTCCCAATAAGCGCGGATACCAGTAACTTAATAAACCAGCTGTCGGTTTTCCATTAATGGATGCAGAAGGATCCTGCAAAGCAACGGGGGGATAGTACCCCCGGCTGATAAAGCCGTTAACCCAATCTCTTTCATTTATTGACATTAACAACGCCAAGTAAACATTATATTGATCTTGTAAATTTAGTTCAATTAAATCAAAATCAGAAATAGGCTGATTGAGGGAATACCAGGGCTGGCATCCTCCGCTACTATCCGGGATGCAGGCTTTGGATGTTCCTGTGATTGCAGGGTAAGCTACAGACAGAACCAATGGCTTCTGAAATGTACTTTGAATTGACCTGATCTCATTGTCCAACTTTTCTCCAGCAGAAATTTGTAAATCTTCTATTGAAGGATTATCTACATTTGATAGAGGTGCATGCCAAAGCAAATAAATTCCATCTACTTCATAAATTAATCCGGGTGCATTAAATATACCTCCCGGGTAATCAACCGCCCAAAATACCAGGCCATCAAAGTGCTGTCGAACCTCAGCGATCAATCTGCTCCAACGAGTTTCAGTATCAGCAGGTATATTTGAACTGCTGCCATCAGACAATATACCTCCTGGTAAGGCGGGTCCGACCCAATCGCCCCCCAATATCAAGGCTTGGGCACTGTTCGCCATTGCCAGATCGGCATAATATAGTGAATATGCACGATACCGTGCAAACCAGGCATCCCACCAATTTAGGTCACGAGAAGCACTCATCCACCAATCATCCGCAGATATTGGGAAATTCACACTTGGAAAGATAGCTGTATTTAAATTTAGTGCATGTGCCTGGTTAATAGTTGTACTTACATCGATACCTAGCGGATCCTGGCCGGGAATTAGTGAGAATTCAGAAGGATTCATTCCTGTATAAGTCCAGGAAGGGGATAGAACGACCCAATTCGACCCCATATTTCTTATATCTTGTAACGCATGGGTTAACCAGGGTTGCTCAGATGGGTTGTAATCATCTTGGAATTCAACTCCTGCCCAGAAATCAAAGTTTTTGGAATACACATTACTTACTTGGTTAATTTCAGTAGACTCATTTGAAAACCATTCCCATGAGTTAATCGTGTCTTGAATATTTTGTGGTGTTAAACTAGTAGCTATTTTCCTACCCAAGACATTACCAGGTGTTACAGAATCGTCTGCAATACCACATTGATCGTTTCGACAATAACGGTATTCAAATGAATCTAACATATCCAAAGGACTGAAGAGTTGATATACCCATCTATTATTCCCCAAAGGCCACATCTGAAGAGGTTCTGTCCAATTGTAAGGATTAAATTGTATTGAGACAATATCGGTCCGAGGGGTGTCATAAGGGGCAGTTACCTCAAAAAGGATTGGTGCTGAAGGACCAGATTGCCAGGTATCAATAACATCCTGTACAAATCCATCAGAGTTGGGAACAATCAATTGTCGAATCTTAAAATTTCCATCAATTTGATGCTCAGCGTTCCAAAGACCATCCCCCAGAGTATATTTATAGTGAATATCCGCTCCAGCCGGTAACATTAATGAGAGGGTATAGCGACCATCCAACATGGGAGATAAGACCGGCATTTTAGCTGCCACTCCATTGATCCCACCTTCCAAATCACCAAAAGAATTTCCTAATTGATAAAGATTTCCAGCAAAACGAATAGGGGCTGTAGGGATAGTATTTCCTGGTACGATGACCGTAAAAACCACATTTACTAACAAGGCTGGGGTCATGCTTAAGTTTACCGGGGTGCGCTTGTTGGCAGATATCAATGCTCCTTGTTGGAAAGTTTGGTAACGCCCATCCAGAGAATAAGCAACCAGGTTTTGTGTTCCCGGAGGTAAACCTTCAAGCACAAATTCACCATTCGAATCGCTCAAAGTTTGAGCACCACCTGCACTTATGAGAATCTCTGGTAAACCGTTTCCATCCGTACTGGATACTACGCGCCCTGTTATCCTGCCAACTTCCCCCAAAAAGGCACTGTCACTCCAACTCGATATTGTATCCATCACTTCCCCTGGTCCACCTACAAAATATAACCGGTATCTCACCACCTGATCATTGGATTTATCTTCAATTATCGGGGTTCCAGATTGTCTAACATATCGATATTTCACAACACTGTTTACAACCAAAGGTATGGCAACATAATAATGTAAACTGTCCCCGGATTGCATGACGTAATTAGTTGGATTCAATGCCAGACCAGTTACTTCATCTACTATACTCAAAACTAGAGTTTCGTCAGCTAATAACGGAGTTGGGATTGTCGCTGCAAAAAAGATCTCTGCCATCGGTTGAGGGGGAGGTGTCGGCGGGATCGGATAGGATGCTGATGATGATGGAGTTCCATCCCCTGTAACATTAAACTGGCAACCATATAATAATGCTGTTAGAAGGAGGAATATAAATGCAATTGTAATTACGGTATGTTTATTACATTTCATGTTCAACCTTAATCCCTTCAAATCACTAGTATTCCAGGGGAAAGTTTTGGATGATCTAAATTCAAGTTTTATTTTCTGCAGATTTTTTCTTGCTGAATGAAGCCAGATAACTTAGACCGATACTTAAAAAATAAAGAATGATCATCGGTCCCATTACTAGAGCCATATTTACCGGGTCAACTGTTGGAGTGATCAAAGCTGCGATAATAGCAATAACGATAATTGCTATCTTCCATTGTTGAGCCATGAATTTTGGTTTGGCAATTCCCATTAAGGAAAGCACAAATATCACTAAAGGAAATTCAAATGCAACACCAATCCATAGTAATAATCCAGAGACAAAATTTATATATGACGATGGACGTGGTATGGTTTCAATTCCCATAAAATTTAATAAGAATGGTAAGGCTGAAGGCAACAGAAAGTAATAAGCAAATAGCATACCAGTAATCAGCAACAGGGTTGAAAGGGGTATTCCGATCAAACCTAATTTCCGAGCGCTAGGTTTGAGACCAGGAGCAACAAACAACCAAAGCTCGAAAGCCAGATAAGGAGATGCCAATGCGATTCCTGCAAACAAAGCAACTCTCATAAATACACCGACAGATTCTGTGATATCAATGGCTTTCAGAGAGTCGATGCCTCCAACAGGAAGAGAAAGATAATCCACCATTTGAGTTGTAAAAATGAAACTTATGGCTATCCCAACAACAAGACCAAGCAGCATACGCAGCAAATGTTTTCGCAAAGCATCAACATGCTCGAGCAAAGCTGATGGAGTCTTTAGAGAAGTTGCAAAAGCATCTGGTAATGAGCCATCATCCAGATCATCGTTCAAGAAAGCGTTAGCCCGTTTTATCAATCGGACAGGAATTTTGATCAAATAGATAAAAGCCCTGAAGGGTAACGTAATTATTTTCCATAAACCACCCAGGATTTTACGCATCCTCATCTCCCCCGTTATTTTTTTCTGGGAGTGATGGATCAATTATATTTTCTGAAATCGGTGATTTACCGCCTGGTTTTGTTGCAGACATGTTTGGTTCCTTCCAGGCTTTAAAAGGATCAGTTAGCTCTTGTGATATCTCCTTACTTATCTCTTTATTGAATTCCTGGCTGGTTTTTTTTATATCTTCCAGACCTGCTTCCCGCATCAATTCATTTGGTAAATATTTAATTTTATTGGATGCTTGCCTTACCAATTTCCAAGTATCAGATTTCACCAGATTGTTCATCCAGCGCCCCATAGACCGGCCTGCTTTTTGCATATCCTTCGGACCAAGAATAATCAAAGCCAGGATAATAACAAAAAACAATTCCATTGGACCAACACCCAAAAAATCCATTATTCATACCTTTTTATGCGATATGATGGCTTGGGTAACTTCATTTTGATGATCAGCCAGGCTCCCTAAAACTCCATTAATAAACCTGGGCGCACTGTCAGAGCTATAAAGTTTTGCAAGCTCAACTGCTTCATTTATGATTACTTTTAGGGGAGAATCCCCTATGACGGCTATTTCCCAAACTGCTATGCGCATTATATTACGATCTACAGTGGCTATTTGTTCAAGAGGCCATTCTGGAGCATATTTTGCAATAACGAGATCTAATTCTTCCCGGATTGGAACAACCCCTGCGACAATTTGCCTGATGAAATCTTGAAGTTCATCATTGAGTGTACCTTCTTCAAGCCGATTTTCCAAGACTACACCAACCGGATGATTTGCCATATCGATTTCGTAAAGTGCTTGCAGAGCAACACCTCGCGCTCTGGTTCTTGCTTTCATGGGTAATCAGACCTCTTCGTTCTTGTAAACGATATCTTCGATATGGATATTGATCAAACCGACTTCAAGACCTGTCATTTCAATTATAGCTCTGGATACCTGAAGCTGAACTTTCCTGCTTACATCCCGGATATTATAATTTCCATCCAATACCAAATAAATATTCACGAACACATTGTCATCTTCAATCAAGATATTTACCCCATCCTTTCCTCTTGATTTAAGTTTGGGGACTCCAGAGCGGATCGGCGCCATAGCGTTAACACCTTCAACTTCCAAGGCGGCCATTTTTGCAATGGTTAAAATAACATTCGGTGTTAAGGTAGTTTTTCCTGAGGTGTTTTTTTCTGTCATTAATTCCTCCAAATCGATTACATCATCGCCATTCCACCATCAATACCTAATACCTGACCAGTGATATAACCAGCCTGGTCGGAGGCAAGGAAAGCAACGGCGTACGCTATTTCTTCAGGTAAACCTTTACGTCCAAGTGGTATTAAAGTTAATACCGCATCACGCATAGTTTCTGGCACATTTTTCCAGATGTCAGTTTCAATATATCCGGCAGCGATACCATTCACCGTGATGTTACGAACAGCGACTTCACGTGCTAATGCCTTCGTAAATCCTATCTGTCCTGCCTTGGATGCAGAATAGTTAGTCTGCCCTGCATTCCCCATTTGTCCGGCAACCGATGTAATATTGATAATTCTCCCAAATCTATTTCGCATCATATGCTTGACAGCTGCTTTTGAGCAATTAAATGTGCTTTTAAGGTTAGTTGCTTGCACTTCATCCCAATCTTCTTCAGTCATGAGCATGATCAATTTATCACGAGTGATTCCAGCATTGTTTACCAGGATATCCAATTTTCCAAAAGAATCGATCGAACTCTTTATCAAATCTTGAGCCTGTTCATAAACAGACACGTCTGCTCTAATTGCTGTTGCCTTACCACCGGATTTGATGATGGTTGCAACTACTTTTTCTGCCCCTTCAATGGAATTCAAATAATTTACAACCACTGAGGCGCCACATTCTGATAATTTTACCGCTACAGCTCGTCCAATTCCGCGGGATGCACCGCTGACGAGTGCGACCTTTCCATCTAGGTTTATAGATAAAGACATTCAAATTCTCCTTAAGCAGGAATTATACACTAGAGAATTGCAGGGATTGTATGGATGTATCTTTACCCCTTGATTAAATTATTGGGTTTTATGGATGCAACCAGCATCAAACTACCGCCCAGGGTTATTAATCCCACCACCAGGAAGGCATCCTGCCAGAATCGCATAGGGAATAAGCGTATTAATGTATCAGAATACATGAATAACCAACTATCACCTTCAAAAAAAAGATTATGGAAAATTGTAAAGAATTTCCAAAAACTTATTATTGCGAAAATACCAATCACACAAATCAATCCTATCATGATTAATCCACCTAGTCTCAATCCTCTAAGATATTCAGATTGCCACTTAATCCGGTATGCAATAAATCCAAATCCCAATAATAATATCCAGGATGCATAACCAATACTCAAAACTGGTTTTACCACTTTTTTTACATCTGACATGTGACTCAATTCGCGTTCATTGTACAAAGCTTTTCCATCCAAAAAAGTTAAATCACCAAGAAATTCATCGTCCGAATCGTTAACCAAGTATTGCACAGCCAGTTTTGACCACTTTACCCGCTCTTCAAGCGAAAAACCATAATTATCTGTTGGGAAACCTGGCATTCGATATTCAATATTTAGAAATGTACTGGAAAGGAGAACCCTAATACCAAAAATGATCAATGCCACAGGTACAAGAACAGCAATCACCAATATAAAGGTTGAACGTATAAATTTCATTGAATATTCTCCACATCTCCGAAAAGAACATAATTCAATACCATGTTGTTCGTTATCCATTCAATCGGAGCTAGGTCGTCTGTGAAAATAATGGAATTTATAGGAGTGGGTTGCAAGTTTCCCCAGGTTTCATAAATAGAGGTTACAAGCAATGGGTCAACTCCTTGAGAGATCGCCAATCTGACCATGTTCGTATTCAAATTTCCTTTTTGGGTGGGTTGACGAGTTGCATAAATCATGGAATTAAAAGTGCCTGGAATATCCATAATATAAACTGAAGGGAAAACAGACCCGATCGTTGAGGCCAAACCATCAATCAAACGCCGATCATTTGGCGCACGACCAACATTTATTACCAAGACTCCCTTTGCACTTAAATGTTCAATAACAACTTGAAAAAATTCTTTTGTTGTCATATGCCATGGAATGTAAGGTGGTCGATATGCATCCACTGCAATAATCTCATACATATAAGGACTGGTTGTCAACCCCCATCGTCCATCTTCTATATGAATATTTAAATTTTTCAATATCATATCGAAATATTCGATGCCAACTTGAACAATTCTTGGGTCCAATTCATAACCATCTATTACGACATTCGGGAATACTGCTGAAGCTTGTCTTGCAGTTGTCCCGGCTGCCAGTCCGATTATTGCCATCCGCCTGACATCCTCAGGGTATGTATCCTCATAAAAAAAAGGACCCGCCAAGAATTGTTGCCAGGGTCCACCATAATTTAACTCTCCAGATTTGTATATTGAGTGCACTCCCTGGCCTTCATTTAATCTTAGATATGTGTAACCATCCTTTTCTAGAACCTGAATGTAATTATAAGCAGATTCAGCTTCGAAGACCTGCCCTTCTGTATTCTTGATGGAGGAATTTCCTGCAATGATACCCAGAAAAGCTAACACTACTACCATTATCAAATATGGTAACATCACTTTTCTTCCACTACTCAGCCCCAAACCAACCAAAGCCACAAACAAAAGGAACAGGCTGAATACGAGGAAAGTTTTACTTGTTCCGATGATTGGGATAAAAACCAAAACAGGTAAATAAGTACCTACAAATGACCCAAGTGTTGAGACTGCGTAAATCGATCCGGATACCTTTCCTGCTTCACTGGCAACGTTCATGCTCAAGCGAATTGCAAATGGAGATATCATTCCTAAAAGAGTGATCGGGACACTGAACAAAACAAGGACGGCAACAAATGCCCCGGCCAGTATACCAACCTGCAACCCATCAAATGCATTGGCTGCTACTCTCAATACAGGAGTAGCGATATAGGGAACAACGCCAATGCTGAAAGCCCCCCATGCCAGGATAGAATACATTGTTTTCGGTGAGGGTGATCTATCTGCCCAACGCCCTCCAAGACTATACCCCAATGTCAAATAGATCAAGATCAATCCGATGATCGCCGCCCAGACCAGATTACTTGTCCCAAAAACATTTCCCAGCAAACGCGAAGCTGAAAGTTCGGCTGCCAAGGTTGTCATCCCGGATGCAAAAACTGTGAAGTAAAGGTAGCGTTTCATTATTCATCCATATATATGTAATATAAAGATTATACCTGAGGCAAATTCAAATAATTGGGCTCCCTATTTGTTCAGCCAATATTTTATTAATTAATTCAATTCAATTCTTCCATTATTAGATCCTTGATCCCACTTACAGCACCATATTCTGTAATTAAGTTTCTTTATTCAGATTTGGATAATGACTTTTAATAAATTGGATGGATTAGTATAAAATTTTTTCTCCCCCAAAAATATTCACTGGATTTAATTTTTCTTTCCAAAAAATAGTTCCCACCATACTTGCCAGTTCTCAATTGTTTTAATAGGTGTTACCTCTAATCCATCAGGTGTAGAAGTTGCATTTCCAGCTGGCACAATTATTATTGGAGTTTCATTCGGTAAATACCATCGTCCTTCACTATAAGCCCAAGCCTTTACCGCCTCGTCAGAATTTACATAAGCAAGTTTTGCTATCAGGCTTTCCTGAGTTTGCATCACAAATGCTTCCTGGGTCTGGATCAAATTTCGTTGCCCTTCAAGATGATTCATTTCGCTAATACGTTGTTGAAATTTTACAACTACAATAATCAGAATAATAATACCAAAAACATAGGCGACTTTCTTATAATTATTCTTTAACTGATCCATATTCCTATCTTACTCTGTCCTTTTCAGTTTGACAAGTATCCATATTGACACTATTATTTATCCTTTAAGTGTAAAAAACCATCCTCCTTAAATTATTCTAACGAAGAAACAGAACAAAAGAAGAAAAATCGTTTTGAAAAATTTTTTTTCCTTAAGAGGAATCTTCTTCCTAATAATTTTATGGCTTTTTGAGATCTCAAGTAGACAATTACATCATCAACCGTTATGATATAAATATCTCGTTCATTTGTCATTTAATATTTATAAGCAAGATTAATACTCGTTCACAAGGAAACAAATTATTAGGACAATTTCATTCCAACCTTCCAGGTTCTTTGTTTTTTATATTACTATTTTCTTATTGATTTTGGATTGCAAAAATAATGCAAGAA
>JBDRQK010000217.1:0-2574 GCA_043826315.1 Chloroflexota bacterium
ACAAACCAGAATGCAGCAGCGGAAACGATGGGAATGGTTACAAGGGTTCCTAGCAAACCAAGGACGCCAAACGCAAAAGCGACCCAGAACGTCAGTTTTTTTGGTGCAGATAGTTTCATATTATTTCTCCTGTAGGGTTGGTGAATTTTTCGACAGTATATTGTATATTCATTATATAACAAAGAATTGTTTTATTTCGATTATTTTTTTGGGAAAAAGATCGATTTGGGTAGATCAAGACTTACCAATAGCTGAAGACAGACGTTGGACCCATGGGTACCGAAGGTTTCAAGAATGGATAATTCCCATGAATGTTCTTTCGCCTATTAAAGTCCGGACTTCTCTAAATAAAAAAGAGTAGCCCCAATCTTTGATCCGATAGGGCTACTATTTGTATACTGTCGAAATTGGTTTGCAGAACCGATTAAATTCCGTCGAAGAAACAACCTACAACAAGTAAAATAAAAGCCACCAATACCAACCAGTAGGCAATACCACTTATCAGGGGGAGAGTTACCAGTTTGCCTATTAAACCAAGAACGCCAAGTAAAACTGCTATCCCGAACGTATAATTTTTTGGAGCAGAAAGTTTCATTTTTAATCTCCTGTTTGTTAGGCAAGTTTTTCGACAGTATATAGCTTAATAATTATAACCCAAAGAGTACCATTTAGTTTCATGGATATGCGGGAAAAAAGGATTTGGTGTGCGGATCAACACAAATCTAAATCTGTATCCAGGCTTTGGTCACATTGTTATTGTTGGGTTCCAGAGTCACCTGTCTTTGAAATCCAGCAGAATTGCTAATACTTTGATGCCGGTGGTACAATCTCTCCCATGACCATGCCTGTGGAACTTGCTGAATACACCCTGGCGCGGCGTTACTCGGCTGACCGGCGCGGTCCCGTGCGCTGGATCTGGTCGCACGTCTCCCGCCACGGCTGGATCGTCAGCATGCTGGTGGTGGGCGCCATAGGCAACGCCGTCCTGGCTGCCGTCGTCCCCATCCTGACCGGGCAGGCTTTCAACAACATGCTGGCTTCCCCACCCCGCACCACTGTCCTGCTGCCCCTGGCGCTGATCCTGGGGGGGTCGCAGATCATCCGCGGCATACTGCAGTTCGGGCGCAACTTCGGGGCAGAATTACTGGCCCAGCGCATTGAACGCGACATACGCGATGAACTCTACCTGTCACTGCTGGGCAAGAGCATGACCTTTCATAATATCCAGCCGGTGGGGGATACCATGGCACGCGCCACCAACGATATACGCGAGATCAACTTCATGTTCAGCCCGGGTATCAACCTGGTGATCGGCTCGCTGACCTTCCTGGTGATGCCCATCATCTTTGCACCGAGATACAGCACACACCTGCTGCTGACTCCCATCCTGTTCTCGATCGCCTACTTCATTGCCTTGTGGCAGTACCTGCACTCCCTGACCCCGGTCACCAATTCGGTCAGGAACGCCTTCGGGGTGATGAATTCCCGCCTGGCGGAAGCGCTGGACGGCATCGAGACGGTCAAGAGCGCCTCGCAGGAGGAAGCCGAAGTCAAACGCTTCAGCCTGAATGCGAGCACTTTCAGGAATGCCTTTGTGCGCCAGGGAGACCTGGAAGCCCGGTTCCTGCCCTCACTGCTGATGGGAGTTGCCCTGGCTGGCGGTCTGCTGCATGCCCTGCTGCTCTTCCGACAGGGACTGCTGGACACTGGCGGGGTGGTGGCTTATTTTGGGCTGCTGATGATGCTGGATTTTCCCACCTTTGCCTCCACTTTTGCTTATACACAGGTTTCTTCCGGCATGGCAGGCGCACGCCGGGTGCTGGAGTTGATGAACCGGGAGAACAACCTCGACCAGAACGCGGTTGGTGTCAATGTGCAGGTCAGGGGTCAGATCGAGTTCCGGGAGGTTGGTTTTTCTTATCTTGCCGGTGAACCGGTCCTAAAGGAGATCAACTTCACGGTCAAACCTGGTCAGACAGTAGCGCTGGTGGGGCAGACAGGCTCGGGCAAGACCTCTCTGGTCAAGCTGATCAACCGCACCTATGATGCCAGCCGGGGTCAGGTGCTGGTGGACGGGGTGGATGTACGCGATTGGAACCTGGCGTCATTGCGCCAGCAGATCTCGATCATTGAGCAGGATATTTTCCTTTTTTCCCGCTCGATCGCTGAGAATATTGCCTTTGGCAAACCGGAAGCCACGCGCCAGGAGATCGAAAGTGCCGCCAGGGCTGCCCAGGCGCATGAATTCATCCTTGAGTTCGAGAATGGCTACGATACGGTCATCGGTGAACGCGGTGTGACCCTCTCAGGCGGGCAGCGCCAGCGCCTGGCCCTGGCACGCGCCTTTCTGACCGACCCGCGCATCCTGGTGTTGGACGATTCGACCAGCGCAATCGACAGCGCTACCGAGGATATGATCCAGCGCGCCATCGCCAATGCAGCCAAAGGCCGCACTACACTGCTGATAACACACCGCCTGTCGCAGATCCGCTGGGCAGATCTGATCATCGTTCTGCGCAAAGGCAGGATAACAGCCATCGGCAATCACGAGGAACTGATGCGCAGCTCCGAGGC
>JBDRQK010000218.1:0-2794 GCA_043826315.1 Chloroflexota bacterium
TATCATCCACCTGTGGGAAGGACCCTTCCTGGAAAATTACCTTATGCTTGTAATCAACAGGGTGTTACCCTATAATTGTACTATTGGTTCTGATTCGGCAGGATGCAGCTGGATAGGTGTTAGGAATATATTATTGGAGCCATTTAGACAATCAGGAGGCGATTGAATGACAGGTCCATCCCGGCGGCTGGAAGAAGCCCGCAAAGCGTTTGGAAAAGGTGACAAGCAGGCTTCGGCGCGTGCACATACCCATAATGCCATCACCCAGGCTTCGGAGAAACATGGTGGAGCGGGTAGTCAATACCTTGGTGAGATGGTCTACGGTGGTTTGGATGGGATCATCACCACTTTCGCTGTCGTTACTGGTGTGGCAGGTGCTCAACTTGGCACATCCGTCATTCTCATCCTCGGATTGGCCAACCTGCTGGCGGATGGTTTTTCGATGGCAACCGGTGCCTACCTCTCTACCAAGAGCGAGCAGGAGTATTATCGCAAAGAATGGGAGCGCGAGGCCTGGGAAGTTGAGCATTTTCCGGATGGTGAGCGCATGGAATTATTGGATATCTATGCCAGCCGTGGATATAGTGAAGAAGATTCCCGGCAATTGGTCGAGATCCAGAGCAGGGATCCAGGCCGCTGGGTGAATTCCATGATGCTGGATGAACTGGGCATGATGAAGGATGAATCCAACCCCCTGGTTAATGGGCTCGTGACCTTTGGAGCCTTCATCGTGGCGGGTTCCGTACCCTTGCTTGTATATCTGCTTGGTTTGTTGGTTTCAATTCCCCAGGCTGGCACGTTTCCTGCCTCCCTCATCATGTCGGCACTGGCTCTCTTCGGGCTGGGTGCCGCAAAAGTGATGGTGACCAAACTTAACCCGATCCGCAGCGGACTGGAAATGCTGGTTGTCGGCGGTCTTGCGGCAGGGGTAGCCTTCGCCGTTGGTGCGCTCTTAAAAGGCATTGGTGGTTAAAATGACCGTGCACCATTCGATCTCTATTACAAATTATTTTTAAAATGGATCGAATATAATAATTCATTGAGGAATTTTCATGGCTGCATATGATCTAAATGTCTGGCGCGTAAACGTTCGCACACAATCTCTGGTCCGGGAACTGGTTCCGCAAACCTGGAACCGGTTGGGGGGCGTGGATTTTTGGCGCGCATCCTTGTGGATGAAGTGGATGCCACCTGTGAACCCCTCGGACCCGCAAATAAATTGATATTTGCCCCGGGTTTGCTGGTGGGCCATATGCTTTCGTCCACAGACCGCATATCGATCGGCGGTAAATCGCCGTTGACGGGCGGTGTTAAAGAAGCCAATGCTGGCGGGCGCACGGGGCTGCACATGGCGCTCATGGGTATTACAGCCCTGATCGTGGAAGACCAGCCACAGGCAGACGGTTTGTGGGTGTTGCATCTCTCACTGCAAGGAGCCAGGTGGGAAAAAGCGGACGATCTGATTGGTCTGGGTGTTTACGCGACTTCCCCCAGGCTGCTTGAAAAATATGGTGATAAAGTTGCCATCGCCCTGATCGGACCCGGCGGTGAGATGAAAATGCTGTCTGCCGGCATCCAGAATATCGACAAGGACCGCACCCCCTCACGTATTGCTGCCCGCGGTGGACTGGGTGCTGTGATGGGTTCGAAGGGTCTGAAAGCCATCGTATTTGACAGCACGGGTGGAAGAAAACCTCCCATCCATGACCCGGAAGCATTTAAAGCAGCCCGGAAAGATTACACCATTGCTGTCCAAGACCATCCGCAATCAGCGACCTATCGTGATTATGGTACGGCAGCTATGGCACATATGAGTGACAGTTTTGGAGCCCTGCCCACCCGCAATTTTTCGCAGGGTCAATTTGAGAAAGTGGATGATATCAGTGGTGAAACCCTGCGAGATTTCATGCTTAAGCGCGGCAAACCCTCCGACACCTCGCATGCCTGCATGGCAGGCTGCACCATCAAGTGCTCGAATATCTTTGGTGGTGAAGACGGCAGGATCATCGTCTCCGCACTCGAATATGAGACCATCGGTCTGATGGGTTCCAACCTGGGTATTTCTTCCCTGGATAAGATCGGACGCCTGAACTGGGAGGTCAACGACATGGGCCTGGATTCCATTGAAGTCGGGGCAGCTCTGGGTGTGGCTGCTGAAGCTGGTTTGATGAAATTCGGTGATGGAGAGGCAGCCTTGTCCCTGCTGGGTGAGATCCGCTCGGGAACAGAGATCGGACGTGTGCTGGGGGATGGAGCAGCTGCCACAGGTGAAAAATACAACATCGAGCGGGTGCCGGTCGTCAAGCGCCAGGCCATGAGTGCTTATGATCCGCGTACCATCAAGGGCACGGGTGTGACCCACGCCACCACCCCCCAGGGAGCCGACCACACATGCGGTCTGACCATCCGCGCCCAGATCGATCACCTCAACCCGCAGGGTCAGGTCGAAGTATCACGTGCCGGGCAATACAACATGGCAGGGTATGACACGCTGGGAGCTTGTATCATGGCTGGGTTTGGCTATGCAGCCACCCCGGATGGTGTTGTCAAGCGCCTGCTGGCAGCCCGTTATGGTTGGGAAGATCTGCCCGATAACATCCTGCAAGAGCTGGGCAAAGAGACCACCCGTCTTGAGCTTGAGTTCAACCGCCGGGCTGGCTTTACATCCAGGGATGACCGTCTGCCAAAATGGATGACCCGCGAACCAGTCCCGCCGCACAATGCTGTCTTCGATGTGCCTGGTGACCAGTTGGATGCGATCTTTGATGAATTGAAATAATTACACACGATCAGT
>JBDRQK010000219.1:0-7827 GCA_043826315.1 Chloroflexota bacterium
TCCGGTCTGGCGAGCGTATCCGGATTGGTGTTACCGCTATTTTCCGGGGCAATACCGCTTGGCCTGGTAATCCCTTCCTGGGATGTGGTTGGTTCAAATTCCACCCATCCTATACCCGGGAAGTATACTTCCGGCCAGGCATGGGCATCATTTTGTTTCACTGTCAGAACATTACTCTGCCCGAGTGCCCTTTCTCCCTGGGCATAACCAACCACCATACGGGCAGGAATACCTGCTGATCGCAGCAGGATCACTTCCGCTGTAGCGTAATAATTACAATATCCCTGTTTATAATCCAGGAGAAACCATGCCAATATATCTGCCCCGAAAGGCGGCCGTGAAACCACCTTGCTATAAGTGATCTCACGACGTAAATAGTTGGTGATGGCTGTGGCTTTATCGAAAACCGTTTCCTTCCCAGAAACCAGGCGAGCAGCCAGGGTGCTTATTTCACTGGAAAGGTTCCCGGGGACCTGAAGATAATGGCGCAGCACCCAATCGGGATATTCCTCCCCAGCCTGGCGAAGATCCAGAATGGACGGATTGGATTCAATGGCTTTCACCTGGTAGGATTCACCCGCATGAATGATATTGTCTGCCTGCATCAGGATGGGATCTACCAGGTCTTCCTCCGCCCGGAAAAGTGAAACTTGAACGGGTCGACTGATCCAGACGGTTTGAGCAGGTGTGAACAGGTTGAGTATTCTCCCCTGGGAGACAGAAAAAGTGAACTCACTTGGATCAGGCAGACCAGCATTGGACGATAAAATGGTTGGCAACTGCAAAACAGGCATGGAGGGACTCAACGCCTGGCTGCTATGCCTGCCATTGGTCCATTGCCCGTTGTTATATTCATCGTATACCCGCACACGCCAGTAATAGCGTATGTCAACCGGATATGATGGAATTTCCACGTTGAAGATGGTTGTATTCCCAGTGATGGCTTTTTGCCCCAATTCCAACAGATCGCTACTGTAATAATCATAAGTTGAGCTGGATGAACTACCTTCAAGTCCAGCGACTGCGTTGCTCAGATCCTTTCGGGTATCCTGCCATGGCTCGCTGATCCGGTCCCAGGCATACTGGGCAATTAATACCGGCCGGTTTGGGGCTGGAATAACCCAGGCCAGCAGGAGGATGGCAGAGGCGTAAATGACAAGGATCAGATTCATTTCCTTGCGGGAATCCAATGAGCTGTGAATATGGTTATCTTTCCAGAAACGTCTTTTTTGTAAGATAAACCTGCGCCCAAACAACAGCAAAGAAAAGAACATGCAGAGGATCACAAAAATAATTCGATTGTGTTGAAAATTGTCGTATACCTGGATGAGAACCACCAACACCCAGGTCGGTAGCAAAGCGCCTATGAGATTCTCATGTTGTGACCATTGGAAGCCTGCCAAAAGACTTACACACCAATAGATCAACACCACCATGATGATGAACAAGAGAGGATCATCTACAGGTTTTTTTTGGAAAAATAACCCAAAAGAGATCCCCAATCTACCAAGAATACCCGCCATTCGTTCAAGCCAGGAAATATTCTCATAGAATTCAGCACCTATTATCCAGGGCAGCAATACCAGGCCGTACACAAATGCCAGCAGGTTGACAATAAGGGGGTGAAAACGGCTGACCCCCAACAACATACCGAGGCATGCACCCAGTATTGTGAGCGTCAGTGCTATTTCAAGTCCGGAGGTCCATTTTGTGGCAACAAGCCTGAGAGCAGAGAGTAATAAAGTTACCAATAGTAACAAAGCTGATGGAAAATCCCAAAGCCTGGAGGGATTGCTTTTCATCATTTAAGTGTACAATGATACCAATCAACCCGTCAATGCTCCCTGCTGATATCCTTTCCTTGATCTTGGGGAGACCGTGCTATTTTGGAGGTATTTATGGAAACACTTATGAACATTGGCATCACCTGGATTGCGGTTCTGCAAGGTATGGGATCCTGGTTAACCCTGCCAATGCAAGCCTTAAGCTTTTTAGGTTCGGAAGATTTTTTTATGCTGGTTCTACCTGCGTTATATTGGAGTGTGAACGCAGCACTTGGGTTGCGTGTGGGGGTGATACTGCTGGTTGGCAGCAGTTTGAATGATATGTTGAAACTGGCATTTCATATGCCACGCCCCTATTGGGTAACCACCAAAATCCAGGCTTTTGCATCTGAAACCGGTTTTGGGCTGCCATCAGGTCATTCTCAATCAGCCGTGGGTGTGTGGGGCATGCTGGCATCACAGATCAAGAAACGCTGGGTTTGGGTAATCGCGATTTTACTCATGGTTCTGATCGGTCTTTCACGCATCTTCCTGGGGGTTCATTTCCCTACAGACGTGCTGTTGGGTTGGTTGGTTGGATCCGTGATCCTGTGGCTGGTATTGCGGCTATGGGACAAGGTCGCAGCCTGGTTGATCAAGCTCAGCCTGGGGCAGCAGGTAATGGCAATATTCATTTTTTCGCTACTGCTGATCACTCTGGCATTGATCCCTTCCTTCTGGTTGCGATCCATTGGCTGGCAAACACCAGCCGTCTGGCTTCATAATGCATCCTTTAATCTTCCGGGTGGAGAGCCACCCAATCCCACCTCTCTTTCTGGCTTGTTCTCAACAACAGGCACGTTATTTGGCCTGGGTGCTGGATTTGCCTGGTTAACCAGGGGTGGGGGTTTCCAAACACACGGCTCAGGCTGGCAGCGCATCTTGCGTTATGTGGTTGGCGTGATCGGAGTTTTAGTCATCCGTTATGGTCTCAAAGCCATCTTTCCGGAAGGTGAGACCTGGTTGGGGCTTATCTTTCAATATATTCGTTATGCAGCAATTGGTGCCTGGGTTTCAGCTGGAGCTCCACTATTGTTCTTTGCAATGAAACTGGCGAAAAAGAACCTCTGATGCGCATCTCAATTCGAATATAAGTGTTTTAAGTTTTATCTATCCACCTTTATATTCACTCATTTCTCAGTTACTTGAACCGTCAAACAGAGTTTCGAGTCGGTCCAGGTAACCTTTTAATATCCATCAAGGAGGCATACTATGAACCCGGTGAATAAACCCGAATTGGAAGGGGAAATTTTCTATCCTTCGCAGAGCACTATTGACCAGGCTATTGTTAAAGATTGGGAAGCTTTGGCGCGTTCTGCCAGTCAAGACCTGTCTGGTTTTTGGGAATCACAAGCGGGTGAATTGGATTGGTATCAAAAATGGGAAACCGTTCTAGACAATTCTAACAAGCCTTTTTACAAATGGTTCAACGGGGCAAAAGTCAATATTGTTCACAACTGCATTGATCGTCATTTAAGTACTTTCCGCAAAAACAAACTGGCGTTGGTCTGGGAAAGTGAGGACGGAAAACTGGAACGCACCTTCTCCTATTTTTCCATGAACAGAGAAATCTCACGGATGGCCAATATCATCAAGGCCATGGGTGTGGTAAAAGGAGATCGGGTTACCATCTATATGGGGCGCGTTCCTGAGATCGTTTTTGCCATGCTAGCATGTGCCAAGATCGGTGCCATCCACTCAGTGGTATTTGGCGGTTTCTCGGTGGACGCTTTACAAGGACGTATTCAAGACAGCCATTCCAAACTGGTCATAACCTGTGATGGAAGCTACCAGAATGGCAAAGTAGTCGAATTGAAGCGGATTGTGGATGAGGCTGTAAAGGGATGTGCCAGCGTAGAGAATGTTATCGTGGTCCGACGTATCGGTCAGGATGTGCCCATGGAAGCCGGGCGGGATCACTGGTACCACGACTTGTGTACTCTGCCCATTGCCAACGGTAAATGTCCAACTGAAATCATGGATGCAGAAGATCCGCTCTTCATCTTGTATACATCCGGTTCCACCGGCACACCAAAAGCCATCCTGCACACACATGGCGGCTATATGGTGGGCACCTATACCACCCTCAAGTATGTGTTTGATTTAAAGGATGATGACCGCTGGTGGTGTGCCGCAGACCCGGGTTGGATCACTGGTCACTCCTATATTGTGTATGGTCCCATGTTGAACGGTGCCACTACTTTTCTTTTTGAAGGTGGTCCAACTTACCCATATCCAAACCGCTGGTGGCAGTGCATAGAACGTTATGGCATCACAGTTTTCTATACTGCACCAACTGCCATTCGCGGCTTGATGCGTTTTGGAGATGCCTGGCCAAATAAACACGATCTCTCTTCCCTGCGTCTGCTCGGATCGGTGGGTGAACCCATCAATCCTGAAGCCTGGAAATGGTATTACACAGTCATCGGCAAGGAACGTTGTCCGATCATGGATACCTGGTGGCAGACCGAAACCGGCATGTTCATGATCTCCCCCACCCCCACAGTTCCACTCAAGCCCGGTTCAGCCACCCATCCGTTCCTTGGTCAGGAGGCTGAGATACTGAATGAAGAGGGTAAACCTGTGGCAGATGGAGAGGAGGGTTACCTGGTATTAAGAAATCCCTGGCCAGCCATGTTGCGAGGCATCTATGGTGATCCTGACCGTTATGTGAAACAATATTGGAGCAAATTTCCCGGAAAATTTATGACCGGTGACTCAGCCAAACGTGATAAGGATGGATATTACTGGATCATCGGACGAGTGGATGATGTTCTCAAGGTTTCTGGTCACCGCCTGGGAACAGCAGAAGTTGAATCTGCCCTGGTCAGTCATGAGGCTGTGGCTGAAGCAGCAGCCATTGGTTTACCACATGAGATCAAGGGGCAAGGTATTCATGTCTTCTGTGTATTAAAACAGGGCTATAACCCTTCTCATGATTTAGGCGAGACCTTGCGCCAGCATGTTGCCACCCACATGGGACCGATCGCCCGTCCGGAGGGAGTTACTTTCGTGGATAAACTGCCCAAGACACGCTCTGGCAAGATCATGAGGCGAGTGTTAAAGGCTCGTGCCCAAGGTTTACCGGAAGGTGATATCTCCACACTCGAAGAATAATCTGTAATAAAAAAGAAGACTTCCGAAATCAAATAATAATTCGGAAGTCTTTTTATTTCAGCAAACCTTTGGACTTGTGAATCCGTTATACATATCCTCTAACTTGAACATATTCCTGGTCAAAGATCCAAACAAGTGAAAGATAGCAATAATTATATACCTGGCATTTCTAATCCTTGATCAAGGCAAAAAATATCCTGACCACTTCGGGGTCAAAATGGCTGCCTGCACCTGTACGTATGTAGTCTGCTGCCTGGGCTTTTTTCCAGGCTGTCCTGAAAGGCCGTTCCATCTGTAGTGTGTCATAAACATCAGCAACTGCGCAGATGCGCGCTCCCAGTGGGATAACGTCATTTCTCAATCCCTGTGGATAACCGCTTCCATCCCATTTTTCATGGTGGCTGTATGGAATATCCAATGACTTGTGCCAATTGGAAATCTGGGATAACAGATCATAGGCGATTCGTGGATGCTGGCGTACCAAATCCCACTCACTGGCAGTTAATTTACCCGGTTTTAATAAGATGCCTTCCGGTATTCCCAGCATTCCGATATCATGCATCATAATGCCATGACGGAGGTGCAAGAGCTTTTCCCCTCTTATACCCAGGGCTGTTGCTATCTTAACGCTAATTTCCATCACCCGCCTGGAATGTCCTGTATAAGAGGGATCTCGAATTTCAAGGGTTTGCGCCCATGCACCGATGGTAGTATCGTATTCACTTGCCATCTCAATATTCAATCTTTGTAGATTTTCGAAAAGACCCGAATTATCTATGGCGATCGACGCCTGATGAGCAAATGCTTCCAAGTAATCATACCAATCACGGTCATGTTTATTATTTACCCGTTCGAAAACCTCCAAAACACCATTTACCTTGCTTTTTGCAATTAATGGCACACCGATATAGCTGATGAATTCTTCTGAGGCTAAATTTGCTGGCAAGCTGGCAGCATTCCCTCCTTTAATTTCCGCAAACTCGATCTTCTTGCGTGCCTTAACTACCTGACCTGCCAAGCTTCCCATCAGGTCCAGATTGGTTTCACGCACACCTGAATTACGAAAACCATGTCCATAAATATAATTCAGTATTTGCGAGTGTTGGTTATACAATAAGATATCCACCGCACCAACATCCAATTGATTCTGGGCCGTCTCGCTGATGATGGCAAGTGTGGATTTCATATCGAAATTGGAAGAAATAGCCCTGTCGATCTGGCGAAGAGATTCAATATTCTTCAGACGCTTTACGGTTTGTTCGAACAGCCGTGCATTGTCCAGGGCTATGCCAGCCTGTGCAGTCAGGGTTGTGACCATTCTCTCATCTGCCTGACTGAAAGCATCCAACTCTTCACTTTCCAGGCTGATGACACCAATGGCACGCTCACCTGCCATGATGGGTACATATAATCCGGACTTGATACCCGGAAACATATCCAAATAATGTTTGTCCTGTTTTACATCTGCCACCCGCATAGCTTGCCTGGTCTGCCAGACCCAGCCGCTCAAACCTTCTCCTGGTTTACTGATCATGGCATTAAATCGATCCATGACCATCTTGCGCTCACTTTCATTTATTATCCCGGGTTGATTGAAAGCTAACAAGGACAGGCTGTCACTCTCCGGAAGGTAATACCGGATAGCTATATGTTGCCAGTTTAGTTCATGTACAAACAGATCAACGATCTTTTGCCCGATCTGCTGCGGTGTCATCAATTGCCCCAGCGCTTTGCTGAACTCTGCCAGGATCTCAAGTTCCTTAAGGTGTTGTTTCTGGTTTTCTTCTGCTTTCTGACGAGCGGAAATTTCATCTTTCATTTCCTCCATCAGATGCAACAGGGCGATCTGGTTCTGCTTCAATTTAGCGTTGGCTGCCTGCGCTTCCTTTTCTGCTTTGCGTCCCTGTTGAAGCTCGTTCTCAATATCCGTCGTCCGTTCTTCTACCAACCGGGAGAGCCCTTCATTCTCTTGTTTCTCCCGTATCGTCAGGGCATGGATCTTGACCATAGCCCGCACCAGGGTGATCAACTCGGTTTCATCAAAAGGTCTGACCAATAATGCTTCAGCGCCTGATTCCAAGGCTGTAATGCGAATCTTCTTATCGATTTTCAAAGCAGTCAGGAAAATCAGGGGGATATGCTTTAGGTTTTCATCTGCTTTCATTAGACGAGCGACTTCGTAACCATCCATACCCTGCATACCCATATTCAACAAAATAACATTGGGCCGCTCTTTAAGAGCCAGCTCAATACCGGCAGTCCCACCGGAAGCAGTCAAGACCATGGCATCCGCGAAAGCATCCCGGATGACTGCCTGAAGCGCAACCAGGTTGTCGGGATTGGTATCAATCGCCAGAATTTTAATTGCTTCAGTTGCCAATCAACTTCTCCTGTAGAGTGTTCTTAATCGTCGACCGGGGAATGACCATTTCTATCGGAGTGGATATGTCAGCCTTGCCCATATATTAAATTGGATATCTAAGAGTGGATTGAGAAAGTTCTGTAATGTAGATACAAATATGGTCCTACATATTATACCCTGCCTGGAATGCTGAAAACTATTTTTAAACAAATATCCATTATGTAAGGTTCTTCAACAATTAGAGAGCGGTCTCTCTGTCAGTCTTCCAGTGTCATGGCATACACCAACCTTGCCTGGATATCGCATGTGGGTGAAGAGGGTTTTGACTAGATTCTGAAATCTCTATTCCCCGCCTGCCATTCAGCCCGGGGGCATTCCCATGGAAGACAGTTGATAGCCTGGATACCCGCTGTGTGTCCCAAAGCAAGCATGCACACTTGGATAGGATCAAGGGCAACCTGATTGACCGATGAGAAGGATGGTCGACCACCGACAATTTCAATAGAGACTTAAAAAATGCTTGGG
>JBDRQK010000220.1:0-2596 GCA_043826315.1 Chloroflexota bacterium
CGTTTTCCGCCCTCAATTTATCCAACTCGCTTTGCAGGTTATGCGCCTTGATGTATGCCGTAAAAAATGGCATCTGGTCTTCATAGTCGCTTAAAGGCAACAGTAACCCATTGGCAGCATAGCCCTCAACCGTATCCGGCCAAACCTTGAGAACAATGTCTGGGATATTTCCCGAGTCAAACGCTTGAGAGATGGCTGTGCCGTAGTCTGCATCATCCCCGATGCGAACGTCCAGGGTGACATTTAGCAGTTTCTTATATTCCTGCAGGATCAGCCAGTCTGCTTTATAAGGAGTAGAATCTCGTTCGTTATACAAGACAGAAAAAACGACAGGCTCAGGTCTGGGGGTTGCTTGAGGCGAGCATCCCATTAGTAAGACGAAAATAACCACGAAGGTGATCAACACTTTTCTAAACATGATACTCTCCTTTTTAAGTCACTAGTTCGACATTCAAATTTACCCTTCATCCAAGCGCGGATACTTTTCCGGCTTACCGGCTTGCTTTAGAAGAGAATTGATCTCCTTTTTCAATTCGATCATTTTTAATTCACGCCCAACTGTGAGATTTTGGAAGAGCTCCAATTCATCAATTTTCAGATGCAGGGCTTCTTCCGCCTGCTTGCGTTCGGTGATGTCACGCACAACTCCCCGCGAACCTACAATCTGATCTTCCTGAACGATCATGACCGGCTTGATCTCAATAAAAATGCGTGACTTGTCTGGTCGCAGGATTTGTCCTTCAATGACTTCAGGTGAGTGACCGATCTGCATCGCTTTGCTGTACGCAGCGTTGAGCCCAGCAGGCATATCCGGAGCGATGAAATCGGAGAACATGCGACCTATCAATGCCTGTGGATTCTCAACACCATACATCCGAGCTAGGGAAGAATTGGCGAAAGTGAAGACACCCGCTACATCAGAAATGTAAAAACCGTCGTTAACCTCATTCACCAAACTACGGTATTTTTCTTCATTCTCCAAAGATGATTGGTCCGATTGTTTGCGCTGGATGAACTTGCCCAACCTCTCGGCGATTTCATCGATGAGCTGCCTTTCTTCGACAAGAAATGGTCCTTCGCCCTCTTCCATTCTTTCTTCCAGATAACCAACTTCAACTCTCCCCACGATGGATGCATCCACTTTAATCGGCGCAGATTGCATCCAGGCAGATTCCTTGAAGTTATTCGTTCGGAACTCACTCCCCAAGACCGTTATCCTGGCGCAGGTGATCTCCGGGTATTGCCAGCCTTCCGGTAGTATGTTTGTATAATCCTGATACACTTCGTCCAATGTGATGTTTTCCCTTTCGATCATCTTGGACAAGCTGTACAATGTTCTAAGTTCTTTAACCCGATCTTGTTTCTGATGCTCTGCCTGTTTGCGCTCAGCAACGACCGCACCTACAAGCAAGCCGACCACACAAATGGTGATCATCAGCAGTTCCAGTTCACCCAGCCGTGCCAGGTCGAATCCAAAGTACCATGTGGAAAACACCACTCCAAAATTCATCGCCAGGATAGCCACGGTGAGTCTCTTAAAGCCATGTTCAATTGCGATCCAGATCAGCGGCAAGATCATTAGATACATGGGTCGAAACTCGTCCAGAATGCGAGTCCCAAAGACCCAATAGAGGATCAACACGATGCTTAAGGCTTTCCCAATGAAAGTGAGAGCGGGGCTTGGGAATGAAAAGTGTTTGGGCATACGCACGGATTGACCATCCACAAACCGTTTCAACCACGGCATGACATACAGGAGCAGAAAGGGTGTGATGGTCAGCACGCCGACTGTTTCACCGATCCACCAGTGGAAGACCGAAAGGAGGATTTCGCTGCGCGGCATTGCGCTGCTGAGGGCGGAACTCGAAACGGAAAGGACAGCAAGAAATGCCGATCCAAGCATTGTCGTTAGGATTAACCAGACCACATCCCGCAGTTTTCGCAGCTGCAAATCCAGGTGAATGCGATGGCGCAGGAACCATGCGGTTGCAGCATAGATCAAGGAAATGACCAGGGACCACAGGAAGAGCAAGAAGGAGGGTTGAGGCATGCGATAGACGAATACGCTGCTCAAAATTAAGGTCAGGATCACGGCGGGAGTGAATCGCGCGCCGAACACCAACAGCAGGGCATAGGTCAGCCCAGCGGGTGGATACCAGGTGACAATGCCAGGTGATACTTCAAATTGTTTTGTTAAAAAATCGAGAAGATTGAAGGAAATGAGATATACCAGGGCGATCAGAATGATACGCATTACCTGGTTTTGTTTGGACTTCAATGCAGTTTCACCGGTCTGGTCAGTAGATTTCATTTTCATGATCCAACCCTATGGATATTCTGCTTTTAATGGTCCATCCTGCTGCTCGATGACTTGATGATATCTAGATAATAAATTCTATCATAAATACTCCCCGAAGGCATCCAACTGGGGAGGTACGGGAGGTCTGTGAACGTGGCAGGATTATTAGAATTGGGGCGGGAAAAGTATCAAAGCAACCACGATCCAGCCCATCAGCATGACCCATGTGCAAACGGGTACGATCAGGATGTTCAGTCCGGTTGCAATGAGCCAGATGCGCAAGGCTGGTTTCCATTC
>JBDRQK010000221.1:0-2141 GCA_043826315.1 Chloroflexota bacterium
ACACCTTTCATGGTGGTCATCATATCTTTATCACTCTGAACACCGATCGGGAAACGCGTATTGATGCTGCCATCCTCAGGAAGAAAGGAGAAATTGGGTGCCTGGCCGACTGCCCAGATCACAATATCTGCTGGCAGGATATGCTCAGTTCCAGGGATCTCATAAATCTCCGGACGGCCGTGTTTGAATCCGTGAAATTCAATTTCAACACAGCGCACACCTGTGATCTTGTTCCGTTTAATAATAATTTCTTTAAATGTTCGACCTGCACAGACTTGGATACCTTCCTCTTCAGCCACAGCCACTTCCCATTCAAAGCCGGGCATTTCACCGCGTGGTTCCAAACAAGCCATACGCACTTCCATAGCTCCCAGTCGCAGTACCGTTCGGGAAGTATCCAGAGCTACATTTCCTCCCCCAAGTACCACAACTTTCTTGCCTTCCAGGTTCATTTTCTCACCCAGGCAGGCTTTTCGTAGAACATCCAGGCTGAGCCAGTTATCCGGGTGATTACAACCCCGGATCGGGATCTTCTTGGCGGAATGTGCACCGGTCGCGATTAATACTGCCTGGTAGGGGCCACCCAACTCAGCCGTGCTGGTCTCCATCAATCCAGGTATGTCATCCACCCAGGTATTCAATCGCAAATCGATGCCTTTATCAATGATCTGCTTGATCTCCCAGTCCAACAATTCAGTCGGCAGTCGATGGGGTGGAATTCCCACCCGCATCATGCCACCTGCCACTGGTAATGAATCAAAAACAGTTACAGAATGTCCCAGACGTAACATATCCAACGCTGCAGTCAGTCCAGCCGGACCAGCGCCTATGACAGCTATCTTCTTGCCGGACAGATTGTGATTGTGTTCAAAAGGAGTCCCAACCAGGGACTTGTCCCGTATGGACTCCAGTTCAGTACGGTGGTTATAAGCCCAGTCGGACACAAAGCGCTTGAGAGCCATAATATTGACAGCCTCATCCACTTTGCCGCGTGAGCAGCTATCTTCACAACGATGGTTGCAAACCCGTCCGCACACTGAAGGGAAGGGGTGTTCGCGCCGGATGGCCCAGTAGGCATCTGCATAACGTTTTTGTCGGATCAGGGCAATATATCCCTGGGCACGCTGATCCGCAGGACAGGCTGCACGGCAGGGCGCTATGCCCTTCTTCTCGATGACATAGGCTCCCGGTACCGATTGTGCTGAAAATCGATAAACTGCTTTATGTGTACTTAACCCCTTATCAAAGGGATTGCTTACTATGATCGGGCATACTTCCGCACAATTGCCGCAGCCAGTGCATTTGGATTCGTCTACATAGCGCGCTTTGTTTTTTATGCGCACATTGAAATTACCAACATACCCGCTCACAGATTCAATTTCACTGTAGCTCAGCAGCTTGATGTTCTCGTGGCGTCCAACGGACACCATTTTGGGTGTAAGTATTCAAGCCGCACAGTCAAGCGTCGGAAACGTCTTATAGAGCTGAGCCATGTGCCCACCTATCGACGACTCCCGTTCCACCAGGTAAACCTGTTTGCCTGCATCCGCCAGTTTTAACGCTGCTTCGATCCCGGCTATGCCTCCCCCCACGATCAGAGCCGATGGGTTCATATCCACCTGCCGCATGCTTAGTGGATTGTGATAATGCACCCTCTCCACTGCCGCCGATACCAGGCTCTTTGCCTTGTCCGTGGCTTCTTGTCGGTCATCGATAACCCACGAACAATGCTCCCGGATGTTCGCCATTTGAAAGAAAAATGGATTCAACCCGGCTTCCGAGCACGCCTTTCGAAAGGTGTTTTCATGCATCAACGGCGAGCACGAGGCCACCACCACCCGATTCAGACCATATTCCCGAATATCCTGCTTGAGAATATCCTGACCCGGGTCCGAGCACATGTACTCATAGTCCCGCGAGATGACGACATCCTCCATTTTTCCCGCATATCCGGATACATCTGCCACATCCACCACGCCTGCTATGTTCGTCCCACAATGGCATATGTACACTCCTGTTTTGATCCTGGTTCTATTCACAAGGCACCTCCATCAAAACTTTCCCTATAACTACGACTTATCATGACAGGCAAAGCATTCCATCAATTTCGGCCAGGATCTGTTCTTGGGTAAAACCGTGTT
>JBDRQK010000222.1:0-4306 GCA_043826315.1 Chloroflexota bacterium
TATGAATTTATTGGTGGTTTTTCTCAGGCTGGGTTTACGGACAATGGTTGCTGCGTTGGCCAGATCAGCCAGAAATTCACCAGCGATCTTGCAATGGACATGGTTGATGGTGACATGCAAGCAGCGCGGGAAGTGCTGCCGGTCGAGGTGCCAGCCACGCTGGTCAAGTTCGTCGGCCACTTCATACACATCCAGGCTATCGGATGCAATGGCAAAAACGCTCATTTCGGGATTGCTGAGTACTTTCAACCCGGGGATATTACTGATGCCTTCCTGAATTAAGCGTGTGGTTTCCATGACAGTTCTTGTGATCTCCATGTAACCGGATTCACCGAGGTGGTTCATAACTGCCCAGGCTGCTGCGATCGGTCCCGCTGCGCGTGAGCCTGTCATGGTGGGGGAAGGGTAGATACCACCCGGCCAGTTGATGGAGACAAACATCTGGTGATGTCGAAGTTCAGGGTTGCGATACAAGATGACCGAAGCGGGTTTGGCTGCATACCCAAACTTGTGCAGGTCGGCGGAAATGGAGGTGACTCCCGGTACGTTGAAATCAAAATCGGGAATGGGATAACCCAGCTTACGGGCAAAAGGAAGCATAAAGCCCCCCACGCAAGCATCGGTGTGAAACAGAAGTCCGTTTTCCTGAGCCAGGGCTGCCAGTTCATGGATGGGGTCGATGACGCCATGTGGATAGGAAGGGGCTGAGCCGACCATCATGATGCTGTTGGGAGTTATTGCCTGGCACATCGCTTCAAGGTCTGCCCGAAAATCTCTAGCGACAGGCACCAATACCAGGCTCACATCCAAGTATTCGGCAGCTTTTTCGAAAGCCGGATGGGCAGTCCTGGGCAGGATCACTTCGGGATGTGTAATTTGCGGGTGATGCTGTCGCGCCCAGTCACGCGCTGTTTTTACCGCCATAATCAATGACTCTGTCCCACCGGTGGTCATATTTCCGCATACGTTTTCATCTCCACCCAGCAGAGAGGCGGTCATGGCAAGCACTTCACTTTCAAATTTACGGATGCTGGGAAAGGCAGTTGGGTTAAGGCCGTTCTCCGAGAAGAACATGGTATATGCCTCTTTGAGCAGCGCGTCGATCTCATCGTTAATATGGTAAACCAGACCAAAAGCGCGCCCCTCCTGCCATTTAACATCATGGTCACGTGCAACGCGCATACAGGCAAGCACTTCTTTTTTTGACCTTCCCTGTGAGGGCAGAGCTAGGGTACTTGAACTCATGATCAAACTCCTCTGGCGGGTGTTGATAGTGCTATTCGACAGCATTATTAAATTGTTTAAAGATGATGCCTACCAATTGTTTTATTATTTATGGTTCTTATTAGTGTCCTGAATTTTAATAGTTTAGCACAAATTCACCTGGGATGCGATAAAATACGGACATGTCCTCCCTGGCAGATAAGCTCAAAGCCCTTGGTGTAAAAACCGGTACAGCCGGGATCCAGCCCCCATCAGCTGAAGCTCATGCCACCCATCCGGTTGAGACTGTAGTGGACGGGTGCTTTGTATCCACACGTCGCGGGGAAACCTTTATCAGTCGCAGTCATTACCCATTGGATTACCAGCACGGTCAAGTCCCTATCTTGTTTTCGGAGGGACTTGACACTCTGTCGTTGTGGGCGAGGGATGATAGACTGATCACCATGAAACCGGAAGATTTTGTCTTTCTGGATACCGAAACAAGCGGTTTATCCGGTGGAACCGGCACCTATGCCTTCATGGTAGGAGCGGGTCGTTTTGAAGATGGTGGTTTCCACCTGGCACAGTTCTTTATGCGTGACCCGGGAGAAGAGGCTGCACTCCTGGAAGCCCTGACAGATTTCCTGGCTCCAGCCAGTGTCATGGTTACCTATAATGGAAAAGCCTTTGACGGTCCGCTTCTGAAAACCCGTTACCGGCTGCATGATATGCCGATACCCTTCAACGAAATGGTCCACTTGGACCTGTTGCCCCTGGCGCGACGTTTGTGGCGCGACCGCCTGCCCAGCCGGACTTTGAAATATATCGAAGAAAATGTGCTCGCCGCACCTCGTAGCAGTGAGGAAGTGCCGGGTTATGAGATCCCTTACCTGTATTTTGATTATCTGCGCAGTGGGGATGCGCGCCCCCTGACAGGCGTGTTCTATCACAACAATATGGATATCGTCGCTTTGGCAGCCATGCTGAACCATATGAACCATATGCTGGTGGAACCTCTGCATGAATCCATAGAGCATGGATTGGATCGGATCTCCCTGGCAAGATTGTTTGAAGACCTGGGCAAGTGGGACCAGGCTGCACGATTGTATGAACGCGGCTTGCAGGAACGCTTACCCGAAGCGGATTTCGGACAGGCAGTCCGTCGGCTATCCACTCTCCAGCGCCGGCGTGGTGACCTGGATGCTGCCCTGACATTGTGGGAGAAGGCAGCGAGCGATGGACATATTTATGCACACATTGAGCTGGCGAAGCATCACGAGCACCGTAAACGAGACCCGCAGATAGCCATCCAGTGGACCCGGTCGGCACGCAACCTGGTCGAACAGGATGCAAGCATGCCAGCCTATATACGTGAGCACTGGCTGGAAGAGATGGATCATCGCCTGGAACGATTGCTTAAGAAAACTGGATATTGATGAGAAATCTCCATGAAAAAACGTGATTGTACACCGGGTTCTGTCCTGTTAATTTTAATTCTGTCAACGCTGTCTTGTGGAATACCATCGAATCCCACTCCTAAGTCGTTTATTCCGACTTCCACACCCATGCAGGTAATTACAGAGTTACCCGCACATCAAATGTTATCTCTGGTATCTACAACTCTAGCTGAGAGTGGAGAAACGCCTCCCTACACCATCAGCGCAGAGATCCCTTTCCTGGAGGGTAGTGATGAAGCCAGTGTTCAGTTTTTCAATCAATTGGTGGATGGTTTTATCCATGGGGATATTGATAACTTCCGCAAGATTGTCTTGCAGGATGCCACCAATTCTCCCGCTGCCCTGGGAAGCTCTTATGATTTGCATTATGCACGGCTCTCGCCACTAGGGGATATCATAAGCCTTAAGTTTGAGGTCAATTCGTATTTCGAGGGAGCTGCACACCCAGGCAGTTATAGTCTGACCATTAACTTTGATCTGGCAGCCGGCCAGGAATTGAGACTGGAGCAGCTATTCGTGGCGGGATCCAATTACCTGGAAGTGGTGGCAACCTATTGCAAGACGCAGCTCAATTTGCGGAATATTGATTATTTTGAATCAGGCGCTGATCCAATTCCCGGGAACTATCGCAACTGGAACATAACCGCCGACGGCTTGTTGATCTCATTTGACCCTTACCAGGTGGCAGCATATGCAGCCGGACCGCAAATCGTTTTGATCCCATATAAAGCATTGTATGCCATTATCGATAAATCCGGTCCGCTAGCTGAAATCTTAGAATGATAATAGAATAATAATTTCAGTGATCCCAAGCATTTTATGGAATCAGTTTGAAAAAATCCAATAAAATCGACTGGTTCCTGAACATGTGCCAGTCAAGGAGGAAAAAGCATGCGATCTTTAAAATATTCTCTCATTATATGCATCTCAATCTTCTTGTTGATCCTGAGCGGTTGTATCATCAAGGATAGTCCTGCTCCCGGTTGTCAAAAATCCATCGGTTTCCCAATGATGGGTGGTTGTTCAGGCAAGACCGCCATCCTGGACCTGGAAATTGTATCCGCGCCGGAATGTGTGATCATTGATGTCAATAATTGCAACGGAGGCGTGCTGAATATCCGTAATACTTGTGAGGAAGACATCCGTCTGCATGATATCGTGATACCAACCAATGATAAGGTCAGCCTGGATGTTAAATTAGTGGATGGATCGATCGAATTGATCCAAACTCACGGAAATTTTTCTGATTTTATCCCAGAAGAAGACATGAGAATCGAGTTGGTAGGTGAAGCAGGCATTGACCCAATAAAGTTTTCTTTTACGAAGACAAAGCCATTGTGTGAATAACACTGTATTGAATTTTCTTATTTTCACTTACTATTAATAGCTATTAAGTTGACTGTTCAGGCTTTTCACCCTCTCCAAAGACTCTGGTACGGTGTGAGGGAATGTTCCTTCCTAGCACTTGTATATCTGGGTAAGTGTTCGACCGACATTTGCACCTACAGGCACACCTACCCTCCTCGGTTATTAGCAGGCGGTGCGAACTGCCGTATTGACTCTGGGACGGTGTTGCGATCGGTTCCAGGGAGTGCATGTGAGCAATCCCCTATTTGGCGATTAGATCCCACAAGGGGACATGTGTT
>JBDRQK010000223.1:0-3072 GCA_043826315.1 Chloroflexota bacterium
TACGTGTAAAGTCATAGTGGTATCCACCACCGGATTCACATGGGAATATATCAAAAACAATTGTTTGCCCGAGTTTTACCGGGTCTTCCGGATTACCTGTTGAATGGGGAACACCGGAATCATGACCAATTGCGAAGATGGTGCCGTGTGGATTCTCAACCCCGGATTCTGCCAACCATAAATTTATCTTACTTTTTACATCTCTAATGGTTAGATTTACACCATCTTCAAGTAGAAGGATCTCATTCTCATCTACTTTGGAGTTTGATAGGAAATCGGCGACACGTGCAACAACTTTTGTGGTGATTACTCCCATCTGTCGGATACGTGCAACTTCGCTTTCATCTTTGGTTTCCATCGCTTTCATAAATAATGAAGAATCCTGGCTTTCACCGACAAAAGTAATATCAGGCATTATTTTTTGTAACTGACTGAAAACAGCAAAAGAGGACCCAAATTCGGTCTTACCATAAAGGCAGACAGTTCCTTGCGCCAATCCGAGTTCAGAGAGCATGTTTTGCATTCGAAATGCCCCAGCCTGGATGGGATCTCCCTTGGTCTTTTTAAGAAAGTCATCTAGAGGATATTCGCTAAAGCAAAGAACCTTTAAACCTGACTTAGCAGCTTCTTCACGTTCCATATCGTTACAGAATAGAACAGGCTCTTTCTTATATTGCTTGATCAGAATCGCGTTATTAATATGTCCGCCACCAGTCATGTAAAACATGGGAGGGTTATGCTGAGCATCACCAATAACAATAAGTGCATCAAGATTTCTTTCATGCATTAGGGCATCAATGTCAGATTTCATTATTTAAGTTTCTCCAGAAAAATCTTACGAATGTCAGATATTATTAAAACAAGAAATCACTTCTTCTCCAAGGCACTCCGTAATCCTTCCAGGAGGCTGCTCTCGTTTTCAGGAAGGACTGTCCTTGGGTCCAACAGGATCCTGTCATTTTCAGTTCGGGCGATAATGGGTGGGTTCATGGATCGCAATTTTGCCAGAAATTTATCTGGTTTTCCAACATTCAGGGTCAGAAGCCAGGTTGTAAGGGATTCTCCAGGTAGGCTCCCACCACCTATGGTTGAAAAACCTGGTATGACTTCTCCGACACCGATTTTACTGACCCAGTTATTTGCCCTGATTTTGATTTGCTCCGGAGGAGTTGCGATCATACGCCAGATTGGGATCTCATTTTCTGCTTCATCTAACAAGTAATGTAGTAATGTTGCCGTTAATGCAGCCAGGCACATTTTATCTGCTCGGACAGCCCTGGCCAAGGGATGCTTCTTTAATTTTTGGATCAAATCGGCTCTACCAACAATTATTCCTGCCTGGGGTCCGCCAACCAGCTTATCTCCTGAAAACAATACCAGATCAGCACCTGCAGCCAATGATTCCTGGACAGTGGGTTCATGTGCCAGGCCAAACCGTTCAGTCTTTATTAAAGCACCTGAACCAATGTCATCCAAAAGAGGGTAACCGGCATTATGTGCAATTACGGCGATGTCCCGTAAATCTGGTTCACTTGTGAAACCGATGATCTTGAAATTGGAATGATGTGCATGCAATACCAGTGCTGAAGGTTCTGTTAAAGCCAGTTCATAGTCATGTAAATGCACTTGATTAGTTGTCCCTATTTCAACCAATTTTGCACCGGATTGATTCATGACTTCAGGAATGCGGAACCCGCCCCCAATTTCAACTAATTGAGACCTGGAAATGATCACACGTTTACGAGAAGCAAGAGCTGAGAGAGCTAACATAACGGCGGAAGCATTGTTGTTGACAACCAACGCCGCCTCTGTCCCAAGAAGGATCTGGAGTATTTTCTCTGAGTGGATCAAGCGGGAACCACGTTTCCCGTTTGTAAGATCAAACTCGAGATTAGAATATCCATGCGCCACTTTTTCCATGGCCTGGAGTGCTGCCATGCTAAGTGGGGCACGTCCCAGATTAGTATGGAGAATTACTCCGGTGGCATTAATTACCGGTAGAAGAGTAGGTTGTGTGTTATTCTCCAGGAGGTTTTTTACTTTTTCCAGAATAACTGTTCTTTCAGAAATAATTCCATCCAATTGAGACGCGAAATTTGTTCGAATTCCGCCCAATACTTCTCGAATTGCAGAAAGAGTCAGGGGTCGTCCGTACTTGGCAATTAATTGTTTCGCTAATTTAGTTTGTAAGAGTTCTTCGACCGATGGGAGCGAGCGCAAATCAGCCATCGAATCACCCCTCAGGTTGTAAAGGTATAACCTCGTCGTTTATGGATGGCTGCCAACGGGAACGTTCGCGCAACCGGATGAGATATTCGATCATCACCAATCCAAATCCCAATCCGATAATCGTCCAGATGCTGACCAAATCATCTAATTGAAGCCATGCCAGAGTACTGCCATAGACACCCAACCAGATTGCCTGCCGCAGGATTATGGTCGGTGTGGCGTGTGGCTTGCTGGGAAAACGCAGATTTAGATAATAAGTGATTGGGAGGGCAGTTGCTGTTAATGCAACGGTAAACAAGAGGAAAAATCCCCAGCGTTGCCAGACAGTCGGAAGAGTGAATAATATCAACCAGCCCACACCTCCCCAACCTATAACAAACATGAACAGATTGACGGGAAAGTAAGATTTGTAGGTTAAGTCAGATTGATCTTCCATCTCCCTTATTATATCCTATCTGTGAAACTTCTCCTGTATAATTCATGTTTATATTCAGAGAATTCCCACTTTTTTTCATGAGTGGAACCGACATAAGGATATGCTGATCAAAAATTCATCCATCAGGAAAAAAATTTATGGATCCAACTTTAATACCATTTTTTCGACCAAAAGGTGTCGTTGTTCTGGGAGCATCAAGTAAAGCAACCAAATTAGGGTATGGTGTTGCCCGCAACCTTGTCAATAGTGGTTTTAGAGGAGAAATAAATTTTGTCAGTCAGAAAGCTGGCAATCTATTTGGCAGACCAGTTTATACCAACCTTGCGGACGTTCCAGATCCAGTTGATTTAGCGGTATTAATAGTACCAGCTCCGGTTGTTTGTAAAGCGCTGGATGATTGTAAAAAA
>JBDRQK010000224.1:0-2008 GCA_043826315.1 Chloroflexota bacterium
AGATGAGAATCTCGATCTGCTTCGCAAAGGTCTACCAAACATGGAACGTCATATCAAGAATGCCCTAAAATATGGCGTAAATGTTGTGGTAGCTGTCAACTCCTTTAAAGATGATACTCCGGCTGAAGTTGAAATGGTTCGAAAAGCTGCTATTGCAGCTGGTGCCATGGATGCAGTTGAATCCCGCCACTGGATGGAAGGTGGTGCTGGCGCCATAGCATTAGCTGAAGCAGTAATTAATGCGGCTGATAAACCGAGTAATTTCAAACAACTATACCCACTCGACCTTCCCATTAAGGAGAAGATCGAGATCATATGCAAGGAAATTTACGGTGCAGATGGTGTGGATTATTCGCCTGAAGCAGAAGCCAAGATCGAACTTTATACCAAGCTTGGTTTTTCAGGTTTACCCCTTTGCATGGCAAAAACCCACCTGTCATTCAGTCATGATGCGAACTTGAAAGGAGCCCCGACCGGTTTCCGGGTACCTATCGCGGATATCCGCGCTTCGGTTGGATCGGGATTCTTGTACCCATTGCTGGGCACAATGCGTACCATGCCGGGTCTGCCAACCCGCCCTGTATTTTATGATGTTGACCTGGACCTTGATACAGGCAAGGTTCTTGGTTTGTTCTAAGAGTTAAGTAATTTACATTGGAGGGGCACGAAACACCGTGCCCCTTTTCTTTTCCTAATTTCTTATGTTTCGATCAAATAAACAATTATCAATATATGACATTAAGAATGCTCTCACATCAGGGGAAACAAGCGTTGGAGAGATAATTCAGTATTATCAAAAACAGATCGAGAAATATAACCCGGTATTAAATGCTTTTATTACCATCCTTTCTCCACAGGAAAACGAAGTTATTCTCGGGAAACCCCTTTCGTGTATACCGATGGGATTGAAGGATCTTTTTGAAACAAAAGACATTGCCACAACTGCGGGTGCTGATTTTCTTAGGAATAATATTCCCAGTGAAGATGCTGCTGTTGTGGCAAAATTGAAAGAGGCGGGTGTGATCATCCTGGGCAAGACCAATATGCATGAAATTGCACTAGGTGTGACCAATATCAATAACCACTTTGGAAACTGTCTCAATCCATGGGATATTAATCGAATACCTGGAGGCTCGTCCGGAGGTTCTGCAGTTGCAGTCGCGGTTGGAATGTGTGTTGCCGCATTGGGAAGTGATACTGGTGGTTCAATAAGAATTCCAGCATCATTGTGCGGAACTGTTGGATTAAAACCCACCTATGGACGAGTAAGCCTCAAGGGTGTGATTCCGCTTTCCTGGAACCTGGATCATGTCGGTCCAATAACCAATAATGTTCGGGATGCAGCCATCCTCCTTCAAATAATGGCAGGTTATGATTCATTGGACCCTGTGTCCTGTGATCGCCTTGTTGATGAATATGTCTCACATCTTGAAGAAGGTGTTAAGGATTGGAAAATTGCATTTGCAGTCGGGGATTACATAGAGGATTCACAATCCGATGTACTATTTGCAATGAACTCCTCCATAAAAGTC
This sequence comes from Chloroflexota bacterium, assembly GCA_043826315.1. GTDB lineage: Bacteria > Chloroflexota > Anaerolineae > Anaerolineales > Villigracilaceae > UBA12087. The sequence goes on from JBDRQK010000224.1 coordinate 1,533, forward strand.
TTTAAAAAAATGGGGGCAAAGGTCGAAAAAATTGTCCTACCCTGGTTGCGCGAGGCTGCGCTTGCCAACGGAATAATGACTCAGGCAGATGCTGCGACCTACCATCATGATCGATTGACTTCATCTCCCCAGGATTTTGGTGACGATGTACTTCGTCGTTTGAAAATGGGTGAAGCTTATACTTCCTCAGAATATTCACATGTCAGAAGAGTGCAAATGGAAATCAAGCACAAATTCAGATCATTTTTTAAGGATTACGATCTGCTTATGCTTCCCACAACCCCGAGTACCGCACCTTTGATCGAAGGATCTGATGCCGTGGAAATGGCGCGTAGATTAACCCGATTTACAGCTCCCTTTAACCTGGCTGGTTTACCAGCTATGTCCCTTAATTGTGGTTTTTCAACTGGGGGATTGCCAATCGGGTTACAGATCACCGGCCCGGAATGGTCGGAAGCAAAGGTTTTAATGGCGGG